>DAOUIC010000485.1:0-1802 GCA_034428255.1 Anaerolineales bacterium
GAGTACTGGCTGTACGACCCGGAGGGCCATGCACCGCCGGCGCATGCGGACGATGTTACATTCTGGGGCTGGCGACTGGACGACACGGGGAGCTATGCCCCCGTCCCGCGGCAGTCAGGGGTCAGGGAATGGCCCGTGTACCACAGTGAGGTACTGGCGGTCGACATCCGCATGCTGCCGGCTGCGGTCCGCGACGCGGATATCGGCATGCGGGACGAATCGGTGGATCGGCATCGGCTGCAATGGTGGGATCCGGACCAGGGTCTCTGGCGCGATCGAGAGACCGACCGGGAACGGGAACGGACGGAGTTGGCCATCGGTCTGTTGCACGCACACCTGGGAACGGATCTGGAACCGGCAAACCTGGAACGGATCGAGGCCGTTTGGCATCGGGACGGTCCCCCGCCGAATGTGATGGACCGCATCCGGAAGGTACAGCGGATATCGAACGAATGGCGGTCCCTGTTGGGAGACCCGAGCCACGACACCGGCTCCGGATAGCACCGTAGTGCCTTCGGATGGATGAACGCCGCATCAAAGCCGAACCAAACAGGAACGACCGGCAAACACTGTGGCATCCGTGATGAACCTGACTGTTCGTCCGTAAGCGAACTGGTTCCCGGCATCCTTCCTTGCCCGCCAACGGTTGGCCCGGCAATTGGGTTCCGCATCCAACCAAGCTGAAACAGTACCGCGTAGCGGGAACCGGGCACGGCTCTCGGCAGACCGCCATACGGCAACACCAAGTGATGCGATCCTGACCGAAGCCTCTGGCGCGACCTGGATGTGGGATAGTAACAGCTCGAAATAGATTGTGAAAGCATGATATGGTTCATGTGTTATGGGCAGGCGAAACAAGCGGCTGGTCCGCATCGGAGAGGCTGCGGACCTGTTGGGTGTGGACCCGCAGACGCTTCGCAACCGGGATGCCCGCGGCGAGTTGGTTCCGGCGCGTCGCACCGCGTCGGGGTACCGTTGCCATTGACCGTGCAGAACTGTTGGGACGGGGTGGCCACGAAGCGAACCTGACCGTTGGTTATGCCCGTGTGTCCAGCCACGATCAAAAAGCCGATCCGGACAGGCAGCACGAAGCCCTCGAAGCCCACTGTGCGGCCCAAGGGTGGCAAACCGAGATCATTCGCGATCGCGGCAGTGGGCTGAAGTACGACAAACCCGGACTGAAGAGGCTGACGGACTTGATTCTGCGCCGGCGGATGGGGCGTTTGGTGCTGATGCGCTTCGGTGCCGAGCTGGTGTTTGCCATGTGCGCATCGCAGGGCATTGAAGTTGTGGTGATGCACCCAACCGATTCGCCGTCGTTCGAGGAGGAACCGGCGCAGGCCGTGATGGAGATCATGACCGTGTTCAGTGCCCGGCTGTACGGCCAGCGGTCGCACAAGTCCCGCCGGCTGATCGAGGTTCCGGAGTCCGGGGCGACGGATGCGGATGGGGACGCGGTGGAGTCGTGAAGGAAGGCGTCCTGACAGGTCTGGGCAAGGCACACCGCACTGCCTTGGACCCGACCGACAGGCAGGCGTCGCGGATGATGCAGCACGCCGGTTGGGATCGGGTGGCCGCCAACTGGGCGCGGGGCCGTTTCCGGTTGGCTTGGTTTGGGCACACCGACGAGCTCCACGCCGGCACCTGGTATGGCCATGTCGACATCAATCCTAACGGGGGCGAGTGGCTGTCGGACCAGAACCTGCGCAAGGAATTCAACGCCGTCAAGGGGGATCTGTTCGGATGGTCGGGGGACCTGTCCCAGAACGTATCCAAGAACGCCATCATCCACATGGGCAAGG
>DAOUIC010000486.1:0-2660 GCA_034428255.1 Anaerolineales bacterium
CCAGACGGACTTCGTTCAAGGTCGGCGCGGCCACCTGTGCATCCCCGATGAACTCCATCAGGATGGCATTGTCGGCGGCGTCGAACGGCTCCGGCACATCGGCCCCCACCTCCCGGAGAATGGTGAGGGCGTGGCGTTCGTACAGCAGCCAGGACGTCTGCTGCGCCTGCTTGCCGTAGTCCGACCGCTTGAGCATGGCCCGCAGCAGCCGCTTGTCCTGCCGGCTGCTGACATTGGTTCCCAGCGCCAGCGTGTCGCGGCCCTCGCGGTACACCATGTCGTTACGCATGGTGCGGTGGCTGCGCGGCCGATAGGTCTTGGCCGCAAACAGGTCCAGTGAGCCGTCGGGCGCCATCAGACTGCAGCGGTAAACGTCGGCGTCCTTGCCACCCTTGACCTTGCTCAGGATGTCGTCCACCAATCCGTTCTCAAAGAAGGGTCGCAGGGCACCCATCAGCCAGCGCCGTTCAACCTGGCCCGGCCGGTAGGTGGTTTCAAAATCGCCGGTAATGCTGCGGCGTATCTCCTCCTCAATTTTGTAGCGCCAGTTTTCCCGGTAGGGAACCTTGTTCTCGAACTTGGCCTTGGGCGGCCTGCGAATCAGCTTCTGGTCCTGCTGAAAGTCGGGATCGTGTTCCTCGGCGTAATCCTCCCATTCCTCTTCTTCGTAGTCGTTCCAGTCGTCTTGGTAGTGTGCAGACATGCGTTGGTCAGCGGCTCCGGATGGCCTCAGGGTGTCAAAGCGCCCGCGCAGGCCGAATACTCGGCTTCCCCGCCGCGGCGGGGACAGGATTCACGGGAACCCCGGGGTCCGTGCTGGATTGTGGGTTTGGGGTGACGAGTGACAGCAGCGGGCCGGAGGTCGCTGTTTTCGCCGCGGTGCGATTAGCCGTGGGCGGCGGGTGGGCGGGAAGGTCCGGAGCTGTCGATAGCCAGCACAGACACCGTTCTCGTCAAGGTGTTCTGTCCTATCATTGTCAACCTCCCTGCATGAGCAACGTCGGCTGGATAAGCGGGGTTGCGGCCGACACAGCAAGGACAAGTATACAGCCAATGGGCAGTTCAGACCACGCAAACCGGTTCCACCGCTTCACCAGCCGGGGGGACGTGGCCGCCTGGGAGAGCGGCATCTTCCGCAGGTGGCCCTATCGCCACACGATGATCGATACGGTTTCCACCGTCCTGTCCGCCCACCGGCCGGAAGGCCCGTTGCATGTGGTGGAGATCGCCACCGGCCCCGGCCTGATGGCGCTGTGCCTGCTGCGCGACATTCCCCACCTCACCTACACCGGGCTGGACTACTCCGTACCGCTGAGTGACTTCGCCCGTCGGCGGCTGAGCCAATTCGGACCACGCGCCGAAGTCTGGCACGAGGACGCCAACGAGGACGGCTGGACCCGGCGCCTGCCCGCACCGGTCCAGGCCTTTGTGTCGCTGCAGGCGATGCACGATCTGGGAAACCAGGACAATGTCACCCGGATCTACGCCAAGGCGTTCGAACTGCTCGACGACGACGGCATCTTCGTCAACGCGGACTTCGTTACGTCACCCGGCAAGCCCAACGCGAACGATCCGGGCCGGTTGCCGGTGGCCCGTCACTTCGAAGTCCTGCGCGATCTGGGCTATGCCTGGACCGACTGCCTTGCCCGCCAAGGGGACATGGCCTGCCTGGTGGCCGGAAAGCGCTAGCCTCGGGGGACCTCGACACCCACTCCGGCCGCAGCCTCCACCAGGCTGCGCCAGGTCACGTCGTCCACGGGAATGCCGTGCGCGCGCCGTTCGGCGGCCGTGCGCGCTTCGGGCTCGCCCGGCAACATGACTTCGTCGAACCCCGGGGCCGGCCGCACGGACTTGAAGAACTCCACGTAGTCGCCGGCATCGCCAAAGAAAGCGCCGAGTGCCCGGAATGTTTCGATGCGCAACAGGATGAAGAACGCGCCGTTGTTCATGGGACCCTCGACCTTCTGAGGAACACCGCTGCCTGTCAACAGCCCGGCCATCACATCGTTGAGCAGGCTCAGGCCGGATCCCTTGTGTCCGCCGAACGGCAGGAGCATGCCTCCCTCGTAGAGGTCTTGCGGATTGACCGACGGATTGCCGTCCTTGTCCAACATGGAGCCAGGCGGCAGGTCCGTGCCCTTGTTGTGGGCAATCTTGACCTTGCCCTCGGCCACCACGCTGGTCGCGAAGTCGATCACGATGGGGTCCCGGCCCTCCAGCGGAACGGCCGCGGCCAGGGGATTGGTGCTCATGAGCCGTTCGCTGCCGCCGAACGGCGCCACGATGCCACGTCGGCCGCCGCCGTTGCAGAAGGCCAGTCCGATGTATCCGGCGTCGGCCGCCATCGTGACCCATTCCCCAAGACGGCCGACGTGGCCGCTGTTGGTGATGCCGCCGGCGGCGATGCCGCAGGTCTCGGCCTTTTCAATGGCTTTCTTGATCGTGAGATAGGCGGACCATTGCCCGAAGTTCCGCTTGGCATCCATGACGAAAACGGATGGCGACTCCTCCAGCGGCTCCGGGTCCGAGGCGGGATCCAGCCTTCCGTTCTCGATCTGATCCAGATAGAGGTCGACCCTCACGACACCATGGGAATCGTGGCCCAGCAGGTTCGCCAGAACCAGGGACTCGCTGACTTTATGTGCAATCGCGGTGCGCAC
>DAOUIC010000487.1:0-2129 GCA_034428255.1 Anaerolineales bacterium
AGGCGGCTGACGAGGGCGTAGCCGGCGAGTACGTTCCCACGCCGCGCAACGAGACCGTCATTGTCAATGAAATCGGCGGCAATTGGGATGTCTGGGAGAGCTATAACCTGTTGGCCCCGAATGCCGCGGCCCCCGGCATCTGGCAGGCGGCCCAGGAGCATCTCTTCAACATCAACTGGGCCACCGGCGAGTTTGTCTACTGGCTGGCGGAAAGCTACGAATACAACGACGAATTCACGCAACTGACCATTAAGACCCGGCCCGAGGCCCATTGGAACGACGGCACGCCCTTTACGGCGCACGACGTCAAGTTCACGATTGAAATGGTGCAGAGCGAGATCGCGTTGCGGATGGGTTCGACCATGCAGGAGTGGGTCGCCTCTGTCGAAGCGTCCGACGACCATACTGTGGCCATCAATCTCACGAAGTCGAACCCGCGCTTTCATATGAACTTTGCCCGGGCCTGGGGTTTCCCGGTTCAGGCCAAGCATGTGTGGGAAGGCAACGATCCGCTTGAGTTCAAGAACTATCCTCCGGTGTTTACCGGTCCGTACAAGCTCCACCAGGAGTTTCCGGATCAGGCGATGAACATCTGGGTCAAGGACGAGAACTACTGGGGCATGGACGGCATGGGTGTCGAAGTGGGGCCCACCTACTACGTCACGCGCCTGGAGCGGGTGCCGGAAACCGAGATTGCCGACGTCAAGGTCAACAAGATTGATCATCCCCATGCACTGGGCGACGCCACACTGATGCAGGCTGCGGTGGACGCCAACCCGGCGATCCAGCTGGCCGGCTGGCGCGATCCGTGCCCGCGGGCGATCTGGTTCAACAACGCCAAGTACCCGCTGTCGCTGCCGGAGGTGCGCCACGCCATCAATGCCGCGGTGAATCGGCAGAAGGTGGCCGATCTCCTGTTTGGCGTGCCGACGGTTCCGGCACGTTTCCCCTGGGCCGACTGGGGCGTGCACGACAAATACTCCTTTGAGGATATCCGGGCCGAGTTTGAGCTTGACTATGATATTGACCGGGGTAATGCGATCCTCGACGAATTGGGCTTCATGCCTGGCAACGACGGCATTCGCATCGACGGCGAAGGCAACCCGATGGAGTTCCAGATCAATGTCCCGGGCTTTGCCAATACCGAGTACAACATCGCCTTCGATCTGTCCGAGGAACTGGCCAAGATGGGCATCAAGGCCAATGTCAAGCGGATCGAGGGTCAGGCCATGTGGGACTCCCTGGACAACGGCAATTTCGACATGAGCTCCCACTGGTTCTGCGGCGACTGGGCCGAGGGGCCGTTGACGTTCTCGGACTGGAAGCACACCAACATCACTCCGATTGGCGAGAAGACCAATACCGGCAACCGGTGGCGCGTCAACATCCCCGAATTGACCGAGGTGATGAACCAGATTGAACAGATGAGCCCGAACGATCCGGCCATCGAGGACCTGTATCGGCAGGCTGTGCGCCTGTACTTCGAACACCTGCCGGGGCTGGCGATTGTCCAAACCACCTACGTGATGCCGTTCAATTGGCACTACTGGGACGGATGGCCGACTTCGGACAATGTCTACGCGGTTCCGTTTACCTGGTGGCCGGAATTCAAGTATGTGATGTTCAGTCTGAACCCAACCGGCAACTAACGTTTCGACTGCAATCCAATACCGCCGGGGCTGTCCACCACGCGTGGATGGTCCCGGCACCGCAACGAGACATGACGTCCCATCGCCCCACTGGACGGAACATGGTCGATGCGCGACGCCTCATGGTTGGTATCCCTGACGCGGTTGCTCAGGTAAATTTGCCCAAGTGTCCGACGGGGGCCGCCGATTGGATCGTTGATGGAATTTCAGGGACATGAAGTTCAATATCCCGTTGCGCATTCTCGGCAGCCTCGTGTTGCTTGCCCTGGTTCTGCAGTTGGCGTCCTGCGGGGGCCGCGCCCGAGAGGACGAGGCCCCGGCCGGCCCGCCGCTGGAGGAACCAAAGGAGTTTGAACGACAACTAAACCCGCCTGTTCCGGTCCGGCTTCGTGATGATGTACCGGAGTTGGACCTGTACGTGCGGACCTGGCCGAGTCTGGACAAGTTCATGTCCATCAAGGCCGGTGCCGAGACCCACGG
>DAOUIC010000488.1:0-6070 GCA_034428255.1 Anaerolineales bacterium
CTGCCTCCAAAGGCCATTCTAACTAAACCGCATCCGCCTATTCCCGCGCGAAGGCGGATGCCCGTGCCCGAATCTCATTCCAAAACAGGCGCATGCAACATCATCCTGTCAGACAATTGGCAAGTCATCGCAGGAATCCCCTTGCAAGCGTCAAGTTCACAACGACATCAACCACAGTCTTGGTCGCTTCGCTGCTGCCCCGAAATCGCAACTGGGATCATCGGTGGCAAATCATCCTCGTTCCGGTGGTGTACGCGATGGCCTTGGCCGATGGCTCCGGGATCGGACCGCGTTCATCTGTCCGCCGAACGTGTTGCAGATCCAAGAAACGACCTGATCCCGTGTGGGCTCAGGTCGGCCCGAAGTCATCCGGGTCGGAAGCACCTTCCGATTCGTCCGAGGGGAGATTCAGGATCTCGCGCCACCGGTGAGGATCGGCCATGACCTCCAAAACCAGTTCTGCGGCATTGTCGGGCAAGCCTGTGGCAGTCCAGTGCTCCGCCACCCGCTCCAAGTCCGTTTCGTCCGGCAGCAAACCGTTCAGGATCAGTAAGGTCTGCTCTAAACGACCCTCGTCTTTACGCTCCGCTCCAAAGTCGCTCTCAGGGTCGCGCCAGCGACCTTCCTCGGCATCAAGCCACTGGAATAGAGGTGTATGTCCGGTTCCCTGCAGCCGCAAATGGGTACCGCAAACCTCACTGAACACAGAAATCACCGGGAGGTCTGCCTCAACATGGAAGCTGCTGGGTACTCGGTGGTACTCGCCGTCTCGCAGGCGATACAAATCCAGTGCGGGTTCACGGGTACGCTCACCTGTTTCCACAAGCAGGTATTCCTGAACCCCCAATGCGGCGTATAGCCGCATCTTGCCGTTCAGGTCCCAGCCGCCAGTGGACGGGGACTTCACTTCAACCACCATGGCGGGAACGGGGTCGGGTTCGTCGCCTCCGAGGGCAATCTCGCGGTTCTCCGGGAAGACCTCCCCTTCAGGAGCCACCACCACGTCGGGAGTAACCATTTCCTTGACATTGCCGCCGTCGGTAAACAAGCCCAAGTCCCTGCCCAAAGCGGCAGGAAAATGGAGATCGGGTTCCTTCTGGACGCGGGTGTCGCTCAAGTTGCGGACATCGCGCCCAAAAAGAGCGAGCAAGGCCGACAACACCCTGTAAATCACCAGGTCGTGGGATGCCGGATCGGGGCTCACGAAACCTTCCTCGTCGTATTCACACCGTTTGCCCACCCCGCTGTAGTCGGGGTCGGTGGTCCAGTCCCAGTCGTATTCGTGCCCTTCGTCATAGACATAGGCAGGATCGTAATGGGGCAAACGCTGCAGGTACGCCTGCCATTCCTCGGCATGTGTAATACGCCACACGGTACGCCGCCTGCGCGCTGATTGCGCCGTTAGAGGGTCCGTGTCGCCTCTGCGGGCAGGTACACGCCAATCCCAAGGCCCCCCTCTTCCGGCAGACACCTGTGCCGCCGTCCATTCAAGTACGTTCACAGCCATTTCTGCACCTCTTGCAACCTTCATCTGACGATTCCGTTCCCTTAGCCTGAGGGTTGCTGTGGCACTGTTTCAGTTGCATTGACATCGGTCCGGGCGCATCATCGGCGCCCCGCGCGTGGGACAGTTCCAATCGTCTGACTCAGGCCATGGCGACCGCCATCGTATCCGGAACGTTGCATGCCCCAGTGTCGTACACAACCGCGGTTTGCAGCGTGCGAACCCAACTATCGATCGGTTGGTGCGGATGCCCACAACCCAAGAGCCAATAAAAGAACCCGCACCGATTGGTGCGGGTTCCACACGGGTGTCAAGACTGTAGTGGCATTAGCCGCAGGCTTGGTCGCTCCACTGCTGCTCCAGGACCGTGGCCGGACTCATCGGCAACCGGGTCAACCGCATGCCGGTGGCGTCCGCAATGGCGTTGCCAATGGCTGCCGCCGGAGGCACGATCGGAACTTCGCCCACACCCCTGACCCCATACGGATGGCCGGGGTTGGGAACCTCAATCATCAGTGTCTCGACCATGGGCAGGTCAAGTGCGGTCGGCATCCGGTAGTCCAGCAGACTGGCATTCACCAGGTGGCCGTCGTCGCTGTAGATGTACTCCTCGTTGAGCGCCCAACCGATGCCCTGCACCACGCCGCCCTGGATCTGGCCTTCGGCGTAACTGGGATGGATGGCCATCCCCACGTCCTGGATGGCCGTGTAGTTCAGGATCTGCACCTTGCCGGTTTCCACGTCCACCTCCACATCGACGATGTGGGTGGAAAACGCCGGACCTGGCTGCGGGGGAGAGACAGAGGTGCTGGCCACCACGGGGGTTGAGCTGGAAGCCAGTTCACCCGCAACCTCGACGAAGTTCGCCGACTTGCCGTTGTGGGAGAACACGCCGTCCTTCAACTCGACACTGCCCCCTTCGACCTCCCAAACCTCGGCGATTTTCTCGCACATCTGCTGGCCCAGCTTCTGACCAAGATCCCAGGCTGCATAGCCGGTTGCGAACGTCACGCGGCTGCCGCCGGTGCCGTCGTTGTAGCCGACCGCGTCGGTGTCCACGACCTGTGGATTGATCATGTCGGAGGAGATGCCCAGCGATTCCGCCAACTGCATGGCAATCGAGGCGCGGGTACCGCCGATGTCCGTCGAACCTTCCATCAGGTTGACCATGCCGTCGGCCGCAACGGAGGCCGACATGCTGGAGCGACCGCCGCCGTTGAACCAGAAGCCGGAGGCCACGCCGCGTCCCCGGTGCTTGCCCTCGAGCGGGGTCGCGTAATGAGGATGGTCGATGGCGGATTCCACCGTTTCCTTGAAGCCGATGCGGTGGTAGATCGGACCGTCGGGACGACGATCGCCTTCCTCCGCCGCGTTCAGCAGCCGGAACTCCAGGGGATCCATGCCCACCTTCTTGGCCAGTTCGTCGATGACGCACTCCGACGCAAAAGCGGCATTGGTGCCACCCGGGGCCCGGTAGGCCCCGGTCTTGGGCTTGTTGACCAGAACGTCGTAACCGTCAATCCGCACATTCGTGTGCTTGTAGGGTGCCAGGATGACCCCGGCCCCTGCGCCCACGGGCGATCCGGGAACGGCGCCGGCCTCGTAGATCAGCGAGGCTTCGCTGGCAGTGAGGCGGCCGTCGCTGGTGGCTCCCATCTTGACCCTGACCACCGAACCCGAAGTCGGACCGGTTGCTTGCAGCACTTCCGTGCGCGACATGGTGATCTTCACGGGCCGACCGCCACTCATGCGGGAGAGCACCGCCGCCGGCAGATCCGTGTAGCAGGTGAACTTGCCGCCAAAACCGCCGCCAATCTCCATCGGCGTCACCTTGACCTGGGACAATTCCAGCTTCAATAGGCTGGCCAGCTGTTCGCGAATCTGGAATGCGCCTTGGGTGGCGGTCCATACCTCGACTCGGCCGTCCTTGCGCCAGACGCATGTGGAGGAATGGGGTTCGATGTAGCCCTGGTGGACCATTGCGGTGTGGAAGGTGCGATCCACGATGTGGTCCGCCTCGGCAAAGCCGGCTTCGATATCCCCGAACTCGTAGCGGAAGTGCGAAGCCACATTGGTTGGTTCGGTCCCTTCCTCTCCCATGGAAGAGGTGCGCAGACCATCCCAGAGAATGGGCGCGTCCGATTCCATTGCCTCTTCGACGTCCAACACCGGTTCAAGCAGTTCGTACTCGACCTCAATCAGTTCGATGGCATCCAGGGCCGTCTGCAACTCGGTCGCCGCCACAGCCGCCACCGGATGGCCGTGGAACAACACCTTGTCGCGGGCCATGACATTGGCGCTGAGATAGTCCTGAGCCACTGAGTCCTCGCCCATCTCCACGATTTCGTGGGACACGGCCGGCAGGTCGGCCCCGGTCATGACGGCCGTGACGCCGGGCAGGGCGGCCGCCTTGTCGGTGTTGATGCCCTTGATCACGGCATGGGCATAGGGACTGCGCTTGATGGCGCCGTGCAACATGCCGGTGAGGCGGACATCGGCTCCGTACTTGGCCGCGCCGGTGACCTTGTCGACACCATCGTGGCGGATGGGGCGCGTGCCGATAACCTTGTATTCAGAATTGGCCATGGATGGATCCTCGGTGTGAAACAGGGCTGTTGAAATTGGCTTGAGGAACGATATGAGACTTGATGTGGGAAACCGGAACCGTTCAGGCAGACGCGGACCAACTGGCCGTGGCCTGGACCGCCTGCTTGATGTTTGCCAAACTGTTGTCCGTGGGCAGCGTGCAGTCGGCACCCACCATGAAGTTGCGATCCCCGACATCGTCAAGAACGACGTGTACGGCCTTCTCGATGGCGTCCAGGCTGCCATCCACGATCACGCCGCGGTCGTGGAGACCGCCGACCACAGGCCGCTTGAATTGTGCCAGGCCCTCGGCCATGCTCCAGTTGCTCTTGGCCGCCGCCCAGTTGACCGCGTTGGCAGGATAGTCGATGTAGTGCTCCAGCCGCACGTCGTCCTTGCAGATGTGCAGCAGATTGAACTCGGCCTTGCCGTCGATCGCCTCCAGCACCGTCAGGTCACAGGGCTTG
This sequence comes from Anaerolineales bacterium, assembly GCA_034428255.1. Lineage (GTDB taxonomy): Bacteria > Chloroflexota > Anaerolineae > Caldilineales > Caldilineaceae > Bin34. The sequence continues at coordinate 4,558 of DAOUIC010000488.1, forward strand.
AGGTCGGACAGGAATTGTTCCTCACTGAAGCGATCACGCTCACCGCCCTGGGCCGAGAAATAGATGCCGTCCGTACCGCAGTCGAGTAGGGCCAGGCTGAACTCGGCCAGGCTCTCTGCAATCACCTTAAGTCCGTGCGCCACGGCCACCGGATCCTCCCGGTAGTGGTCCGTAACCAGACTGCCGGTGGCGTGGTTGCCTTCCCCAAACGGACCGAACACGGTGGTCACGGTCAGGCACTGCCCGTCCACGGCCTCGACGATGGCGCGGGTTTCCTCGAGCATGGCCTGGAAGAACGGGGATGAAAGCGGAGCCGGCCGCAAACGGCCCCAGTCCGCCGGTTCCTTGATCTCGAACTCGGTTTGGTAGGGGTGTTCGTTGAAGATTTTGAGGAAGTCCACATCCGTCTCGGCCAGATAGTCCATGTGGGACTTGACCGAGGCGGTTCCGTGCTTGGCCCCTTCCGGGAAATGGAACCAGAAACTGGCGGGAACCCGGTCCGGTTGTTCACCGGCCAGGACGGCGCGAACTCGCTCTGTCTTGTTCATGCGGGAGGATGCAACAATGGAACAAACCGCCGAGACGGCCAGGACCTTGTCCTCACCGCTTTGGCACACAGGGCTCTCGACAGCCCATTGTAGCACCGAGGCATGGACTGGTCTTCGCACGATCCCCGCCAGTTCCCTGCCGGTATCGGTGGGGATCGTGCGAATTCGTGCAGGACAACCAATTTGTGACTGCACTTGCAGCGGGGGACTGGAGTGCCTTTAGGGCCCCTCCACAGTCAAACGGCATAGCAGAGTGTTGTCCGTTTCGAGGTCGGCTGACCAAATCAACTGCGCTGCATTGTCCCAGACAATCTTGTCGTACCCGTCTTTTGGGCGCACAACCGCTTCCGTGTATTCCACCGCGGGCAGCCACTCGGAATCATCAAACTCCAGCAAGTGCCACGCGTCGGGCTCTTCGATCGCACGGAAAAGGCATGGGGCGACTCCAGCCTGCGGATCGGCCTCGTCCTCGCAGGCGTAATTGAGGGGCGCGGTGTGTATGACCAGGCATCGCCAAGTTGCATCGGTGACCGCGATCGTCTCTCCTGTAGCGCCATCGGTAAATTGGGCGATCAGACCGCCGTCGCCCATCTGTTGGTTGCGACGCCCTATGTACTCCAAGCCGGTATCGTTCTCCTTGAAGTCCTTGGCGACGATGTTTAGCTGCAGAGGGTATTCGGCATCAAAGACAAACGTTTCCGCATTGAAGGAACGCTCGGTTGTGATGGGCGTCGAATCCTCAATGACAAGCTGGTCACCGACGTAAAGGGAGAACCAGTTGTCGGCCCAAACCTCACCCCGGATCTGCGAGGTGCCTTGAGCGGCATTGGCCGCCGACTCGCCCTCCGTCCGAGGAGTGATGGCGGTCGTTTGGGATGTTGCCTGCCTGGTGCCGTTACAGGTGCACAGCAACATCGTCAGCATGGCCAACATGCCCACCTTGCTCAGAGCGGTTGCCATCGTTC
>DAOUIC010000489.1:0-1852 GCA_034428255.1 Anaerolineales bacterium
GTCGAAGTCCCACTCCGCGTGATCAATGTTCTTGATGAGATCGGGATGGGACAGGCAGTCGAACAGTCCGGATTCCGCCGCCTCCGCCAGCATCCGATAGTAGATGCGGCGGTACGCGGGCGTTTCGCCGGTATCGTAACGTTCCTTGAAGTAACCGGCATGGGGATGCACGGAACCGAGAATGTACGAAAAGGGACGCGATGCGTGAAGCTCGGTCAGGTAGGGGATCAGGAACGGCGCGAAGTCGCTCTCCATGCCCATGCGAATATCCAGGCGGCCGCGCCACTCGGCGGCCGACCGGAATACCAGGTCCACGTACGTGTCCAGTTCGTCCGGTGCCATGCGCGCTTCGTGGTTGATCCTGTTTGGCAACGGGCAATGGCAAGTGACGGTCATGCCCTTCAGGCCCCGTTCTACGGCCTGCCGGGCATAATCGTCCACGGACCCTGTGGCGTGGCGGCACAGGGTTGTGTGCATGTGAGACTCGTAGAAGACGGATTTCGTGCTTGAAATGATGAACTTCCTTCGCCGGACAACTTGGTTTTGGCATGGCGGATCTGTCGCCAACCCGTGCAAGATTATGAACGTGCCGCCACTCGGATCCCAGAATCCGGGTGTGGTTCCCGCGTCTGGATCGACCCAAACCCGGGTCGGCCGACGCCACGGCAGGGATTCAGTGCAACGTCCGGCGGACCTGTTCGATGTCCAAGTCCCGACGTTCCCGATCCAGAAAGATGGACACGGTGCGAAAGCCGATGTTCGAAAGCAAGTCCAATGCTTCCTTGAAGTGATCGCCCACGCGGCCGGCCACATGCGCGTCGGTACCCACCACGACCGGAATGCGGCACTGGCGCATCATTTTGGGTTGGGCTCTGCCGGGGCTGTATTCCCACAAACTCATGCGATGGCCGGCGGTGTTCAGTTCCATGCAGGTTCCCGTGGTTGCGATGCGGTCGAGGTTCTCTTCAATGACGGGAGCATAGAAATCGAAGTTCCATTCCGCGCGATCGATGTACTTGACCAGATCGGGGTGGGACAGACAGTTGAACAACCCGGTCTCCGCCGCCTCCGCTAGCATTCGATAATTAGGTGCGACGGTACGCGGACATGTCGCCGGTATCGTATTGTTCCCTGAAGTAGCCTGCCTGGGGATGCACGGAACCGAGAATGTACGAAAAGGGACGTGCCGCGTGAAGCTCGGTCAGGTAGGGGATTAGGAACGGCGCGAAGTCGCTTTTCATGCCCATGCGGATTTCCAGGCGGCCGCGCCACATGGCGGCGCTGTCCGTGATTCGGCAGGAAGACATCCACCAACGCTTCTATCAGGGTCTGCGGCAACGAGGCAAGATGGGCAAGGTGGCCTTGGTGGCGGTCATGCGCAAGCTTCTCCTGCACCTGAATGCGGTGGCCCGCCGAGGGACGCCTTGGTTGCCACAGGAGGAGTGGTCATCTGGACCGTCAAGATCTTGACTTTCCACACAGATACTGTGTTGATGCCATTCAGCACGGTGTGACCACTCCCACCCATGGCTCTTGATCAAAATCAACGAAAGTGAAACAGTGCCATTATATTCCTGACTTGACGACGGGTTCTGTGGTATACTGCCGTCCATAAATGCGAGAGTCCGGCAGCCACCGGACTCTCCATCGGACACGAAACTTGCACTTTCATGCCCAACATCCCCGATCCTACAACGCAGGCTCCGGACACCGTCCACCGTACGGTGCGCTTGCGCCTGTTTCCGGGCGACGCTGCCACCGGCATCCTGCTGACGGCCATCGCCGGGGCCTGCCGCTACGTCTGGAACCACATGCTGGCCGACTGCGAGTGGCGGTACGCGCGCTGGAAGGA
>DAOUIC010000490.1:0-16691 GCA_034428255.1 Anaerolineales bacterium
TCCATGGTGAATGTGGCCGGAGCCGGCATTGTCGATTCCTGCAGCAACTGCGAGGCGGCCGAAGCGTTTGTGCGCTATCTGCTGTCGCAGGAAGCGCAGGACTACTTCCTGTCAACCACACACGAGTATCCGGTGGTAAGCGGCCAGATGGAACTGCCCTCTGGAGCGGTACCGCTGGATACGGTTGCCCTGCCGGAAATCGATCTGAGCGACTTGGAGGACCTTGAAGGGACTCTGGCACTGCTCCGCGCCGTAGGCGCGCTCGAGTAGCCTGATTCCCGGTCCGCCGCAGGCGGCGACACCTGCACTGTTTTGTCATCTGCGGCACTTGCCGACCTATAGTTATTGAAGAAACGTGAGGATCCCGAACCGCCAACGCCTGGCGGTTCGGGATCCCTGTCGCAGGCCTAAGCCTGCCTTGGCTCCCGATGGGACGCCGGATATGAGCAAGCCCCTTTTCGTTCCCATGTGGCTGCGGCCGCAGAGCCGCTCCGGCCAGGTCAGACTGCCGGCGAGCATGGTGCTGCCGTCCGTGCTCGTGGCCGGCCTGCTGCTTCTGCCCCTGGGCTACCTGGTGTTCCGGTCCACGGGCGTCGAGCCCCATGTCTGGCGTGACCTGTGGTCGCCGTCGACACTCCGCATTCTGGGGCGCAGTCTGCTGCTGGTAGTCGGCGTCAATGCCAGCGTGTGGCTGCTGTCCCTGCCCCTGGCCTGGCTTGTGGTCTTCAGCGACCTGCCTGGCCGCAAGCTTTGGACCGTTCTGGTGGCAACGCCGCTGGTGGTGCCCAGCTACATTGGTGCCTACGTGTTGATTGCCATGTACGGTCCGCGCGGTCTGCTCCAGCAGTGGCTGGAGCCGCTGGGCATTGAGCGCCTGCCCTCGCTCTACGGTTATCCGGGAGCCCTGATCGCGATCACGCTGTTCACCTATCCGTACCTGTTCCTCGGCCTGCGTTCCGCCATGATGTCGTTGGACCAGTCCTGGCTGGATGCCGCACGCACGTTGGGCCAAGGTGGCTGGAAGACACTCGGGACCCTTCTGCTGCCCGTGCTGAGGCCTGCGCTGGCAGCCGGTTCCGTGCTGGTGAGCCTCTATGTCCTAAGCGACTTCGGGGCCGTCGCCCTGCTGCGCTACACAACCTTCACCAGTGCCATCTATCTCTACTGGCAGTCCAGCCTCGATGCCAGCGCTGCTGCCCTGCTTATGCTCGTGCTCGTGATTCTGACCATGGTGCTGATGGGGCTGGAATTCGTCCTGCGAGGTCGGGCCCGCATTGCCCGCACCCATGCCGGAACGGGCCGGGCCGTAACCCCCGTGCGGTTGGGACGGTGGAAGTACCCGGCCTGGCTGCTCTTGGGCGGTACGGTCTTCATGGGCATGGGCAACCCGATCATTGTGTCACTGATTTGGCTCGTGAAGGGCCTGGCGGCCGGCGCGACCCTGCAGCCGGTCTGGCAGGCCATGGGCAACAGCCTGCTGGTGAGCCTCCTGGCCGCGGTCACGGCCGTGCTGGTGTTTGCCGTGCCCACCGCCTATCTGGCGGAACGCTACCGGAAGCTGAGTGCCCGCCTGCCGGCGCGGGCCGCCTACATCGGCTTTGGCATGCCGGGCATTGCGGTGGCCCTGAGCCTGGTCTTCTTTGGGGCCCGCCATGCTCCCTGGGTGTATCAGACCGTGTACCTGTTGCTCCTGGGCTACATGGTTCGCTACGCGTCCCTGGCGGTGGGACCGCTGCGCACGCAGCTGTCCCGCATCAATCCCCGCATGGAGGAGGCCGGACGCCTGCTCGGCTTTTCCGAAATCCGGGTGCTCTGGCGCGTGACGGCACCGGTGGCGCGCGGGGGACTGCTGACCGGCGCCGCCCTGGTCTTCCTGTCCACCATGAAGGAACTTCCCGTCACCCTGCTTCTGGGACCGACCGGCTTCAATACCCTGGCCACCCGCATCTGGTCCGCCACCGAGGAAGCCTTCTACGCGCGGGCCGCGGCACCGACCCTGATCCTGCTTTTGGTGTCCGCCCTCGGCATCGCGGCCATTTTCTCCGGAGAGGAGTTGTGAGCGGCGACCCATCCGACCAGGCTGTAGGTTCGGGAACCGACGTTGCCCCGGGCGCGGGATTCCTGTCGATCAGGCAGGTGCGCAAGGGGTTCGACGGCTCCAGCCTGGTCCGGATTGGGGAATTCGACGTGATGGAAGGCGAGGTCATGGCCCTGCTGGGACCGTCCGGCTGCGGCAAGACCACGACCCTGCGCATGGTGGCCGGCCTGTCGCCGCCTGAATCCGGCTCGATCGCCATGGCCGGCCGGCTTTTGGACGGCCCCGGTATCCATGTGCCCGCGGAGCGACGCAATGTCGGCATGGTCTTTCAGGACTATGCCCTGTTCCCCCATTTGACGGTGGAGGGCAACATCCGCTTCGGGCTGGACGGCAGGAGAGCCGAGGCGGAGGGCCGTGCCCGCGACATGATGGAACTGACCCAGTTGACCCATCTGGCCGATCGCCGACCGGCCGAACTCTCGGGCGGCGAACAGCAGCGCACGGCACTGGCCCGGTCCCTGGCCCCCAATCCCCACCTGCTGCTGTTGGACGAGCCGTTCTCCAGTCTCGACGCGTCCTTGCGCAAGGACCTGCGGCGGGAGGTACGGCGCATTTTGCAGGCCACGGGGGTCACCACGATTCTGGTGACACATGATCAGGACGAAGCCCTGTCGATGTGCGATCGGCTGGCCCTGATTCTGGACGGGGAGGTGCAGCAGGTGGGTACGCCGCGGGAACTGTACTGGTCTCCCGGCAACGAGAAGGTGGCCCGTTTCATTGGCGACGTGAACCTGCTGCCCGGTACGGCAGATGGTTCCCTGGGCGTCGACAGCGTGTTGGGGCGACTCCCTGTCCAGAAAGTGCGTACCGGGTCCGTGCAGGTCATGCTGCGGCCCGAGTCGATCCAGGTGTCCTACCCGGAGGACGAGGCTTCCGTCATGGCGCGCGTGCTGGACGTGGAGTACTACGGCCACGACCAAGTGTTGAACGTCCGTCTGCAGAGCGGCGAGGAACTGTTGGCCCGCCGGGATGCCATCCAGCCGTTTCTGCCGGGACAAACCGTCAGCGTGAAGCCGGTTGGCGTGTTTCCCGTCTACGATGCGGATGCGGGTGCATGACGACCCGCCGAAAGGCGATCCAGGAGCAGGCTCTACATCCGCATGGGCATGGCGGTCGGCCTCGCGGCTCCGGCTGATGGTCCCGACCGCACGTTACGCGGCCCGTTGCCCCAATTCACGGTCCAGGATCAGGAGCCCGGTGAAGTCCTCGCCGATCCGGCGTATATCCGCCAGGATCCGCTTGCACTGCTCCACTTCCTCGACCTGTTCGGCAATGAACCAGTCCAGCAGTTCCCGGTAGGGTTCCAGAGGGATTTCGTCGGCTTTGCGGGCCTGTGCGTGAATAAAGGTCTGCAGCGCCTCCTCGTAGGCCAGCGCCGAGCCCATCAGGTCCCGCGGGTGGCGTGCCGCCGGCGTTTCCACCATCAGGTCCGCAAATTCGATGTAGGCCCGCTGCGACAACTGGAAATCGATTAGCTTCTGGGCATGTTCCTCCTCTTCCTGGCGCTGCACTTCGAACCAGTGGGCAAACCCGGGGAAATCCTCGAAATCCGCCAGCGCGGACAGCATCCGGTAATGGTAGGCGGATTCCAACTCCTGGTGGATGTGGGTGTTGACGATGTCCTGCATGGAATGTGCCCTTGTCCTGTGAATGCCCGGAGTCCATCCAGCGTCGGTGCCGGGGAATAGGATTCAGGTCCGCGTCCGATCCGGGTGGCCCGCCATTTTACTCAACCGCCTTCCGGAGGCGGTCCGGAACCTGCCCCTTGAACGCCCTGGAGCGCCGCAACGGTCAAGCCACGCGGCTCGTGCGCGGTAATGCCCATCGCTATTCCAGTCAGGGGTTGTCGAGGATGGTTGGCACCACGCATTGGATGTGCAGCGTCAAGGCTACGCCCCTGTTGTGGCGGCCCCGAGGGTGGCCACGTTGCCGATGAAGGTCTCCTGAAGCTTCCGTAGGTGGATTGGGCCCGTCGTCATCCGCATGCGGGGTCTGGCTGACACGGCGCGCAAGTAGGGCCGTTCGATCCTGGACAAACCGGAGCGGTACCGGCATCCAGGAATGCCATGGCTGGATACTGCTTCAACCTTATCTGACGCGGCGGCCGGAGGACGACAGCACCTTTGCCAGGACGGCTGAATCGCTGCTGCCTCACAATTCCAAGCTACGGACCCCCAAAGACGACAACAGTCTTCCAGTCCGGCCACAACCCCCAACGGTGGGCCACACTCATATCGAGCGATCGATGTTCCGGCTTTGTCCATCCGGACCGAAGTCGGGAACTCCTCTCGGTGATCTGTAGGCACCCGGCCCCTGCAACCCAGAGACCGGTATCATCTTCCGGCGCCGCTCTCCTGCACTGGTGTCCGAACCACACTTTGCCTTCGATTTCCATGCAGCCACTGCCGCACTCCAGATTCTGAAGTGCTTTCAACCTGTAGCATAGTCAACGACTTGATCCAGCCAACGATTGAAATGAGGACACGCTGAACGCAGTTTGTCCAATCCAATCGATGCCGTGATGTCAACCCCGTCAATGACTTTGTTGTAATGAGGAAATGCAGACTTTATTCTGTGCGAGGGATGAGAATCTGAACCTTGGTTGATTTTCTCAGGGCCGGAGGCATGGCGGCAAGCTGAACTCAGGTCGGCGGCTTTTTCCACAGAGTCCATGGCTTGAGCCGTCAAGTAGGGATCGACAAAGCAAAACGCCTCGAATTCATGGAGCATGATAAATGGAAGAAATCGGTGATTGTTGAAAGTTTGGTAAAGCACCTGTTCAAGATGCTCAACACGCTTGTACGGATCCGGAGAAGTGGCCGCCACTATCCCGGGGAAATCGGAAGGGAGGCCGTAATAGTCGATGAAAGTGGTAAACAACACGGCATTCGAATCGCCGAACAGTCGCTGCAAATCCTGCCTCATGTGCATAAATCGGAGAAGTCCGCCCTTGTGGTCACTGCCGGAAAGTACTCGCTTGGTGGTGATGACGGTGGGAAGCATGATGACTTGAAATTGCCACAAGTAAGGAGCCAGGACGGTCTTGATGAACTGTTCCTCGGTCTGTCCTTCAACCAGAATCAGCACCCGTTTCATGATTCAAGGCCGTCCGCCAATTAGATTTTTCTCCCAAATGTCGCCAATGGCGTAGGCTTCCAGCCAAGGATCAAGGTTCTCATCCGCAAGGTGGCGGAAGGTGCTTTCGCCACCCTCCCTGTCGGTCACCCATACGTTGTCAGGCTCTAGTTGGTTCACCAAGGTGACGGACTGGGTTGCGGCAAGAATCCGGCACTCCTGCGCGCGTGTCCTCAACAGCTCGGCCAAGTATGTGATGGCGGCAGGATGCAAGCCGAGTTCCGGTTCGTCCAGGACTACGAGCAACGGCAGATGGGGTTGATTGAGCACGGTGGCCAGGCAAATGAAACGCAGCAATCCATCAGGCAGCGCGGATGCACCGAAATGTGTTTCGTTGTGGGTGTCCGTCCATTCAAGCTGGATCACGTTGGGGTTGAGGCGCGATGGGCCAAGACTGAATTTATCGAAGAAAGGTGCAATGCGCCGCACGGCACGTTCGATACGCTTGAAATTGGAAGGGTGGTTCTGTTCCAGAAGGTACAGGTAGGCGCTCAGGTTTCCACCGTCATGGTGCAGCGTCCGGTTGTCTTCAACATCACATGATTTCCGGATGCGGGAAGTTGGGCTGGTGTCATTGAACTGATAGACATGTATGTTGCTCAAGCGGGTTCTTAGCCATTTCGAAATGACGCGGCTGGCATCATCCAGTTGCGATTCTGTGTGGCCCGATCCGAAAGATTGTTCGACGGGGGTTTGGAATTCCTTCATGTTTTGGAATGTCACGACCTCCTGTTCGAACACCAAGGTGTCCCTGTCCGTAGGCACCAACCGCACCATGTATTCATTGACATGAGGTCCTTCCCTGAAAACCAGTTTGACCTCGAGGGCAGTCGTCTGCTTCGATCCGTAATGCAAGATCTGATCCGCGCCGCCTTTCTTGCCTATGTATAGTTGCAACTTGCCTGCGACTATGTTTTGCAACAGGCGAAAGACCTGAATCAGGTTCGACTTTCCCGCCCCGTTTGCGCCGATAAGGACGTTTAGGCGGGCGAGGTTAAGCGTCTGGTCTCGGATTGAGAGGAAACCCCTGACGGTCAAGGTCTCCAGATAACGCATTTGTATTCAGAGCCCTATGGGCTGATATGTGTGGTGACGGGTTTGATGAGAAGAGGCCACAAGTGCTGTGGTTCTGGACTTAGGCCGGAACTTCGTCCTCCAGCGCCTGGTACTGGCTCATGTAGAGTGCGTGGTAGGCGCCGCCCTGGGCCAGTAGCTCCGTGTGGGTGCCCCGTTCCACGATGCGGCCGTCCTGCATCATGAGGACCTGATCGGCGTTGCGGATGGTGGAGAGCCGGTGGGCCACCACGAAGCTGGTGCGCCCGCGCATCAGCGCCTCCAGGGCCTCTTGGATCAGCAGTTCCGTACGCGTGTCCACCGAAGAGGTGGCCTCATCCAGGATCAGGATGCGGGGATCGGCCAGGATGGCCCGGGTGATGGAGAGCAGCTGGCGCTGGCCTTGGCTCAGGCCGCTGCCGCGCTCGCCCAGCACCGTCTCGTAGCCGTCCTCCAAGCGTCGGATGAATTCGTCGGCGTAGGACAGTTCCGCCACGCCGCGCACCTCCGCGTCGGTGGCACCCTCCCGGCTGAAGCGGATGTTGTTCATGATGGTGTCGTTGAACAGGAAGGTGTCCTGCAACACCATGCCGATGTGGCTGCGCAGATCGGACCGGCGCATCTGCCGGACGTCGACGCCGTCGATCTTGACGGAACCGGAAATGGGGTCGTAGAAGCGGGGAATCAGGTTGAGGATGGTGGTCTTGCCGGCTCCGGTCGGGCCCACAATCGCGACGGTCTCGCCCGGCCGGGCGATCAGGGAAATCCGGTCCAGCACGGGCTCGTCGGGGTTGTAGTGGAAGCCGACGTGGTGGAACTCCACCCGGCCCTTGAGGCGGTCCACGGCCACAGGCTGCGGCGGATCCTGGATCTCCGGCTCCTCGTCCAGCAACTCGAAAATGCGCTCCGAGCCGGCGATGGCGCTCTGCACATTGGTCCACATGACCGCGATTTGGCCGATCGGCTGGTTGAGGCGCTGCACCAGGTTGATGTAGGTGATGACCAGACCGAGGGTCACGGCCTGGCCGCCCAGCGTGCCGCCGTTGAGCAGAAGGATGCCGCCGGCCAGCGTGGCCACGGTCAGGCCGAGGAAGCCGAAGGCCTCCAGGGTGGGACTGAGCGCGGAGGTGTAGCTCACGGCGGAGATGTTGGCGTCGCGGTTGGCCGCGTTCACCTCCCGGAAGGACTCCGACGAGGCCCCCTCCCGCACGAAGGCCTGCATCTCGCGCACCCCGGAAATGTTCTCCTGCAGGTCGGCGTTGATGTTGCCGATCTCCTTGCGGGCCTTGCGGAACTCGCGCCGGGCCAGGCTGGACAGCCAGTTTGTCACCAGGTACATGACCGGGATCAGGGCCATGGAAATCAACCCGTAGACGTAGTTGATGATCAGCATCTGGACGAGGATCCAGACCACCGTGACCACTGCCAGCAGCACCGAAATCATCATGAAGTTGATGCTCTGCTGCAGCGTGTCCAGATCGTTGGTGAGCCGACTCATGACATCGCCGGCTTCGTGGCGGTTGAAGTAGCCGAGCGTGAGCGAATGGATTCGCCTGAACAGCGAAACCCGGATCCGGCGCACCACGCGGTTGCCCACCGCAGACATCAGGTAGAAGGACAAGGAGCGCGAGGCGGCCGAGGCAATGTAGATGGCGGTCGTGATGAGCATCAGGCGGGTCAGGCCCGTGAGCAGCGCGGGCACGCCCCAGCCCTGGGTGTCGGCTCGTTCAAACCAGCAGTTGGCGCCCGCGGCGTCTCCCATGGTCCCCGAACCGCTGAGCAATGCCGGATTCACATAGCAATCAATGGCCTGCCCCAGCAGGACGGCCGTGTAGACCTGGGAGCCGGCCACCATCAGAACCAGGACCATCACCAGGATCATCCATGGCCAGTAAGGGGCGAACATGCCGCCCAGCCGACCGAGGGTCTGCGGTACGGATTGGGCCCGGGACACCTCCCGGTCCATCATGAACCTGCCGCCGTCAAACATGGCTGGCCGCCTTCTCGCCAGTGCGTACCGGTCGTCTCATGCCCATCCCGCCTGCGCCTCGGCCAGGGCGGCGCTGTCGTCCACCAGCTGGCTGGAGAAGATGTCGGCGTAGAGTTCGTTGGATGCCATCAGGGTTTCGTGCGTGCCGGTGGCGGCCAGGCGGCCGTTCTCCAGGATCAGGATGCGGTCGGCGTTGCGCACGGTGCTGATGCGCTGGGCGATCACGAAGCTGGTGCGCTGTTCCATCAGACGGTCGAGGGCCTGCTGGATGCGCTGCTCGGTCTGGAGGTCGACACTGCTGGTGGAGTCGTCCAGGATCAGGATGCGGGGCTGGAGCAGGAGGGCCCGGGCGATGGCCACGCGCTGCTTCTGGCCGCCGGACAGGGTGGAACCGCGTTCGCCGACATCGGTCTGGTAGCCATTGGGCTGGCTGACGATGAAGTCGTGGATGGCGGCATCGCGGGCCACGGCCTCCACCTCGATGTCCGTGGCCTCGGGGCGGCCGAAGGCGATGTTGTCCCGAATCGTGCCGCTGAACAGCACCGTCTCCTGGAGCACGATGCCGATCTGGCTGCGCAGGGAGTCCAGCGTTGCGTCGCGGATGTCCATGCCGTCGATCAGGATGGCGCCGTCCGACACGTCGTAGAAGCGCGGCAGCAGGTTGATGATGGTGGACTTGCCGCTGCCGGTGGCGCCCAGGATGGCAATGGTCTCGCCGGGCATGACACCGAAGGAAACGTCGTTGAGAACCGGTTCGCTGCCTTCGAAATAACGGAAGGTGACGTTGCGGAACTCCACCATGCCCTGCACGGTGTCCAAGGTCCGCGCGTTGGGACGGTTGCGGACCTCCACGTCGGTATCCAGGATTTCGAAGACGCGGGCCGCCGAGGCCGAGGCCTGGGTGGCCATGGCGATGATGAAGCCGAACTGGCCGATGGGGAAGAAGATGTAGGTGATGTAGAGCATGAACTTCGACCACTGGCCGAGGGTCAGCTCATTGAAGATCAGCAGGCGTCCGCCGTACCAGGTCACCGCCACGATGGCCAGGTTGGCCACCAGGAAGAGGAAGGGGAACATGACGCTCATGAACCGCGAGACGCGGATCGAGTTGCGCATGTGCTCCTCGGCCACCTTGCCGAAGCGCGCCTGCTCGCTCTTCTCCCGGACGTAGGACTTGACCACCTGCAGGCCGGCCACGTTCTCCTGCAGGATTGAATTGAGGTGGGACAGCCGCTGCTGGATCATGGCGAACAGCGGTCCCACGCGGCTGCCGAAGAACATGAACATCAGCATGGCAACCGGAAGGATGGGCACGACCACCAGGGCCAGCCGCCAGTTGGTGTAGAAAAGGATCGAGAGGGAAGCCACCATCAGGACGAGGGCCTGTCCGGCCATGAGCAGGCCCTGGGAGATGAACTGGCGGACCTTTTCCACGTCGTCCGTGGCCCGCACCATCAGCTCGCCGGTGCGCTGCCGATCGTGGTACGAGAAGCTGAGGCTGCTGATCTTGGCGAACAGTTCGTTGCGGAAGTCGTAGGCGGCGTACTGGCCGTTCTTCTCGGCCATGTAGGCCTGGAGGAAGGCGAAGACGCCGCGGCCGATCGAGAAGAAGAGGATCAGGACCGAGGAGACGACCAGCGGCTGCATGGGGTTGTTGGCGGCGTCGGTCAACTGCTCCAGGGTGAAGCCGCTCTCCGCCATGAGGCTGTCCAGGCCTGCGGAATTCAGGCCCGCCATGCCGCTGGCGGCCAGGGCCAACGTGACGTTGTCCAGGATGTCCTGGATGAACTGGGGCACGGCCAGCTGGGCCAGCGTGCCGATCAGCATGCTGCCCAGGGCCAGCATCATGAAGCGGCTGTGGTGCAGGGAATAGCCGAGGGCCCGCTTGAGGGCCGGCAGGTTCATGCCTGGCCGGCCGCCTGGTCCTCCCGGACCGCCGCGGCCCGGTCTGCCACCGCGGCCGCCTCGGCGGCGACCTCCGGGTCCGCGCCGTCCGCGGGACGGCCCGCCGGATTCGGGTGCGCGTCCGTTGACCCCTCCCGGTCCGCCGAAAGGCTCAGGTCGGGGGCTGGCATCCTGTGGAGGCCGGGCACCGTTGCCGGGATCCGCGAGTCTGCCCTGCCCTTCCGGGTCGGCACCGTTGAAAGTGTTGCGGGAATCGCTCATGGTGTCGCCGACGCGGCGAACCGGTTCCGTTTGGTCGTTGCTGCCCGGCGATTGTATCACCGGGTTTCACCGGGTACCCGGGATCATGCACCCGCGCACTGAATTGGCGGACTGCAGGCGGGGTGAATTGGTCCGGACACCCGGAATCATGCCCACGGCATAGAATCAGAAAGTTGATGGTCCTTGCAGATCAGGAGTTTGCTGTGGAAGCGGCAGTTCAGGCCGAGTTGGCCGCCGAGTATCCCGTTAGTGCGGAACAGCGGGACCGGTTCGAGGCGGATGGCTTCATCCATCTGCCCGGAGTGCTTTCGCACGCGGTCCTGGCCCATTTCACGCCGCTGATCAACGCGGTGGTGGAGGAGTACGGCCACTCCCAGCCGGATCTGGCGGAGCGCAACACCTACGGCCAGGCGTTTCTGCAGATCGGCCAGCTGTGGCGCCGCGACGAGCGTATCGCGCCCTTGTGCCTGGCACCCCGCCTGGGCCGCATTGCTGCCGACCTGATGGGGGTCGAGGGCACGCGCATGTACCACGATCAGGCACTGTTCAAGGAACCTGGCGGCGGCTTCACACCCTGGCATGCGGACCAGCACTACTGGCCCCTGGGCAATGACAACACGATCACAGCCTGGATCCCGCTGCAGGACACCCCGGTCGGGATGGGGCCGCTGTCCTTCTGTCGCGGCAGCCACCGCATCCACCACCACCGCGACCTGTCGATCAGCGACGAGAGCGAGCAGCGGATCGGGCGCACCCTGAAGGATTATCCGGTTGTGGAGACGGCATTCGAACTGGGCGATGTGAGCTTCCACCGCGGCTGGGTCTTCCATCGGGCCGGCCCCAACAACACCGACCGGATGCGGGGTGTGATGACCATCATCATGATGGAGGACGGGATTCGCAAGCGCTCCGTGCGGCCGTCCCATGTGAACGAGGCGGAGCACTTTCTGCCGGGGGTTGGCGAGGGGGAGGTGGTCGCCACCCACCTGAACCCGATTATTTTCAGCCACCGCGGCTGAGTGCCGTTCTCTCCCGGTCCTCGGGGTGGTACCGGTACCCCGCCGAGCCGAATCGCGCGCCCGCGGCGGCCCGCTTATAATTTCAGACCGCGTCAATCCATGGGGAACCGCCGCCAAGACGATGTCGGAGCCAATCCTGGAAGCGTATCCGGGAGCGGAACGGGTCAAGGAGTTCGTGCCGTTGGGCACGGACCGGCCGCGGTGTCTGTCCGGGGATCAGATCGAGGACTTCAACGACAAGGGCTATCTCTGCCCGATTGACGTCTACACGCCGGCCGAGGCCGATGCCAACCGCGCCTACTTCGACGAATTGCTGGCGAAGGCCCTGGCCAAGGGCTGGAACAGCTACGGGCAGGCCGGATGGCACGTCCACTGCCGGGGGCTCCACGATTTCGTGACCGAGGAACGGATCCTGGGCCCCGTGCGCGATCTGCTGGGTCCCGACCTGGTGTGCTGGACTACCCACTTCTTCACCAAACTGCCCGGCGATGGCAAGCAGGTCAGCTGGCACCAGGATGCCTCCTTCTGGCCCCTCACCCCCAGCAGGACCGTCACGGCCTGGCTGGCCTTCGACGACGCGGACCGCGGCAATGCGGCCATGCAGGTGATTCCGGGTACCCACCGGCTGGGCCAGTTGCCGTTCACATACTCGGAGGGAGGAGAGAACAACGTTCTCGACCAGTCCACCGTGGACATCGACTCCTTCGCAGAACCGCCTATACACCTCGAGATGCGAGCTGGCCAGATGTCGCTGCACACCGACTGGCTGCTGCACGGCTCGGATGCCAACCGCTCCGATCGGCGCCGCTGTGGCCTGACCCTGCGCTTCACGTCGCCGGATGTGCGCAACTTCACGGTGGCGGAAGGCGCGGGCGTGATTGCCTGCGGGAGTGATCCGTCGGGCTATTGGCAGCACCAGCCGCGTCCGGCCGGAGAGGACATTCCCGACCCGCCCCGGCCGGAGGACGACTGGCAACGGCGTTCCGGCTGGAAACGGGCGTGGGACGAGGCCCAGGCCCCATAGCCTCCGCACAGCCATGGCCGCTTCCGCTCCCGCCTTTCCACAAGGTCCCGCCGCACCGCGGGGCGGTATGACCGGCCGCCGCCGGCGCAACCTGATTGCCGGCTACGCCTTTCTGATTCCGAACCTGCTGGGCGTGCTCGCCTTCAGCCTGTTTCCCATTGCCACGACCATCTATCTGACGTTCCACGAATGGAACCTGTCGGACACCCCGGTCTTCAACGGACTGCAGAACTTTGTCCTGATGGCCGGGGATTCCCTGTTCTGGAAGACGCTGGGCAACACCTTCTACTACACCTTCGTGGCCGTGCCCGTGGCGGTCTTCCTGGCGTTCTGGCTGGCCCTGCTCCTGGACCGCAAGATGCGGGGCGTGCTCTCGTTCCGGGTCATCTACTTCCTGCCCCACGTGACCCTGACCGTGGCGGCCTCCATCATCTGGGCCTGGATCTTCCAGGCGGAGTTCGGGCTGATCAACTGGGCCCTGTCCAAGATCAACATCGACGGCCCCTACTGGCTCACGGACAGCCGCTGGGCCATGATCTCCATCATCATCATGAGCAACTGGAAGGGGATTGGCTACGCCATGCTGATCTTCCTGGCCGGCCTGCAGGGGATTCCGCCGGAGTTGCTCGACGCCGCGACCGTCGACGGAGCCAACGGCTGGCGCAAGCTGCGCCATGTCAAGGTGCCGTTGCTGACCCCCACCATCTTCTTCATCCTGACCACCTCGTTCATCGGGGCGTTCCAGGCCTTCGACCAGTTCATGATCATGACCAACGGCGGCCCGGCCTTCGCCACCACGCCGCTGGTTCTCTACATCTACAGGAACGGCTTCGCCTACTTCAAGATGGGCTATGCCACGAGCATGGCCGCCATTCTGTTCCTGTGCATCCTGGGGATCACACTGTTCCAGTGGAGCGTGGCCAGGCGCTGGGTCTATGGCTTTGACATGGACAACTGAGAGGCGGGAAGTTTCGTGAACACAATCTCCACCGAAGCCGTCCAGGGCCGTCCCGCGGCCGGGTTGGGTGCCGGAACCAGTCCGATGGGGACGGAACGCTCGCGCCTGCTGGGCAATCTGGGTGCCTGGGGTCTGCTCTCCCTGGGCGGCATCATCATGCTGGTGCCGTTCCTGTGGATGGTGCTGATGTCGTTCAAGAGCCTGGACGAGGTCTACACCTTCCCGCCGCAAATCCTGCCGAATCAGTTCCTGTTCTCCAACTATGCGGAGGTCTGGGATCAGGTGCCCGTGGCGCGGTTCTTCTCCAACAGCGCGACCGTGGCCATCAGCGTCACGCTGGGGGTGCTGTTGACGTCGAGTCTGGGGGGCTATTCCTTTGCGCGTATCGACTACCCGGGCCGCAACACCATCTTCCTGCTGTACCTCTCCACCATGATGATCCCGTTTGCGGTCATCATGATCCCGCTGTTCGTGCAGATGCGCATGCTGGGCTGGATCAACTCCCTGTATGCCCTGATTGTCCCCGGGCTCTTCAGCGCCTGGGGCACCTTCCTGATGCGGCAGTTCATGATGGCCATCCCCAAGGAACTGGAGGAGGCGGCCGAAATCGACGGCTGCGGTCACTTCCGCATCTACAGCACGATCATCATGCCCCTGTGCAAGCCGGTCCTGGCCACACTGGCCATCTTCACCTTCATGGGCGTCTGGAACGACTTCCTGTGGCCCCTGATTGTGATCTCCTCGCGGGACCTCAAGACGCTGCCGCTGGGCCTGGCCGGCTTCCAGCAGAGGGTGGCGCTCAACACCCCCTGGCACCTGGTGATGGCCTTGGCTGTCGTCAGCGTGCTGCCCATCCTCCTGATTTTCATCATCGGGCAGAAGTACTACGTGCGCGGCATCGTGACTTCGGGCCTGAAGGGCGCGGCCTGACCCGCGCCGCCAGTAGGTTTTTGTTCACTGTCAATCCAGCAAGGAAGTTGATCAAGATGAAGGAAAGAAAAACCGGTTTGCAGATGACCCGGCGGGACTGGCTGCGCTTTATGGGCGTTTCCGGCTTCGCGGCCGGCCTGGCGGCCTGCGCGCCTCCGGGAGCGGCACCGGCCGACGAGGCCGCGGATGCCGAGGTCCTCGTTGATCGCTGGACCACCGGCCTGGTGGATCCGGACATCAGCGGAACCTTCCGCATCATTTCCTGGGAGGGCGAAGGGGAGATCGACAAGTTCATCCCCTTCATCGAGGGCTTCTTCGAGGAGCGCTACCCCAACATGGAGGTGGAGATCGAGTCCGGGGTTCCCTGGGGCGACTACTGGACCAAGCTGCCCACGCAGATCGCCGGCGGCGACCCGCCCGATCTGGCTTGGCAGCACCAGAGCCGCGGCTGGGTCTACCCGGACAAGGGCTGGTCCCATTCGATGCAGCAGTACGTCGAGTCCCACCCGCCGGACGGCTGGCCCGACGACTGGGAACCGAAGATGATCGAGATGTCCACCTACAAGGGCGAACTGCACTCGCTGCCCTACGGCTGGGTAACCTGGGGCCTGTTCGTCAACCGGGAAATCACCGACTCCATCCAGGAGTACCCATTCCCCGACGACTGGACCTGGCAGGACCTGCGGGAGATCGCCAAGGAAGCGACGTCGGGCGAGGGCATGGACAAGATCTACGGCTGCCGCATCCCGATTTTCGACAAGACCCTGTGGGCCGTGTCCATGACCTGGGGTGCCGACCTGTTCGACACGGAGCGCACCCGCGGCAACTTCGATGATCCGATCGTCGAGGAGGCGGCCAAGTATCTTTGGGATCTCCGCTGGACCGACGGCTCGTCGCCGACGCCCGGCGACGAACAGGCCATGGGCCTGGGCGGCGAATTCCTGTTCGCCTCCGGCCGCATCGGCATGCACATGGGCATCAGCGACATCGCGGCCCGTCTGGACAACGCCATTGGCGACAAGTTCCCTTGGGGCATCGCCCCCATTCCGACCGGTCCCAACGGCCGTTTCGGCTACGAGGGCGGCGCCCAGTGGATGATTCCGGCCGGCAGCAAGTTCCCGGAACTGGCCTACGAGCTAACCCGCTACGTGTTGTCCAACGAGGACATCCTGCCCACGTTGGGCATCGAGGGCAGCCTCTATCCGCCGCGTCTCAGCCTGGCGGAGTACGGTCTGCCCAAGGGCTGGGAGGAAAAGATTCCCAATGCCAAGCATGCCCTCCTGACGCTGGGCCTGGAGCAGCCGACCTACTACCAGTACTTCACCAAGTACCAGGAGTGGTCCGCGCTGTGGAGCAAGTGGATGGATCCGATCTTCGTCGAGGGCAAGGACAACATCAAGGAGGCTCTGGTAGGCCTCAACAACGAGACCAACGAGCTGTTGGGCGCCGCTTAGCGGACGTGCCATCGCCGGTGCATGCATCGGCAACAGCAACGGGGAGCCGGCTCAGGCCGGCTCCCCGTTTTTGCTTTTTATGGGTTTCGTTGGGACGCGTGCGCCCAGACCGCCTGATCACCCAAGGCCAAGTCGTCCCCCGGACCCTGGTTCAACGGAAATCGGGACCGGGCACCCGGTTCCTGACGATGGGTGCGGCCTCGCCGGTATAGTCGGGAATCAAGCCTTCGATCCGGGCCTGGGCCTCCGGCGGCCATTGGCCCACCATGTTCCCCTCACCCGCCATATGGGCCCTGAGAGGTTCGGAGTAGCGATCCCAGCGATGGAACCAGAGGGTGAGCACCGTACGCCGGTGATCCGAGTTGTTGGCGTAGGCCCCGTGCAACAGCCGGGCATCGCCCACCACCAGATCGCCGGCCGTGACCGGCACGGCGGTGTCCTCCGGTATGGGGTGGAACGCCGGATGGTCCGGATCGGTGGCTCTGTGCAGGGATTCCGTATGGGCTTCGGGCACCAGGTCGTGCATCTCGTGCCTGCGGCGATGGGAGCCGCGCAGCACGCGCAGGCAGCCGTTGTCGGGGGTCGTATCCACCAGGTAGTACATAAGGAAGACCTGGAGGGTTGGCTCGGTATAGCTGCAGGGTTCGTTCCAGCCGTACCAGTCCTGGTGCCAGAACAGTGGCGGCGAATGGGGAGGCTTGCTGATGACAAAGCCGGAGGTGAAACGGGGGTCGGCGAATCCCAGGTCCTCGAGGGCTTGGAGGGCGGGTGTCCAGGCAACCAGTTCCGCAAACCAGGGATGGGTCTGAACGCCAATCAAGCTGCCGGTTGAGCGTTGGCGCTCGAAGTGGTCCCGGTCTTGGG
>DAOUIC010000491.1:0-3439 GCA_034428255.1 Anaerolineales bacterium
CCCTCCCGGCCAAGTTGCCTGGCGGAGGCATGCGTGGTGTCGCGTCCGTTCAACCGGACGGTGCCGGATGACACGGGACGAAGACCTGTCAAAGACCCGATCAGTTCGGTTTGGCCATTGCCCTGCACGCCGGCCAACCCCAGGATTTCTCCCTGGTGCACCTTGAACGAAATCCGGTCCACGGCGGTTGTACCGTCGTCCCGGTGCACGGTCAGGTTGTCGACCTCAAGTATGGGCGGTCCGGGCACGACCGTCGTCTTGGGTACGGTCGGTGAAGGGGCACGATCCACCATCATGGCGGCCATCGCCTGTTCCGTGGTGGTGCCGGGTCTTTCGTGGCCGACCACCGCTCCCTGCCGCAGCACCACAATGCGGTCGGCCACATCCAGTACTTCCTTCAGCTTGTGGGTGATGAAGATGATGCCGGTGCCCTGATTGCGCAGTCCGTGCATGATTTGGAACAGGCTGCCCGTCTCCTGCGGAGTCAAGACGGCGGTCGGCTCGTCCAGGACCAAAATGCGCGCCCTCCGGTACAGGGCCTTGACAATTTCCACGCGCTGTCGCATGCCCACCGGCAAGTCGTCAATCATGGCCTGGAGATTGATGTCCAGCTGACCGCCGAAGCGTTGGCAGAGTTCGGCCACATCCCGTTCGGCGGTTGCCGGGTCGAGCACGCCGCGACGCGTGGTTTCCGCACCCAGGACGATGTTTTCCAGAACGGTCATGGTGGGTACCAGCTGGAAGTGCTGGTGCACCATCGCGATACCGGCCGCGATGGCGTCTCGGGGCGATCGGCATTCCAGTTGGCGACCACCAACGCGAATGGATCCCGAAGTGGGGGGATGGAGCCCGTAGATGATGTTCATCAGCGTGGACTTTCCGGCTCCGTTCTCGCCCAGGACTGCCAGGATTTCGCCCGGAAACAGGTCCAGGTCGATGTTCCGATTGGCCACAACCCCTGGGAAGTGTTTGGTGATTCCTCGTACTTCAAGGACGGGATGGGGCATGTTCCGGCGGTTTCCCGCGGACTGATGCCGCAGGCCAATCCGTTTGGCCACAGGTGCGACGTTCATGCCTTGGTCTCGCGCAGATAGGGCTGGCCCAGTGAGCCGGGCGCGCGCACCCGACCCGCCAGTCCGGACACCGCAATCACCGTCACCAAGTAGGGAATCATCGAGACAAAGTGACGCGGCAGGACGGTAACTTGAGCCAACAGCAGTTCATTCTGGACTGCCTGGGCGTAGCCAAAGAGGAGCGATGCGCCCAGGGCGCCCACTGGATGCCAGTTTCCGAAAATCACGGCGGCCAAGGCGATGAAGCCCCTGCCCGCGGTCATGCCTTCCTGGAATTGCCCAACGGCCTCAAGGACCAGGTAACCGCCACCCAGTCCGGCCAGGGCTCCGCCCAAGGTGGTGTTCAGGTACTGCAGGCGCGCCACGCCCACTCCCGCGGTGTCCGCTGCACGGGGATGTTCACCAACCGCCCGGGTGCGCAACCCCCACCGCGTGTGCGCCAATGCAAATCCCACCACCGTAACCGTCAGCAACGCCACATAGGTAATCGGGGGCTTGTTGAACAACAAGGGTCCGATTACCGGCCACTCCGACAGCAGCGGAACCGGCCACGGCGCGAACTTGCCCACCGCCACGGCATCCCTGTCGAAGAAGGTGGCGGAGATCCCCATCGACAGCAGGATCAGGGATGTGCCGGAGATGATCTGATTCATTCCGAACCGCAGGCAGAAGAGTGCATGCAGCAAGCCCATGGCGGCTCCCGTCAACAGGGTTGCACATGTGCTGACGAGGAGGCTGGGGCCCAAGGCCCAGTGATTGGTGGCAGTCTTGGCCACAAAGGCGGCGAACGCCCCGGCCAGCATCATGCCTTCAATGCCGATGTTAAGGATTCCGGAGCGCTCGCACAGGATGCCTCCCAGCGCTCCCAAAATAAGGGGAACGGCGGCGCGCAGGGCGAAATCGAGGACATTGGCCCCGAACAGCATCCGGATTGGCTGGATGTCGGCGAACGGTGCATACTCGACCAGGAAGGCCCCTGCCAGAAGCAGGAGGGACAACCCGGCCGCGAACCGGGCGGTGGATTGGGTGACCATGGCCATGGGCAAGACGACGGTCAGGCGCGGAGGCCGGGCGCCGCTGCGGCTACGCGTTGTGTGCGGGACACGCGATTCAGCAGCCAGGTTGCGAGCGCGGGCGCGGCCGCGAAAATCAGGATAAGGGTCTGGATCACTTGAATGATGTCGGTTGGGACCCCCGAATCGAACTGCATCTGCGACGCACCGGCCTCCAGTACCGCAAACAGCAGCGCAGCCAGCACAATGCCCAGGGGATGCCCCCGGCCCAGCAAGGCGATGGCGATGCCTTCGAAGCCCATCCCTCCCCCGAATTCCGGTCCGAACTTGTGGTGAACACCAAGGGTTTCGATGGCTCCCGCCAATCCGGCCAGGCCACCGGCCCACGTCATGGCCAGTACGGTCGTCCATCCACAACGCATGCCGGCGTACCGCGCTGCCAGAGGCTTGGCCCCAACGGTCTTCAGTTCAAAGCCGAATCGGGTTCGTTCCATCAGCCACCAAACCAACAGGGCGGTCAGCAACGCCAGGGCGATGCCCCAGTGAATTCTGAGCGGGGGACCGAGGATCCAGGGGATGCGAGCGGACGCGAGCACGTCCGGCGACGCGGACACGGGACCTGACGTGGCATCCCACAACGGACCGGGCCGGTCCGTCGACAGGGAACTGCCGGCCAACACGGTCCATCCCGCGAACAGGGTGGCCACGTAGTTCAGCATGATCGTGGTGATGACTTCGTGGGCCCCGGTTGAAACCTTGAGCCACCCCGGGATGGCACCCCATGCGCTGCCGGAGCCGATGCCCACGGCCAAGGCCAGGGGCAGGTGAAGCCAGCCAGGCAGTCCTTCGAACTGTATGCCCATCCAGACGGCTCCCGCCGAGCCCATCAGAAACTGGCCGGCGGCCCCGAAATTGAACAGGCCGGCCTTCAAGGCCAGGGCCACGGACAGGCCGGTCAGGACGAACGGTGCCGCCTTACGGACGGTGGCGGCGAGTCCGCGCTCCGTGCCCAAGGAACCTTCCGTCAGCCCGGTGAAGGCTTCCCACGGGTTGTGGCCCAGCACGGCTATCAGTGCCGCCCCCATCAGCGCGGCACCCAGAATGGCGGCCGCCATGTGGAGCGCAGTTCCGCCCCGGTGCTGCACGTCAGGGATCCGTGCCACGCTGCCACTCCCCAAGGGTCCGTTGATGAAACAAGGGGAGCCGCTCGCCGGAACGGGACAGGGTTGGGGCGCGCGGAACGGTTGGAACGAACAGGGAATCCGAAGCCTGGACGGTTCTACTGTTCGTGTCCCGTCGCCAGCATGTCGCTGTCAATGCCGCCCCGTAATTCCGTCAACAGTTGTGGCAATT
>DAOUIC010000492.1:0-2221 GCA_034428255.1 Anaerolineales bacterium
GCCGCAGCTCCACCGGCAGAGGCCGAGGAACCGGCGGCGGAAATGGCGGCGCCGGAGAGCAAGTATTCCCAGTCGCCCTACCTGGACGCACGGGTGGCTGCCGGTGAACTGCCGCCGGTGGACGAACGCCTGCCCACCAACCCCCTGGTGGTTACGGCCGGGGTGATTTCGGAGGTCAACGATCTGCCCGACCTGGAGATCGGGGAGTACGGGGGCGTGATGCGATTTGCCCATCCGAGTCCGGACGTACAGGCCGATATCGCCATCATGCTGATTGAGAATGTACTGGCGGCTCCCGGTATTGGCATAACCGGGATCTACGGCAACGTCGTCGAAAGTTATGAGGTCAATGACGACAATACGGTCTTCAGTTTTAACTTGCGGGAAGGCCTGAAGTGGTCGGACGGGGAACCGGTAACCACCGCTGATGTGCGCTTTGTCTTTGAGGATGTGTTTCTGAACGAAACCTACACCCCGGGGTTCCCCAGCAAGTTCCGGGCGGAAGGCAGTCCCGATGGCGACCCGGTGACCGTTGAGATTCTGGATGACTATGCGTTTACGATGTCTTTCAATGAAAGCTATGGCGGATTTCTAAGAGAGTTGAGCATCAAGGGTTGGCAAGGTTACACGGATGTATTCAAACCGGCCCATCTCTTAAAATCCATCCACACCGAATACGGCGACGCTGACGAAATCCAGGCCATGATGGATGAAAAAGGTCTGGACACCCATCAAGCGCTGTTTGCAGCCGTCGACTGCCTTGAATGGGACTTGTACACGCAGCGCTGCAGTGGGTTCCCGGCGATGTGGCCCTGGATTAATGTCACCGACAATGATAGCTTCATGAGGTTTGTCCGCAACCCGTATTACTTCAAGGTTGACGCGGCCGGTAATCAGTTGCCCTACATCGACGAGGTTGTATCCGCCTTGGCGGCGGACACCGATGCAGTCAACCTGAAGGTATTCGCCAACGAAGTGGATTTGTTGCGGGAAGACACGGCGTTGCTGAAACTGCCCCTGTACCAGGAAGCCAAGGACAAGGGTTACATCAACTTTACCATCTTGGACAACCATGTCGATCCCACATCCCTCTGGCTGAACTATACCTACGATGATCCGGTATGGCGGGAAGTGGTCAACAACGTGGAGTTTCGCCGGGCCCTTAATCTGACGATCAACCGGCCGGAGCTTATTGAGACTGTCTACTATGGATTTGGGTCTTTGCCTGAAACAGTGCCAAGCAAACATGACCCGGCCCAGGCTCAAGAAATTTTGGATTCGATCGGTATGGACCAGCGGGACAACGACGGTTGGCGGCTGGGCCCCGATGGCAATATCTTTGTATTGAACTTTGAGGTGGCTGATCACGCCCCGGATATGTTGCCGGTGGCAGAGCTGTTGACGGAATACTTCCAGGATGTAGGCATCAAGACTAACCTGAAGAAGATCGAACCGTCTTATTGGGGCGAGCTTTTCGGTGCAAACGGATTGCAGGCTACCCTGCTCTGGTCGGTCCAACCCATGTGGCGGGACGACACCTGGGATGATTACACGATCATCACTCGAGTGTCCACTGAATGGAGGAGATGGGTACGATCCAATGGAGAGAGCGGGCTAGAACCGCCAGCATCGGTCAAGCGACTGGTAGAAATACACCAGGAACGGATAGCCGCCATTCCTGCCTCGGAGGAAGACTTGGCTCTCGCTGAGGAAATTTACCAGATTCATTACGACAATCTGTGGGTTCTACCTATTGCTGAAAAGGTGGGTTACGTACTGGTGACGGATGCGGCGATGCGCAATGTGCCGATCGCAGGTCAGGCCATTGCCGGCAATAACAGCGGCGAGCAGATGTTCTACGCCAGCGAGTAAGTCAGCCTAAAAAAGGCTCACAAGGGGGCTGTTCCGCGACAGGAACAGCTCCCTTCAGTGTGTGGCAGTTACTGAATTTTCCGGAATTACCTGTTGGACAAGGAAATGCCATGAATACGGAAATCACCCAGGCCCAGATTGACGCCTATCAAACCAACGGTTTTGTCGTGATCGATGACTTCCTCACGCCCGAGGAACTGGAGACCTGGCGCGACGCCGTGGACCAGGCCGTACGCGGGCGCAAGGACCGCAAGCTGGTCGTCGAAGGCAGCGCGGACGACGATCGCTGGAAAGACAGCGGTTCCTTCTATGACTACGTCTTCGTCCAGCGCCTCAATTTGTGGAAGGA
>DAOUIC010000493.1:0-1510 GCA_034428255.1 Anaerolineales bacterium
ACGACATGATTCTCGCTGTCCAAGCCAACCCCGAAAAGTGGCGCACCATTCTTGGCATGGATGACAACGAGGACACGAATGGTCCGTCGTAAGGACTTCGGCATGCATGGGCCGCCTGGATGTCCGCGAATCAACAGTCCAACTACTGTGTTGCAGGTCAAGCGTTGATGTCCACCGGTACCACTTCCGGTGCTGACGAACCTGGTCACGGATTACCGCGTTCAGTCTGCGAAGCACGGATTGAGGTAAATGCAATGGCCGGAAAGGGGCCTCGAAGATCATCAAAATCCCCAAGGAAAGTTGTTGCCGCGCAGTCCGACGCGAAGCCGAGACTCCTCTCGGGCGGCAATCCCCAGATTGCAAAGGCTGACGGTGATGCTCCCGTACAGGCCTACATTACAGCCATGCCGGGCTGGAAAAGCGGTGTCGGGCATCGGCTCGACGACCTCATCGTGCGGACTGTGCCGAACGTGCGCAAGGCCGTAAGGTGGAACTCGCCCTGGTACGGCATTGAGGGTGAGGGGTGGTTTGTGAGCTACCACGTGTTCACCCGCTATGTAAAGGTGACTTTCCTCAAGGGAGCATTGCTGAGCCCCGTTCCGCCCGGTTCGGGGAAGGATCCGGACTCGCGCTGGGTCGACATCTACGAAGGCGGGTTGGACGAGGAGCAGATGGCGACATGGATCCGGCAGGCGGCCGCCCTGCCGGGTTGGAGAGGGTTCTGACAAGTCAGGTACAGGCCCTTCTTCCCAATTGTGACCGGCAGTTTGTCAACTTGCAGGCGGATGCCGATGTGCCAACGCGATGAAAGCGCGTAACCCGCAACCACACGCTGCCGGTTACGCTCTTGGGTTCCCTTGGAGTAGGCTGAGGCTTCCCGGCGTAGAACCTGCGTTGCTATCCATCCAGGCAAATGCGCATCGTCGTTGTTCACGGACAAACCCGGACCTGTTTGTCCGAGTTGCATGAGTTCCAAGCCAAGACCCAACAGTAGTCCATGAACGAGTACTTTCAGCCGATTTCCGGTCTGGAAACGCCCCGGTTTGCGGGCATGTCCACCTTCATGCGGCTGCCGCACGTACCGCCCGGACACGCGCGCTGGCCTGAATTGGACTTCGGGTTTGTAGGAGTTCCCTGGGACGGGGGCACTACCAACCGGCCCGGCGCGCGCCACGGTCCCCGGCAGGTTCGGGACTCCTCAGCCATGATCCGCAGTGTCCATCCCATTCGGCGGCGGTCGCCGTATGCCGACCACAACTGTGCCGATCTGGGAGACGTGCCCGTTAACCCGGCCGACCTGGACGACTCCCTAAAGCGAGTCGAGGCCTTCTACCGGATGCTAAGAGGAGACGGCATCGTGCCGATCACGGCAGGGGGCGACCACCTAATTGCCCTGCCCATCCTGCGCGGACTCGTGCAGGAGCCCGTGGGCATGATCCAGTTCGACTCGCACACCGATTTGTACAGAGGCTACTTCGGTGGTTACCGGTACACCCACGGTACGCCGTTT
>DAOUIC010000494.1:0-7404 GCA_034428255.1 Anaerolineales bacterium
TGGGGCGGCTGGTTCGCGGACCTGGCCGCGCGCAAGGTGCAAGGGCTGACGACCGACGACGACCCGGTCTACGGCCCGGCCCTGGAGACGGCGGGTCTGGACCCGTCCTATTGGGGCTCTGGGAAGCGGTGATGCAGGGCCGCGTGCGCCTGCAGCCCGAGGTGCGCAAGCTGCTCTGGCACCTCGTGGAACGCTGGCACGAGCTGGTGCGCAGCCAGGGGAACCCCAAGGTGCCCGCCTCCACCAACCGGCTGGAGGGCTGGTCGGGTGCCCTCTGGGCGCGCTTCAAGCCCCGGGCCCGCCTGACGCGGGGACTGAAGACTGAGGCCGGAGCCCTCAACTTCGTGTGCCTGATGGCCCGCAGCATGGACTGACGCGACGCACAGAGCCCACTTGTACGGAGGAATGCACAACTAATATCAACGAGATTGAAACAGTGCCGCGACTTCGCCTGCTTGGACAAGAGCGGAGGCGTAGCCTTGGATTGTGTCATGCGCGTATTCACCGAACTGCACCGGTCCGTCCACGTCGGCAGGGAGGGCAGCCCTTGTCCACTTGACTGTCCTGCGAAGGGGCCACGGGAATGTTTAATGAATGCAAATGATCAATGCTTCAGGTCGCTCACCAAGCTTGAGACCCACAATCCTGTGGCCTGAATACGCTGTAAACATTCAGAAGACCCCTCATGAGTGCATCTGGCGGACCCCAATAAAGAGCAAATTGGGTTGTCAAACACCTCATAAGCACAGTTGCTGCCGTCTTTTGGCGCGGTTCTGGATTGTGCCCACCACGCGCTGTTGCCTGGCCTGACCGGACCGGAAGTGGCATCACCAGCCGGTGGGTGGCCCAGTGCTGCCACTACCGGCGCTGCAGGGAAACCCCACACCAATCCGGCCCCTGCTCATGGTCAAACTGCAGATGACGGTTCCCGGAAGCTTCCACACAGGCCCTGCCCCAACTGCTGTCCGGCTCCGCGTGGTGCTATCCCGCCTGCAAAACAGTGCCCCAAACAGGTACACACGGTCTTGAACCCAAGTATAATTTCCGCCGGGTGGATGCCATGAGTCAGCAAAACATCACAACAATGCAGGACATCCTGAGTGCCTTGGATCGGGATCCAAACCTGCAACGCGAATTCCATAAGCATTTGGTTGAAGCCATCCGCAGGGACGACGACCTTCGTCAGGGTCTCAGAAAGGAAATCCTGGCAGAGGAACTACTCCAGCTACCCGCAAGATTCACGCGCCTCGAAGACGACATGACCGAAGTCAAAGGCGACGTGACCGTGCTCAAAGGCGATGTGACCGTGCTCAAGGACGACGTGGCCGTGCTCAAGGACGACGTGGCTGTGCTCAAGGACGACGTG
Source organism: Anaerolineales bacterium (assembly GCA_034428255.1). Lineage (GTDB taxonomy): Bacteria > Chloroflexota > Anaerolineae > Caldilineales > Caldilineaceae > Bin34. The sequence continues at coordinate 1,367 of DAOUIC010000494.1, forward strand.
GCCGTACTCAAGGACGACATGGCCGAAGTCAAAGGCGACGTGGCCGTGCTCAAGGACGACATGGCCGAAGTCAAAGGCGGCCTGGCCGAAGTCAAAGGCGGTCTGGCCGAAGTCAAAGGCGACACATCCCGAATGGCAGGTCAAATCGCCAACCTAATGGGTAGCGACTACGAATCCAAAGCCATCGAACAGTCCCGACGTCTGATCCGAAGAGCCTTGGGCATGGAACGCGCCACGCTCGTTTACGCCAGCAGAAAACCTTCAAACGACTTTGAGGAACAGGTTTTGGTGCCCGCGATACGGCAGGGCCTCATTGACCGTCGACAAGCAGACCAGCTGGAAGAGGCGGACAGCATCATCCGCTGCGAAAATGACCAAGGCGACATTATCCACGCGGTGGTCGAAATATCCATCACTGTCCAGGATCACGACCGCGCCAGAGCCACCGATCGGGCCGAAATCTTCAATCTGGCCACCGGATTTCGCTCCCGGCCGTTCGTGGTCGGACAGAATCAGGCAGAACGAGGCACAAACGTCCCCGATGTGCCTTTCCTTGCGTACCGGGAATAGCAAAACACTCCACCAGAAGGCAGCAAACCCTGCAACGGGAAGTCATGCCCATTGGGTTGTGTGAGCCGTTGTCCACGCCTTCCAATCCACCCTATGGCCGTATCCGGCCCTACCGGCCTTGGCCTGGGAACCACAAGAGAGACCGTCGAGACTCTCAAGGAGGGTTGCTTCCAGACTCTCCGTGAGACGCACTCGTCTGCCTGTTCTGCGGCTGTTCCGGAGGGAGGTGGAACGCGGCGGCCATGACCAATGCTGTGGGTGCGGGCCCATCGCACGCGCGTGGAGGAGGCACGCTTGGGCGCGGGGCTGGCTGCAACTCCTGCCGGTATCGGATCCGCCCGGGGCGCGACAGGGGATGGACCCGCCCACCGGGTGGTTCTTTTTGTCAAGGGTGACGGGAAGCCAACCCCGCAGCACCAAACTCCCGCAGGCCGGCTATTCGTCGGTGCCCTTCTCGCCCTCTTCTTCCTCAACCTCCCTGTCCGTGCGCCTGCGTTCGAAGCGCATGACCTGGAAGTGTTCCCAGTAGGTGCGGGTCCCGTCCTCGTTCTCCTCGCCCCAGCGGTCCATCCAGCGACGCATGGCCTGCTGCTCCCGTTCCGCAAACTGGGACTTGTGGCAGAAAACGGCCTTGATCTTGGTTTCCGCCACCGCCGACACGTCGATGCGGGTGTTGGGATCGCTGAAGCGGGTGATGTAGAGCTGGGAAATCTTGTGCGGCAGGAAACCCTCGTCCAGCATCTCCGGGAAGAACATGCGGTTGTCCGTGGCCGGGAAGATGGCCTCGAACGCGACCAACCCGGCATTGCGGTGGTCGGGGTGGTTGATGTAGCCGGTGCCGGAGGTGTAGGCCGTGGGATCCTGGCAGATCACAATCTCCGGCCGCAGGCTGCGGATGATGCGCACAACCCGTTCGCGCAACTCGCGCGTCGGCTGCAGAAAGCCGTCTTCCTCGCCCATGAAGATCACGTTCTTGAGGCCGCAGGTCTCGGCCGCGGCGCGCTGTTCCTTCTGGCGCATGAGCACCAGTTCCTCATGGGTGATATCCGGGTTGTGGTTGCCCTTGTCCCCGTTGGTCAGGATCATGTAATGGACATCGATCCCGGCCTGGGCCATTAGCGTGGCAGTGCCACCGCACGAGATGTCCGGGTCGTCCGGATGCGCCATGATGACCAGACAGGTCTTGACGCCCTCCCAGTCAACCGACTGCCATTCCTTTTCCTGTTCAGCCATAGCCTGCTTCCTCGGATCAAAAAAAGAGCCCGCCGCACGCCATCCGTGCCGACGGGCTCAATGCCGCGGCAACCGTGCCATTGGCCCGGCACCGCGCAGGGAATCGGTCACATGTCGAGCGCGGCGTAGCCGGGCCCTTCGGTGAAGTACATCTCGTTCAACTCGGTGCAGTACTGCTGGTCCTCGGGCAGGTCCTCCTCGGGCAGGATGGCGTCCACCGGGCACTCGGGCACGCAGGCACCGCAGTCGATGCAGGTTTCGGGGTCGATATAGAACCAGGGCCATTCCTCTTCGGGTTCCCCGGGGATGATGCACTCCACCGGACAGACCTCTACGCAGGCACCATCGCGAATGCACTCATCAAAGATTACGTGGGTCATGACTACTCCAATTGCCCCCGGTTTGAAGACTTCCGCGGCCTGCGCCAACGGGACAGGTGCCGGGATGACACCCTGCCTGTAGGACAATTCGCAGTATACACAAAAAACCGTCGTCCGCAGGCTCTCTGAACCGAACAGGTAGACTAGACTAACGGTTGTCGTTCGCAACCCCAGTCCGTCGGGTACCGTCTTGGCTCGGATCCGGTTGTCACAGGGTCGGCATGCGATCCCGAACCTCAACCTTCGCCTGTCCCCAGGGAGTCATCGGAAGTGGCACAGAACCAGGCCAAGTGGCGCGCCGTGCTTGTGGGCTGCGGCGGCATCAGCCGCGCGTGGCTGAGGGCCATGCAGGGCCGTACCGACGTCGAAATCGTGGGCATGGTCGACCTCGTGCCTGAACTGGCCGAAGCCCGGCGGCAGGAGTTCGCCCTCGGCGACGTGCCTGTGGGCGCTGATCAGGTCCGTATGATCAAGGACACCGGTGCCCAGGTCGTCTTCGACTGCACCGTGCCCGCGGCCCATCCGACCGTGACCCTGACCGCCCTGGAACTGGGCTGCCACGTCCTGGGCGAAAAGCCGCTGGCGCCGACGATGGCGGAGGCGCAGCGCATGGTGGCGGCCGCCGCCGAACACGACCGCACCTACGCGGTCATCCAGAACCGGCGCTACATGAATTCGATCATCCAGTACCGCGACATGGTGCAGTCGCCGGCTCTGGGCAAGCTCTCCACGGTTGCGGCCACCTTCTTCCTGGGACCCCACTTCGGCGGCTTCCGGGATGAAATGGACCATGTCCTGCTCATCGACATGGCCATCCACTCCTTCGACCAGGCGCGCTTCATCACCGGCAAGGATCCTGTCTCTGTCTACTGCCACGAGTGGAATCCGGCCGGGTCCTGGTACCAACACGGCGCCGCGGCCTTCTGCATCTACGAGATGACGGACGACGTGGTGTTCAGCTACAACGGCAGTTGGTGCGCCGAAGGCATGAACAACTCCTGGAACTGCGACTGGCGGTCCATTGGCTCCGGCGGGAGTGTGCTCTGGGACGGCGAGGAGGATATTCGCGGCCAGTTGGTGACCGGTACCGAGGGCTTCTTCCGCGAGGTGGAGGCGATGGAAGTGCCTCCATCGCCGGAACTGCAGTACACGGTGCACGGCGGGGTTATCAACGAGTTCCTTACGTGCCTCACGGCCGGCACCAAGCCGCAGACGGTCTGCACGGACAACATCCGCAGTCTGGCCATGATGCTGGGGGCCGTGGAAAGCGCCGAGACCGGCCGCCGGGTGGACATCTCCTGGTAGTGCGACGCATTGGCAGCAGGAATTCCCTACATGCTTGAGATACCGCTGGCCGGCACGCCGGCCCTGACGCCGGGAAGGACGCCCAACTCCTTCCACATCATGCTCAAGCCGAGCGGTGCGATCTGCAACCTGGACTGCACCTACTGCTACTTCCTGTCCAAGGAGGAGCTCTATCCCGGTTCGGACTTCCGCATGCCGCTGGACCTGCTGGAGGAGTACACCCGGCAGTACATCGAGGCCCAGAAGGTTCCGGAGGTCACCTTTGCCTGGCAGGGTGGCGAGCCGACCCTGATGGGACTCGACTGGTTCCGGGAGGCCGTGGCCCTGCAGCAGAAGTACAAGCGTCCGGGCATGCGCATCCAGAACGCCCTGCAGACCAATGGCACGCTCCTGGACGACGAATGGTGCGAGTTCTTCGCAGCCAACGACTTCCTGGTGGGCCTCAGCATGGACGGGCCGCCGGAACTGCACGACAAGTACCGCGTTGACAAGGGTGGAGCACCCACCCATGCCCGTGTGATGCGCGCGGCGCGGCAGTTCAGGGAGTACGGTGTCGAGTTCAACATCCTGTGCACCGTGCACGCCGGCAACGATCATCATCCGCTGGAGGTGTACCGCTACCTGAGGGACGAGGTCGGGACGAACTTCATGCAGTTCATTCCGATCGTGGAGCGGGACAACGAGACCGGCTACCAGGAAGGCAACCGGGTTACGGACCGCAGCGTCACCGACCGGCAGTACGGCGACTTCCTGATTGCCATCTTCGAGGAGTGGGTGCGCCGCGATGTGGGTCGGGTGTTCGTCCAGATCTTTGATGTGGCCCTGGCCGCTTGGACCGGCAACCGGCCCGGTCTGTGCATCTTCGAGGAAAGCTGCGGCACGGCCTTGGCCATGGAACACAACGGCGATTTGTACTCCTGCGACCACTATGTGGAGCCGGACTATCTGCTGGGCAACATGGCACAGCACTCGCTCCTGGAGATGGCCGGTTCCGAAACCCAGAACCAGTTCGGCGATGCCAAGCGCGACACCCTGCCCCAGTACTGCCTGGACTGCGAGGTGCGCTTCGTCTGCAACGGCGGCTGCCCCAAGAACCGTTTCATCGAAACACCGGACGGTGAGGCGGGGCTTAACTATCTCTGCGCCGGCTACCGGGCCTTCTTCAACCATGTCAGGGAACCGATGGAGACGATGGCCCGCCTGCTGGCCGCCCGCCGCCCGCCGGCCGAGATCATGGGCCTCTACCGGCAGCGTGATCAGGCCAGCTTGGCCCGGCCACAAACCCGCGTCAATCGCAATGCGCCGTGTCCGTGTGGCAGCGGACGCAAGTACAAGGCCTGCTGTGGTCGTCGTCGGCAGGCGATGCGCTCTGTCGCCGGACGCGGCTAGCCGGTCGTTGGCTATTCCTGCCAGTCCGGGTTGGGCGTTGGGATCCGGGCCGCGACGCTTTCGCGCCAGGTCTTGAGACGTTGGTGCAGCGCCCGGGCGCGTTCCGGCTCCGCATTCGCCAGGTTGTTGTCTTCCCCGATGTCCTCCGCCAAGTTGTACAGCTCCAGCCGGCCATCCTCGTAGAACTCAATCAGCTTCCAGTCCCCGCTGCGGATCGAAGAGCCGGGCGTGCCTCCCTGGTTTCCGTAGTGGGGGTAGTGCCAGAAAAGGGCATCCCGCTCCAGGGCACTCCCCTCGAACAGGACCGGGGACAGATCCTCGCCGTCAATGAGCAGGCGGTCCGGTACGGGAATCCCGGCCTGGGCCAGCCAAGTGGGGAACAGGTCAATGCTGCAGACGGGTTCCGCGGTGCGGCTGCCGGCGGGAATGCGGCCCGGCCAGGCGGCAATCATCGGGACGCGCGTGCCGCCTTCGTACATCCAGCCCTTGCCTTCGGCGTAGGGACTGTTGCAGGTGGGCGAGCTCTCCGAGGTGGACAGCCCCCCATTGTCCGACGTGAACACCACCAGGGTGTCGTCCGCGATGCCTTCCTCCTCCAGCGTGTCCAGCAGCCGGCCCACGTTCTCGTCCATGCTCTCCACCATCGCCGCGTAGACGGGATCGGACTGCAGGATGCGGCGCGTGACGCGCAGGTGCCGCTTGTGTTCCGTGGGGAAGAATTCCCCCTCCACCAACGCGGTCTGCCGGTCGAGGCCCAGCTCGCGCGCCCGGGCTTCCCACTTTGCCACTCGTTCGGCCGGAGCCTCGATAGGGGTGTGCACCAGATAGAAGCACATGTTCAGGAAGAAGGGATTGCCGCCCCGGTTGCGGATCAGGTTGATTGCCTCGTCCGTCAGCACTTCCGGAAGGTACTGGCCGGGCGGACCGGGCGGCAGGTTCGGAATGTCGAAGGGGCTGAAGTAGCCCCCGCGTCCCGGCGCGCCCAGGTAGCCGCCGCCGACATTGATGTCGAAGCCGTGTTGTTCCGGGTAGGTCTCCTCAAAGCCCAGATGCCATTTGCCGACATGCCAGGTGCTGTAGCCTCGGCTCCTCAACAGCGAGGCGGAGGTGACCTCGGTCCGCGGCAGTTCCCGGATGTAGGGCACGTCCACCAGCTTGCCG
>DAOUIC010000495.1:0-26996 GCA_034428255.1 Anaerolineales bacterium
GTCGGCAATCTCGGTGCCGACCCTGAATTGCGCGTGCGCCGCTAGGCCGTCCATGTGTCTTGCCGGTGGAGCCGGCGGCACAAGGGAGTTCGTGCCAGGCGCCGCGACTGACCCGATGCCGAAAGGCTGCAGGGGACCAAAGCATGTCGCAGCGCGCCTGTCTGCCATGGTGAAAGCTGAATTGCCTGAATTCCAGATTCCAGAGTGCCTCTCAGGACGCTGCGGAAAGGCCCCGGGCCTTCCCGCATTCCGCCCAAGCCGTCGGCATGAGCGCCTTGCCGGCTGTGCTCCCAAGGGTGGATTCACCGGACTGCACGTCCGGGTGGGAATCGAACGGAGCACCTACAGCAGACTAGACACGGACACATGGAACGGACCGCGGGATGGCCTGTTGGCAGCCTTGCCATGGCCACGGAGTTCCCATAGTAGTCGGTGGCGGACCAACATCCGCGGCAGGGCGAAGGGGAACAGGCTTGTACGGCATCGGTCCGCGAGGTATGCGTAATGCAGTCCGCCGCAGCGGTACAGGATGCTCTGCTCACACTTGGACGCAAACGGCAGCCCCTGCAAAGGGCGTACCGGTTGCTGTTCAATCCCAATCTCTATCGGCAGTTCGCCACGGTGGATACACGCCTGGCACTGCCGTCGCTCATCGAGGCTCTGCGGGGCCAAACGTTTCGCTGGGGCGGCGATGCGATTCAGGATCGGGCCTTGGCCGAAGTCCTGGCCGGCATCATCGGTGTCTGGCTGACCGGTCGCGGTCCGGGGTTTGTCCACGGACTGGCACCGGACACGGGCCTGCATTCGGCCCTCAGGGCTGCCCGCGCCATGGTGGCGGGGGAGCAGTGGGTCACGGCGATCGTTGTGCCAACGTTCGATTCCGTTGCCGGATGTCAATCCAGACCCGAGTTGTCGCACATGGTGCGGGACGGGCGGTTCACCGAGTTGCTGAGCCGATTCTTCAATGCCTATCCGGTGGCCCATCCCGAATCGTCCACGGTGTTCAGCGGAGTTCTGCAACCCGCGTCACTGCACGGTGTCTGTGCACAACTTGCCTTGACGGACTTGGATGACCATCTCGAATCCACGCGGACGGTACTAAAGCGCAGACGCGATGGAACGGTTCTGAAGAGTCTCCGTTACAGCAACGCGTTACTGCTGGCGGCTTCGGGGAGCCGGGACACGACAGCGGCCCTGCTGGCCGAGGTGACGGCCGTGCTCCGAGGCCTGACGGGGGATGATGCTCCCGGTGGCCGGGAACCCCGATGGATTCCATGGGGCGCGGGGTCGGACGTGCAGTTCCTCGGTTATCGCATGCAGTGTCGTGAAGACGGCTCCGCGTCCTTGCGTTCAGCACCCGAACTGATGCGGAAGGTTGCCAAGCCGTTTCACCGGCGCGGCAAACCCGCGGAGCGCGGTGATCGGACCTTCCTGGATGATCATCGGATTGGAGATCTCTACGCGGAGGAATTCGAGGCGGTTCGCCAGTACTACGCACTGGCCGAGGATCGCGGACCACTGCGGGGATTCCAGCAAACCCTCAAGGCTTCATGGGCCCGCACGCTGGCCCACAAGCATCGGTGCCGAGTCAACACCGTCCTGGATGCGAAAGGGGACCATCTGGCCGCCTGGCAGGATTCATGGCTGGCGAAGATCCCCGGCACTGATTACAGGGTGAACCGAATTGAGGACGTGTGCATCAGGGAACAGGAGCAGGTACGAGCTGGAGAGCCGTGTGCGGTGAAAGTCGCACGCACGGTTCGGAGGGAGGCCAACCATGACTGACCTGTCGCTACGACAGCCGGAAAAGGCCCACCCTACGACATGCCTTCCGGAGACAAGGTTTGCAGCTTCAATGTCGCCGTAAACAACGTATACAACGACCGGTCAGGGGAGCGCAGGACTGACACTACCTGGTTCAGGGTTTCGGTTTTCGGTCGTCAGGCTGAACCTTGCGGTCGGTACTTGAGCAGGGGCCGCCAGGTCCTGGTGACGGGCCGCGTGAAGTCGAACGCCTTTATGGGCCAGGATGGCCAGCCGCGCGCATCGTTGGATGTGCGCGCCACCACCGTGCAGTTTCTGGGAGGCCGCGACGATCAGGCCGGTGGCGACTGGGGCGGCGGTTCCGGCGGAAGCTACGGCGGGGGCAGCAGCTCCGGTGATGACTGGGGCAGCGGCTCTGGTGGTGGCGGTTGGCAAGGTGGGAACCAAGGCGGGAGCCAAGGCGGCGGCGATTGGCGAAGCCGGGATGCCGGAGGTTCGTCCGGTGACGGCGGTGCTTCGGGATCTGGCATGGACGATGGACAGGACGTGCCATTCTGAGCCGGGTTCTCTTGGGGCAGGCCCCGCGCCCCTTGATGGTGTCCGTATCCGTGGTGGTTGCGGACACCATCAGAAGTTGGCAAGTTGCCGACGTGAGGAACTGACCGACCGCGGAGACGCAACCCGGTCTTCCGACACTGACGCGGCAATGCCGGATAGGGTCTTGGCCTGATGTGCAAGATGAAATCCAACAAGGTCCATTGCCTCCACCTGGGACCTCCGACTGCTGTCGTGGTTGTCTTCTTGCCCCTTGTATTGGTGTCTGGCGAAGGACTGCACCGACTGTAAACACTCCGCCCAGGGCATGGCAGGGTCGCTGAGTACCATGTGCCGAAACCGCAAGTCCGTGGCTTGTTGAAAGCGAATGGGACATGTACGAACAGCCAGACAATGTGATCGAGCGGCTGGCCCGCCTGAAATTGGTTGCGAAGCTGGTGGCGGACGTGGTGAAGGCGACCCGGTCAGCACTGAAGATACCGGGCGACATCGCCGCGGCGGTGGACAACTTGGTGGAGGGGCAGTCCGCAACTGCGTCGCGGGCGGGGGAGGTCGCGGTACGGGTGTGCGACCTTCAGCAGGCTATCGCAGACACCGAGCAGACGTTCAATGAGACGCGGGACCAGATCCTCAAAGGCGCCCAGGATCTGGAAATCCACCTGGCCACCATCGAAGAGCGGCTGGCTACGCTGGAGAATGAACTTTGAGGGCGGCTCTGCCCGTGCAAGGTTCACGGCCCCCAGGTCGTCTCCAGCCCTGATGCTCTCCGTACATGAGGGTTGTCCTTCCCGAGGTGGCAAAACGGATTCTTTCGTTGCCGAAACGGAACTTGGACTTGGCAGAGCGGCAACTGTACGCCAAGGCGCGCAGGCAGGTTCAGATTCATCGTGTTGTGCCTACCGGAACCGTCACGGCCGGTGGCAATGGACGAGTCCGGAAGCCTGGAAACGAGAAGCCAACACCCTGACTGGCTGTCTCAGTCGCAGACGGCTTCAGTCGCGATGTCGGGTGACAGGGATCGAATCCAATCCACTCCCGAACTGGTCCCCGCCCGTTGGAACCTGCAGTAGGCGTCCTGAAAATCGGCGCGGGCGAGATCCATCTGCCCCAGCGCGGAACGGATGAGGCCTCGCTCCCCGTAATAGCTGGCATCACCGGGATTGAGCTGGATGGCCATATCAATATCGCTCAGGGCCTGCGGCAACTGCCCAAGTTCCTTGTAGGTGGCACTGCGCCGGGAGAAGGCGTGGGTGAAGTTCGGGTTCAGCCGCACGGCTCTGCTGTAGGCGTCCAGGGCGGCCAGTGGTTCACCCAGGTCGCGCAAGGTGTTGGCCCGGTAATAGAGGGCAAAGTACGCATTGGGCATCAGGTTCAGCGTTGCGTTGAAGTCGGCCAGGGCCGCTTCCGAGTCCCCGAGGAAGCGGTAGACCAAACCCCGATCGCAGTAGGTGCGGGCAGCCTCGGGATTGAGTTCGATGGCCTGATCAAAATCGGCCAGGGCCTCATCGAACAGCCCCATGTACAGGAAGACCTGCCCGCGCTGGCCGAAGGCGTCAGCCTCGGTGGGATTCAGCCGGATCGCCTCGTTGAAGTCGGCCAGGGCCTTCCTGTGATCCACCAAGGCCCACCAGGCACTGCCGCGGCCATGGAAAGCACTGGCGTAGTCGGGTTCCAGTTCCAGCGCGGCGGTGAAGTCGGCGATGGCGTTCCGGTAACGGCGTACCGACAGCTTGACGAACGCCCGGTTGTGGAAGGCGACGGCATTGTGCGGATCCAACCGCACCGCTTCGTCGAAGTCGGCAATAGCCGCATTGGGAACTTGCAGCCCCTGTTGCACCATGCCCCGGTCGTTGAACGCCGTCGCATTGGCGGGATCCAAACGGATCACTTCGGTCAGATCGCTTAGCGCCGGTTCCAGGTTGCCCAGGGCCTGATGGGCGCGGGCCCGGCTGTGCAGGGCCGGGACATGGTCCGCAGTCAGTTGCAGGGCTGCGGTGAAGTCCTCCACGGCCTCCCGGGTCAGACCCAGGACAATCTTGACCGCACCCCGGTTGTAGTACAGGAGTGTCTCTTCAATCCCCAAGCGAACCGCCTGGTCGTAGTCCTGCAGGGCTTCTTCGGGGTTGTCCAGCGTCTTGTGGACATCGCCCCTGGTGTAATAGGCGGTGGCTTCCTCGGGTGACAGTTCAATTAGCGCGTTTAGGTCGTTCAGCGCCTCCGGAAGCCTGGCATTCTCAAGATGGATGGCACTTCGGTTTCGATAGGCCGCCGCCAAGTCCGGATCCAGGCGCAACGCCTCGGTGTAGTCGGCCAGCGCTCTCGCGGTGTCTCCCTGCTCCTGGCGCAGAACGCCCCGGTTGAGCCAGGCCTGGACATGGGCCGGGTCAAGGTGGAGCACCATGGCCAGGTCGCTCAGGGCCGGCACCGGCAGTTCCAGGGCTGTCAGGACTTCGGAACGGCGGAACCAGGCGGCGGCCAGTTGGGGATCCAAACGGATGGCCGCGGTGTAGTCATGGAGCGCCTCCGCGAGCCTGTCGAACTGCTGGAGGACTTGCCCTCTCCGGAAATAGGCCTCGGTGTAGTCCGGGTCCAGCCGAATGGCTGCGTGGTAGTCGTCCAAGGCTGCTCCGAGGAACCCCAATGCTTCGCGGGCCTGGCCGCGGTGGTGATGGACCGCGGCTTGGCCGGGATCCAGCCGGTCCACTGCGTCGAAATCGTCCAGCGCGTCCCGAGGGCGGTCGAGTTCCAGGAACACCAAGCCGCGGTTGTACAGGGCGGCCGTGTGTTCAGGTTCCAACCGCAACGCCTCGTCGAAGTCCTGCCGTGCGTCATCCGGATTGCCCAGGGCGGCTTGGACTTCGCCCCGGTGGTTGTGGACATCGGCATGGTCGGGCTTGATCCGGATGGCCTCCGTGAAGTCGGCCGCCGCCTCTTCCAACTGTCGGAACTGAAGGTGGCGGATGAGGCCGCGCTGGTAGTGGGCCTCGAAGAGATCCGGGTCCAGGCGGATGGCTTCGCCGAAGTCCTGAACGGCTTCCAAGTACTGTTGAAGGTCCAAGTGCAGTCTGGCCCGGTTGAGATAGGCTGCCAGGAAGTCGGGGTCCAGGCGGATCGCCACCGAGAGGTCGGCCAGGGCGTCCTCCAGGTGTCCCAGGCCCGTCTTTACATTGGCGCGTTCGTGATAGGCGGCGGTGAAATCGGGCTCCAGACGAATCGCCTCGTTAAAGTCGCGCCACGCGTCCTGCAGGCGTCCCAGTTGTTGCTGCAGAACTCCCCGATCGTAAAAGACCGGTGCCTGGTTGGGATCGAGCTCAAGCGCTTCGCTGAAGTCGGCCACGGCATCCCGCGGGCGGCCCAGCTGGTCGTAGACGCTGGCCCGGTAGATGTAGGTGATCGGTTCGTCGGGTTCCAGTTCGATGGCGCGCGAGTAGTCGCTGACGGCTTCCGGCAGGAGTCCTGTTGTCTGGTATGCCGTGCCCCGGTTGCGGAGCGCCGGCCCGAAGTCCGGCTGCAACCGGATGGCCGCATCAAAGTCGGCCAGGGCTTCCATGGCCTTGCCCAGTTGCAGCAGGATCGTGCCCCGGCTGTTGTAGGCGACTGCGAAGTTGGGGTCCAGTGCCAGTGCCCGAGTGAAGTCGTCCAAGGCCTGCTGCATCTGTTCCAGTTTCAGATATACGGTGCCGCGGTTGTGGAAGGCGTCGGCCATGTCGGGGGCAAGGCGTACGGCCTCGTTCAGGTCGTCCATGGCTTCCTGGTAACGCTGCAGGCTCTCCAGGACCGCACCCCGTGCGTTGTAGGCCGGCGCAAACAAGGGCCTGTAGCGGATGGCCTGGTCAAAGTCCTCCACGGCTTGTTGGGCCTGGCCCAGATCCCGGAAGACCTGGCCGCGGTTGTAGTAGGCAATCGCAGATCTGGGAGCCAGCCGAATGGCCTGGGTGTAGTCGCGGAGAGCCAGCAGCGGATCCCCAAGCTGTTCGTTGAGCTCCCCGCGGCCAATGAGCGTGGCGGCATCGTCGGGACTGAGGCGCAGGGCTTCGTCATAGTTGCTGACCGCCTGCAAGAGCTGGCCCAGCTCGCGGTACACATGGCCGCGGAGCCGGTGCGCTTCGGCCAACTGGGGATCCAGAAGGATGGCCTGATCCAGGTCCGCCAACGCTTCGGCCAACTGGCCCAGATGCCATCTGACGCGGCCTCTGGCACTCAACGCCCACGTCAACTCCGGGTTGAAGTGGAGTGCCTGGCTGTATCCGGACACCGCCTCCGGATACCGGCCTGCCAGTTCATACGCCCATCCCTGTGCGAGCGCGCTGGTGGCGGATATGGACCGCAACATGCCGACCAGCCGTGGAGCGGGTTGTAGTTGCAGCGGTTGATCCGATGCGGCCAGCGGACCAATCAGGAAACCGGCTTCACCGGCCTGCCGGCCGATGTCCTCGACCAGGCGCGGAGGCGCGCCCAGAACCTGGGCCAGTTCCGCGCTCCAACGTTCAACCTGCAGTTGCGGTCCGTCTCCAAAATCGAGTGCCGCCACCGCTTCGGTACCGGAGGCAATGGCCTGAACGGTGCGCCCGGCGGTTCCCAATGGGCCTGCCACAAGGTGGGCAACCCCTTCACCCGATCCCGCATGGGCCAGAAGCGGCGCTTGTTGCGCAGCGAGTTCCAGACGGACCAAGGCCGTGTTGAGCCGCAACATGTGCGCCTGCGCGCGCCCGAGGAAGTCGAAGGCCGTTACCAGTTGCGGGTTCAGATCGATGGTGGCCGCCCCTGCACCCGGCACCCCCGGCACCAGGCCGGTCAGTTGGTTGGCCCATCCTTCCAGCTGTGCGGCCGAGTCGACCAACACCCGGAATTGGTCGACAACCGGTGCCGAGGTCCGGTTCAGGAGTTCGGGGGCTTCCAGGAACAGCAGCAGGTCGGAGGCCGCGTTGAGTTGCACGACGACATCGACCAGTTCGGGAATGTGTTGCAAGGCCAAGTCCAAACCGGACAAGGCATCGCTCAGTTCTTGCGCTCCCAGTGCGGTGCCAATCAACATGCCGGCGAGTGCGGTGGCTTGCGGTTCAAGATCCCATTCCGGCTCCATAGTGGAGACGGCACCGGGCAACAGGGTTGTAACGTCCGCGGCCCATGCCTGAAGCAAGGGGACCGTGCGGGCCAGGGCCTGTTGCTGTTCGGGTTCCAGCACGAGCACCTGGTGCAGGATGCCCAGGGCCTCCGAGGACAGCGCCGGATCGAGCCCTGCATTGATTTGGGAGGCGATGTACGCAGTCAGACCTGAGGTGCCTTGAAGTACCCGGTCAACTCCGCTCAAGGTCGAATCCAACTGTTGTACTTGCGGTTCCGCCTGGCTCAGCAACGCGGCGAGGGCGGCGGCCTGCGGTTCGAGATCCAACGTCGGGGCCGTGGCGGGGATGGCTTCGGGGAACAGGGTTGAGACCTCGGCAACCCAGGCTCCCATCAGGGATGCCGTGCGGGCCAGGGTCTGTTGCTGTTCGGGTTCCAGCACGAGCACCTGGTTCAGGAGGTTCAGCGCCTCCAAGGCCGGTATGGGATCGACGCCTGCATCGATTTGGGAGGCGATGAGGGTGGCCAGCCCGGGGACACCTTGCAGCATCTGGTCAACATCGGGCAAGGCCGAATCCAGCTGTCGCAATTGTGGTTCCGCCTGGCTCAGCAACGCGGCGAGGGCGGCGACCTGCGGTTCGAGATCCAGTGCCGGAGCCGCGGTGGAGCCGGCTTCGGGGAACGGCGTCGAGGCTTCGGCCACCCATGCTTGAATCAATGGGACTGCGCGGGCCAGGGCCTGTTGCTGTTCGGGATCCAGCACGAGCATCTGGTGCAGGACGTTCAGGGCCTCCAAGGACTGTGCCGGATCGATCCCTGCATCGATTTGGAAGGCGAGGAATGCAGCCAGCGCGGGCGCGTTCCGGAGAGCCTGGTCAACGCCGGTCAAGGCTGAATCCAGTTGTTGCACTTGCGGTTCCGCCTGGCTCAGCAACGCGGCGAGGGCGGCGACCTGCGGTTCGAGAGCCAACGCCGGAGCCGTGGCGGGGCCGGCTTCGGGGAACAGGGTTGAGGCCTCGGCAACCCAGGCCTGCATCAGCATGACAGCATGGGCCAGGGATTGCTGCTGTTCGGAGTCCAGCCCAAGCAGCTGGTGCAGGAGATTCTTCGCCTCCAGGGACAAGACCGGATTGACGCCTGCACCGACTTGGGAAACGATGACGTCTGCCAACTCGGGAGCATCCCGGAAAGCCTGGTCGAAGCCAATCAAGGCGGAACCCAGCTCCTGCAGCTCCAGTTCCACCTGGTTAAGCAATTCTGCAAGCGTGTCGATTTGGGGATCAAGGTGGGCAACTGCCCTGAAGTCCATGGCGGCTTCGGGATACAGGCCCGATGCCCGGATGGCCCATGACTGAACCAAGGCGGTTGCATGGGCGATGGCCTGTTGCTGGTCGGGTTGCAGCACCAGGGCCCTGTTCAATTCGTCCAAGGTGCCCGACAGTTGCATCAAGGCAACGGATGCACGTTCCCGTTGGCCAATGGCATCGGCCAGTTCGGGAGCAGGTTGGAGGGTTTCTTCCACTAGGTGGGGGGCCTGACCGCTGCCGCGGGCAATCCGGCCCAAAATGTCAAGGACAGCCGCAACCGGGATGTCCACTTGCTGTACCTGACCGGTACCGGCGGCAGTCTCCAGACGGGTTGTTGCCTGTTGTGCCTGCAACAGAAGCGCGGCTCCGTGGGCCGGCACGGCTTCCAGGAACGGCCCCACCTGATCAAGGTCGGTCCGTTGGACATCCAAGGCCCCCAAGGACTCCACGAACTCGGTTCCCATTCTGGTTGCGCCGGCGATGTCCGGTCCCAACTGTCCGGTTTGCAGGAACGCGGTCAATGCCGCGTTGAACTGCGCCAAGGTTGTTTCGGTGCCTGCCATGAACTCCAACGCCGCCAGCATGTACGGAGCCAGATCCAAGGTCGGTGTGTTGTCCGAGGTCGCGGAACCGGCGAACGGGCTGCCCAGAGCTGCTGCCCAGTCCTGGAATGCCTCCACACTTAACGCGAAAGACTGTAGATATGGGGTGGGATCGAGCAGGTAATCGACATCGTTGGATCCGTCCGGAGAGGGGAGCGAATTCAATGATTCGACCAGGTCTGAACGGTTGTTCAACGAATGCGAAAGGGTTGGTGCGAGCCTTGCGACCCTGTCGATGTCATCCAACGTCTGGTCGAGTTGGTTGGCGCTGCGCGCTGCGGAGTCCAGCAGATTCAGGGCGGGCTCCAACTGCACGTCCAACTGCAGGGTCTGACCATCCTCCGGCTGCGCTTGGTCCGCCAACTGCTGCAGTTGCTCGGTCACTCCGGCGACGGCCTGTGCCGGCAGGGCCTGCTGGAGACTGGCCTCGACCCTCCGCGCTTGTTCGAGCTGCGCATCCAGGGCGGTGATTTGGCCTGCGAACTGTTGCAGGGTTTGAGGCACTTGGTCCAGGGAAGCCGCCGCCGCGGCTTCCACCGCGGTTTCGACGTTGTTGACGTTCGTTCCGGCGAAGGCAGCGGTACACGCGGCCAGGGACGATGCGCACAACACCAGGGCGGCGACAGTCCCCACGAAAGTCAACGACTGCATGAACCGCAGGACACGGCGAATGGTCATGGGGATCTACTCGCGGCTGGCCCTGTCAAGGTCTGAGTCTGATTTGGGGAGCAGGACAACACCCGATCTTGGTGATACGGCGGAACAAGGTCCGATTCCGCATTCCCGGCCAACCCTGTAAACAGCCTTCAGCAGAACGACCGGATCCTGTCAACCTTACTTCAAACTCGGGATGGGGCACCCGCCCGGAACTACCCCGGAGCAGGCTCCGCACAACAACCAGGTCCGGGCTCAACGAATATCGCGAGGCGACCAAACCGGGTGCTGCCATCCAATACACATTATCGCATGCCTGCGGCCTTGGCCCAACACAACTCGGCAAACTGGGGAGGGATGCTGCGATGGTCCGCCAGCCAATCGTCCGGACAAATGCCGGAGGGGTGGGCTCATTCGGGGGTGGCGGGCACCGACTGGAACCAGAGTACGTAGACCATGGCCGGACCGGTTTCCTCCCAATACTCAACTCGCACCGCATGCGTGCCGGCTTCAAGCACGGTATCAACAGCGAGAGGCCCAGCCGTTTCGCCATCCCAATTGTCCAGCAACAGGTCATTGTTCAGGAACACGCGTACACCCTGATCGGCCAGGCCGATGAAGCGATAGGTCGCGCCGACGAAGTCGAAATCACCTGTCCATTCGGCACTGAACGAATCGGATGGGAGCGAGTCGGCAGGAGCGCCGTTCCCCCAATTGTGTGCGATGGCATCTTCACCGCGGGTCAGCAGCGGCTCTCCCGAAAGATCCGGAACGGCCCAATAGCGGGCGGTCCACGGTTTCCCGGCGGCAGCGCTCGCCGGCACCAGCAACAACTGGCCTGGCTGGATGTCGTCATCGGGAAGTAGCTGGTTGGCGTCCGCCAAGGCTTCCGTGGTCAATCCGTAACGCGCGGACACCCATGTCAGGGTGTCGCCCAGATTGACCGTGTACCAAAAGGATTCGGTGGGGTGGACAATCCACCCGGGCTCGAATTCCGGCTGCCTCCGCGGTCCTTCGGTGCTGTCCTGCTCGTCCGATCCGATTGCCTGGAGGTCCGAGATGGCCGGGGGACCGCAGACTGTCTGGCCTATCAACAGGAACTCCCCTGGCTGCAGACCGTTCAGTTCCCGAAGGCGTTCCAGGGTCACATCCCAGCCCTCCGCCAGGGCCCAAAGGGTGTCGCCTGCCACGACCACATGGGGTGTTGCGCAGCCGAATTCCGGGTCGGATTCCGGGTCGGAATCCGGATTGGGTTGACTGGCAAATGAGGGAAGCAACAGCTGTTGGCCGATGAGGATCAGTCCCGCAGCCTCTTCCAGGTTGTTGAGGGCCACAAGCACCTCGACCGGCACCCCAAACCGCTGTGCAAGTCCCAGAAGTGTGTCTCCGTCCTGCACCTCGTACGTTGGAAGTTCGTTCGGTTCATCCGAAGCCTGTGCCAACACAGGTGGTCCGGCCAGCGAAGTGGCCCATGCCAACAGGCAGAGCAACGGTATCAACCTCAATCGGACTGCAAAACCGCGTATGAGCATGGAATTTCCGTTTCGTGTATTAATTTGGCTTGAGCAGAACCTGGATGCCGGACTCCGGGCCGGAGCGAACCAGGAAGACTGCCGTTACGTGCCAGCGGTACTGACACCCGGGGTTTTTGGGGACTTGCCATGCTTGGAGGTTGAGTGTGGCCGGAGTAGGCCAAACCCGGCACCTCCCTGATGTCTTCACGGCTGTGTGTCCGCGAACACGGTCCGCGGGGTTGGCTGGAACATGCAGCAGGAAGGGGACGATCAGAGGGTGGCGGGTTCACCCCTTGAGACCGGTGGTTGAGATCCCCTGGATGAAGTATTTCTGAGCCAGGAAGAAGATGGTCAGGCAGGGCAGGACCATCAGGAACGACATGGCCATGATGGCATTCCAATCCACATCGAACTGGTCCCGGAACATGGCCAGACCCAGGGCCAGTGTGTATTTCTTGGACGAGGAGAGGAAGATCAGCGGCTCCAGGAAGGAATTCCACTGGGACATGAACGTGAAGATGGCGATGGTGGCCAGGGCCGGATGCGAAAGTGGCAGCAGGATTCGCCAGAAGATACCCAGCCAGCCGCAGCCGTCAATCTTGGCTGCGTCGTCCAGCTCCCGCGGCATGGTCATGAAGTACTGGCGCATCAGGAAGATGTAGAACGCGGCCCCGCCGAAGGACGGCACCCACAGGGGATAGTGGGTGTTGATCCAGCCAATCTCCTTGAAGATGAGGAACTGCGGAATCATCAGGACCTGGAATGGCAGCATCATCGTGCTCAACGTAATGAGAAACAACACGTTTTTGCCGGGCCAGCGCAGTCGGGCGAATGAAAATCCGACCAGTGCACAACTGCCGACGCGCCCGATCATCGACAGGACCGTGATCAGCACCGTGTTGCCAAGGTAGACGCTGAAGTTTGTGCGGTTCCAGGTGGTGTGGAACACATCCCACTGCGGCGGCTTGGGGATCCAGACCGGAGGGATCTGGAACATCTGGCTGGTGGGTTTGATGGCCGTGGTCATCATCCACAGCAGCGGAAAGAAGAAGAAGAGGGAAATCGACACCAGTAGCGTGTAGACAAAGGCCTTGTGAATGATCCTGGGCCAGTGGATCCTGGACCGCCGACCGGTTCCGACAGTGCGGGGTTGGGTGGCAGTAGTGGTAGCCATGTCGTTCGATTTCCTACTCGCCGGCGTAGAAGACCCAGCGCTTCGACAGCGCGAGCTGCGCCATGGTGAACACCATGATCACCACAAACATGAACCACGCCATCGCGGCCCCCAGGCCGAAGCGGCCCCACCAGAACGAGATGTTGTACAGGTACAGGGCGTAGAACATGGTCGAGTTGTTGGGACCGCCCAGCCCGCCCGTGGCCACGTAGGCCAATGTGAAGACCTGGAACGCACCAATGATGCCGGTGATGGTGTTGAACAGGATTACGGGCGACAACATCGGAATGGTGACGAAGAAGAACTGCCGCAGGCTGTTCGCACCGTCAATGCGGGCGGCGTCGTAGAGTTCGGTGGGAATGTTTTGGAGGCCGGCCAGGAAGATCACCATCGTGGCGCCGCCGGCACCGGTCAGCGTCATCACAATCAGGGCCGGCTTGGCCCAATCCTCGTCCTGCAGCCACAGAGGGGGGCTGCGGATTCCAATTTCGCGCAACAGGTGGTTCACCAGGCCGATGTTCGGATCGAGAATCCACAGCCATAGCAGAGCCACGGCCACGCCGGCCACGATCGACGGCACAAACACCATCGTGCGAAACAGGGGTACGCCCACCACTTTCTGGTTGAGGAGCAGGGCCAGCAACAGCGAGGTCACGAGTCCCAACGGCACGCCGAGAGCCACGAAATACGCCGTGTTGCCGAAGGATTTCCCGAACACCGGATCGTCCGTGAACATCTCCACGTAGTTGCCGAGCCAGATGAATTCGGTGGGGTAGCCGATCCGGAAGCTGGTCAGGCTCAGCCCGAACGAGTACACGAATGGGAACAGATTGAACAGCAGCAGGCCCAGAACCCACGGGGTGGCGAACAGCCAACCCATCAACGACTCGTGCCGGCGGCTGCGGGTTAGGAAGTGTTCCTGAAGCATGGCTGGCGGATACCGCAGGCCCACCCTGCGGCGAAAAGGTGCGATGGACGGCGGTCCGGTTTTGACAAAGACCAGCCGGGCACGCAGCTCGGCGCACCCGGCTGGCCGGAAGCAGTGTCCGCTAAACGATCGACGCTAAATCTTGTAGGGTGGTGCGTTGTCCAGTCCCTCCTGCCAGATCTCGGCACATCCGGCAATGGCTTCCTCGACGGAAATGTTGCCCAGTCCCGCCTGCTCGAACAGGTTGCCGCCGGACTGCCGCAGCTCGAAGTAGCCCGGAGGGTTGATGACGTCGTAGCCGTTGGGGGAACCCATCTCCAGATAGATGCCGAGATACGGCGAGTTCTTGACAAAGTCCGTGTCCAGGGCGGACCGCCGGACCGGTGTGTAGCCGCCGAACTCGCTGTACTTGACGTTGTGCTCGGTGGAACTGAACACGTGGGCCCACTCCACCGAGGCGCCCACGTCGGACGAGGTCGGGGACACCGACAGGAAGTTGCGCCAGGAGATGGAATTCTTGCGCCCCGTGCCTTCCTGGGCCGTCAAGGGGAAGCCAAACCCCAGATCGTCCCAGGCGTCGGGGTTGTAGCGGAGTACGTCGCGGGGCTGCGACCCGTGGCCGCGCATGTGCATGGCCACGTTGCCGGCCGGGAAGTGTGGAACCGGGGCTTCGTCGGGCAGGCGCGCGACGCCTTCGGGGTACACCGTCTGCGACAGTTCCACCAGGTAGGCGAGGGCGGCCACGCCCAGTTCGTTGTTGAAGCGGACTTCAGTGTAGTCCTGGTCCGCCATCTCTCCGCCCAGTCGCTGCAGCTGGACTTCGAACTCCTGGAAGAAGCTGCGCCAGTTGTTGGGCGCCCAGCCGCCCAGAACGATGGTGCGGCCCTCCTCCACCGTCTGCAGGGCCGCGGCGGCCTCGAGGTACGCAACGTCGGTGGCCGGTGGATTCTCCGGATCCAGGCCCGCCGCCTCGAGCTGGCTCTTCCAGTAGAGGGTCAGGGACGGGTGGCTGTACGTGGGAATGCCCCAGGTCCGACCGGCAATCTGCGTGCCCTTGATGTTGGCCGGGAAATAGTCGTCGAGGTCGTCCCACTCGTTGATGTAGTCGTCGATGGGTGTTCCCTCGCCGCTGGTGGCGACCCGTCCGGCCGCTTGGGTGCCGGCTTCGTGCACGTCCGGCAAGGCGTCGCCGACGATGGATGTGGACAGCTTCTGCCGATAGCCGTCGTATGGGACGTGTTCGGCGATCATGTCAAAGCCGGGCATCGACTCCTTGAAGTCGGGGGTGACCTCGGTGTTGATGTAGTCGATGACTTCCGGAGTCAGAGAGAACATCCACAGGGTGAGTTCGGTGGGTGCCGCCATCTCCCCCTCTCCGCCGGGAGCCGCGGTTGGCACCGCGCAGGCCGCCAGGGCGGCGCCGACGGTGGCAAGGGATGCCGTCCTCAGGAACTGACGACGGGACAGCGCAAATTTGCCGTGCATAACGAGAATCCTCACTAGTGTGCTGGAACTTGAGCAACCGTCATGGGCCGTTTGCCAACGCAGTTGCATCGGATACAAACCCTGAGCGGCATGCAGATCCTATGAACAGGACCCGGTGGAGTCAAACGGGATTCAAGGGCCGCCACGCATTTCCGGGTGCCTGCGATGATGATGGCTGTGTCCGGAATGAGGAAGCGCCGCAATCGGCCGGCGCCCTGCTGTTGGATCGGCACACCGGGAAGGCGATCCGCAAACTGGCCTCGGTACCGATTCCAAGGGCCGGCTGTCGTCGGTAAATCGGCACGAGCTCCCAAGGTGCACCGACTGTGTACTGTGGTCCCGGTGAGCGGTCGGCGGTCGGCTGCCAAGGCGCGACGATCGGGCCGAATGGTTGTGCTCCCGTCAGACATGACAGTACAGCAGGATTTCGCATAAAAAATGTGGTCGGAATCGAGCAATCGGCGTGGCGAACCTACTGAATCCTGCGGATCCCCATCCCGGAGCGGACCTGCGCCTTCAGGCATGGCTCCTCCGCCTGTTCGACCAGCACCGGGAGCTCAAGGGCGGCGGCCGCGGTCTGCACCAGTGCGACTTGGGGATGGCACAGGGACAGCGACTCAAGCACAACCCCTGTGGGTGCAGTCTCGGACGGGTGGATCGTGTCCTGCCAGTCTATGGCAAATGGTATGAGGCCGGTCAGGTCCGCTCCGTTCACGAACGTGGTTGCCGGCATGGCTGCGGTGCGCCAGACGAGTCGCCTTCCATCCGGGTTGACGCGATCCCTGGCTTTCAGCTGGGTGGGAATTCCCAGTTGATACAGTCTGGATGCCCATGCATCCATGTCGGGCACCCGTACCGCCCAGTTGATCAACCGAGGCGCCGACAGTGCCCCAAGGCCGTAGGGCAGCGCGGCTTGGGGCACAAGCTGTTCCGGATCGGGAGCAATGACTTCCAGGTAGGTCCGGCCGCCCAGGGCCACCAGCGCGTTGTGGGTGCCTACGCCCAGATGGCGGCCTCCCTTGCCTGCGGCAATGTTGAACTCGTCCTGAATCCACCGCACTCCCGCATCAAGTTCGGGCACACCGAGCAGGAGGTGGTCAATCTCGACTCTATTGATCACGCTCTACGATGCCTGCAACTCTGCCAAACCGAACGCCATGTGGCCGTTCTGCATCCGATCCCTCTCGGATTGCACCCATGGAGCCTGCGAGACTATGCGAAGTGGATGGTTGTCCTGCCATTTTGGTCCATGCATCGGTTCATCGGATCCCGGGATGCCGGGCACCGGGCCGCATCCCGGGATGCCACCCAAGGATTGGATGGTCCCGCGAGAGCCGCAGGCAGCAGGACGGGGTTGGACCTTGGACCACTACCCGCCCTGGTTCTTGACCATCACCGTGACAATGTCCATTCCGTGGTATTTCTGGTGGCTGACCGAGGATGCGTAGTGTTGCAGCAGTCGGTAGGACACTTCGCGGTCGTCCGGTACCGGGGACAATTCGCCCAGGTACGCCAGACGGTCCTCCATGTTTTCGCCTTCGAGTGCGGTCATGAATTCGACTTCCGCGGATTGACCCTCCACGCGCCCGGTCACGAGGAGTTTGGGTACGTTGTCGGTTTCGTCTTCATATTGCTGCATCAGGACCGCCAGCGTTTCCTCGCCGGCTGCGGTCAACCGTTCGGTGGCGTCGGCATCCCAACCTGCCCGGGAGACCAGTCCTTGCAGGAATTCGTTCAACTCGTGCAGGGATTCGGTTTCCAGGTTCGTCGTCATCCGGCGTCGTCGTCTCCTTGTCAGTTCCATGAACACCATCAACAGGATGGCCACGATGGCGCCTGCGGTCATGCCGTTGCTCAGCAGTATGGCCAGGACGCCGTCGCCAAGGAGGCCGGGAAAGATGGCATGGTTTTGGAACCCCATACCAAGCCAGAATGCCGTCCCCACCACGATTGCCTTGCGGTGATCGACACCGTCGCGCACGACGATGCGCAATCCCTGTACGAACAGAAGAGCCAGGAGAGCGATGATGTAGGCGGCTGCCACAGGCGCCGGTATTGCGATCAGGAGGGCGGCCACCTTGGGGAAGAACGCCACTGCGGCAATCGCGACGCCGATGATAATGCCCACCCGGCGCGACGCCACGCCCGTGACCTCGGCCAGGGAAATGCTGGAGGAATAGGTTGTGTTGGGCAGAGTGCCGGCCAAGCCGGAAAGGAGGTTGCCCAGGCCGTCCGCGTTGAGGGCGCCTTGTACGGCCCGGTAGTCGGTGGCCCTTGGCTTGCGCCTGGACAGCGACTGAATGGCCACACCGTCACCGATGGTTTCGATGGCACCCACGATGGTCGCCACCACAAATGCAGGCAGGAGTGCCCAAAACCTTGCATCCACATTGAAGTTCAAACCGGGCCAGGAACCCCTGGGCAGGCCAATCAGGGGATCCGACACCACATTGCGTGTTTCGTACAGGCCGAATGGCACTGATACCGCTGTGCCTACCACGATCGCGATGATGGGAGCCCATAGGCGAAACTGGGGCGGTGCGCGCAGAATCAGGAGTACCACGACCACCAGTGTGGATGCCGCCGCCCAGAGTGCGCCTGTGGTGGAGGTTCCTTCGGGAATGTCCGTCAAGGAAGCGAAGGTGAGTGGCATCACTGTGGCGGCGATCAGCATGATGACCGTTCCGGAGACCACGGGCGTGAAGATGCGGCGCAGCCAAGACAGCCTGGCAGCCAGTAGAAACTGAAACAGGGCCGACACGACGATCAGAGTTGCCATGGTCTCGGGGCCGCCCTGGATCAGGGCGCCGACGCATACCGCAATGAACGTGCCCGAGGTGCCCATCATCAGAACATAGCCCGAGCCCAGGCGTCCGAACCGGACCGCCTGCAGAACCGTGGTGAGGCCGCTGATTAGCAGGGCGGCAAACACTGCCCACGAAATGTACTCTTCCGGCTGTTGGGCGATGCGCCCGACAATCACCACCGTTAGGGCAATGGGTGCCAGGATAACCAGAGCGGCCTGCAGGCCAACCCCCAACGCAACGGCTATTGGTGGTTTTTCTTCCGGTTCATACCGAATGTTTTCGTTGGTGCTGATGTCGGCCATAGCGTGTTTTGCGACTCTGACAGGATCCAACAACGCCGTGGGATCTTACGGCAACAGGGATTCGGACCAAGGTAGTCTGGCCACCTCAGTTTGTGGGGCGCGGTCTCGGTTGGGGCGGACAGAGCTCCTCCCGGGATTGAATAGTGTAGGGAGGCCAGGGCCGGCTACGGCCCGACCGACTCGGCGTCAGGCGGGTCGGTGTGTGGCGACAGGTTGGTCCGCCACATGCCGTAGCCGGTCAATAGGGCAAGTGCCAACCAGCCAATCTGGGCTGCGTCGAGCCAAAGCTCGTCCGACCGGCCGATCCGAAAACCTTCCGTCAAGAGAAACAGCAGGGCCACCAGGAACAGGCCGGTCAGCAAAACCCTGCGCGGTTCCAGCGTCCGGTACCACAGGAGCGCCCAAATCGCGGCGCAACCCAGCGACTGGTACAGGCCTGTGGGATGGCGTGCCTGTTCGCCGTACATGGCGGCCCAGACCATGTTGGTCTCGGTGCCCACCACGCGCCCGGTCAGGTATCCGCCAATTGTCCAGACCACTCCTCCCGCCACGAGGCCGGTCAGGACCGCAGCCCCGGCCGGCTCCGGGTCCAGGCGATAGCGCATCAGGTAGATCCAGGCGGCCACAAATGCGCCGATGATGCCTGGCCAGGGGGTCAATCCGCCTGGCCGCAACGCCAGGACATCCAGGAGCGACTGGCTGTACACCTCCCAAAAGGCGACCACATGGGCCAGTCGCGACACTAGCAGGCCCGCCAACAACGCCGACATGCACAGTCCAAACATCCGGTCGTAGGTGAGGCCGTACCGCCGGCCCATGCGCGCGGCGACTTCGGTTGCCAGCCAAACCGCCAGCAGTGAAGTCAGGGGACCGGCCGGCAATGCGACCGAACCCAGTTGAATGGTCGAGTGCATCTGCGTTGAACAGGTTTCTGGACAGGCTCCGGTCAACCGTGCATGCCTAACAACGCGGCACCGTTCCGGACCGTCGGATACCGGTGTTGGCTCGGGTCAGGCAAGCTCATAGTCCATGGCGTGGTGGCGGAAGTAGGTGGCATAGAGCTCCGCGTAGTGGCCGCCCTGCAGCATCAGGCTGTCGTGGCTGCCTTCCTCGATGATCCGACCGTGTCGCATCACAATGATGCGGTCGGCGGCCTGGATCGTCGACAGGCGATGGGCTATCACAATCGCGGTCCGATCCCGCAGCACCAGATCCAACCCCTCCTGGATTTGTGCTTCGGTCAACGGGTCCACGCTCGCCGTGGCCTCGTCCAGGATGATCATACTCGGATCCTGGACCAGCAGGCGGGCCAGTGCCACCAACTGCCTCTGGCCGAGTGAGAGCGCACTGCCCATCTCACCGGTCTCGGTGTCCAGGCCCTGCGACAGGCTGCGCAGCCAAAAGCCGCCGCCCACGGCATGGGCCGCCTTTTCCGCCACGTCGTCCGTGGCATCTTCCCGCCCGTAGCGGATATTGTCGCGGACGGTGCCCGAGAACAGGAAGGGCGACTGTGCGACCATGCCCAACTGGCGGTGGTAGGCGTCGAGGTCGAAGCTGCGGATGTCGATGCCGTCCACCAGCAGCAGCCCCTTTTGGAACTCGTAGAAACGGGCCACCAGCTTGCCCAGGGACGACTTGCCGGCGCCGGTGTGTCCGACCAGGGCCACGGTCTCGCCGGGGGCGATGTCCAGGTTGAAGTCCTCCAGCACCTGCTCTTGTTCGGAATAGCGGAAGTGGACGTCCCGGAACTGGATGTGCCCTTCCAGCAGGGGGACCGGTCGGTTGTCGTGCTGCACCACCAGCGGTTCGGTGTCGATCAGCGCGAAGACCCGCTCCGCCGCCGCCATGCCGAGCTGGAACTGGCTCCAGAACGACGCGATGCTCGTCATCGGGAACATGAGCCTCTCGACGGTCGTAATGAAGAGGAACCACTCCCCTGTGGTCAGTTCGCCGGCAAAGGCCAGGTGGCCCCCGAAGTACAGCAGCAGGGCCGTGGCCATGCCCGTCAGCAGGAACAGGATCGGAAAAATGGCCGCAAACACAAATCCTTGGCGCAGGTTGAGGCCATAGGAGCGCTCGTTCACATCCGTGAACGTGTCGAAAATGGCCTGTTCCTGGCGGAAGTTCTTGGCTACCGCGATGCCGGTGACGGTTTCCTGCACCGTCGTGTTGACCTGGGCCAGGATGCGCCGCACCTGGGTCGTGACGTTGCGGGCGATGTGGCGGAACGACAGCGCCGCGACCGTCACCAGAGGCAGCAGGACCACGGAGATCAGCGCCAGCTGCACATGGATGAAAAACATGACTCCCAGCAGGATCAGCACCAACAGCAGCTGGCTGGCGAGGTTCAGGGTCAGGGTGACTGTGTTGGAGAACTCCTGGGTGTCGGATGTCACCCGGCTCACGATGCTGCCACTGGGGAACTCGTCGTAGAAGGACATGTCCCGCTGCATGACCGCGGCAAACGCCTGTTGGCGCATGCGGAAGACCACATTGGCCACCACGCGGCTGGTTTGGCGCTGGCGCACATAGTTGTAGACCCAACCCATGGCGCCTGCGATCAGGATCATCACCATCAGTACCAGGCCTTGCTGCAGGTTCGCCTCGCCGACCATGGCATCCACGCCCCGCGCGGTCAACAGGGGCAGGGCCGTATCCATCAGGGACTGCATCAGGATCGTGACCGAAACGATGCCCATCAACACCGACTGGGGCTTGAACTGGGCAATGATCCGGCTTACCAACTGCCGGTCGGAGTAGGTGCGGTCGTAGGCCTCGGCGTCGAGGCCGTCCATGAAGAAGCCCATGGGATTCAGCTCCCTGCCATCGCGTTGGCGGAGGTTTCGGTCCGGATGAAAATCCGACGATACAAGTCGCACCGGGCCAGGAGTTCGTCGTGGCTGCCCAAGTCAACGACCCGGCCACGCGTCAGCACCAGGATCTTGTCGGCTTTCCGGATCTGTGCAATGCGGTGGGTGATCAGGAACGTGGTGCGATCCTGCATCACGTTGTTGATGGCCCGCTGGATGTCGTCTTCGGTGGCACTGTCCACGGCACTGGTCGAGTCATCGATGATCAGAATGCGCGGGTTTGTCAACAGGGCCCGGGCGATGGCGATGCGCTGGCGCTGGCCGCCGGACAATGTCACGCCCCGCTCCCCGATCACCGTGTCGTAACCGTCCTGAAAGCCCATGATGAACTCGTGGGCCTGGGCGGCCCGGGCAGCCTGTTGGATCCGCTCGTCGTCGAGTTGGCCGCCGCCAAGGCCGAATCCAATGTTCTCCCTCAGGGTCCTGGAATACAGGAATATGTCCTGCTCGATCATTGAGATTTGGCTGCGCAGGGACTCAAGGTTCCAGTCGCGCACGTCCACGCCGTCCACGATCACGGCCCCGCTGTCGCAGTCGAAGATGCGGTTGACCATCTTGGTCAGGGTGGACTTGCCGGAGCCGGTCTGGCCGACGATGGCGATGCACTCGCCGGGCGATACCTCAAAGGAAACGTCCTCAAGGGTCGGAACGGCATCGTAGCTGTAGGTGACGCGGTCGAAGACCACATGGCCGCGCAGCAGGCCGCGGTATCCGGCGCGGTTCTCGTCCAGTTCCGTATCCTGATTGATGATGTCCAAAATGCGCTTGGCCCCCGCCATCCCCATTTGGACGAGCGTGAACGAGAAAATGGAGATGAAGGTGGGAAAGCCCAGCAGGTAGGCCAGGCTCATGAAGGCCACCAAATCGCCGATGGTGATGAGGTCCTGGGTGACCAGCCACAGGCCGTGGCCGAACATCAAAGACAATGCAATACCCAGGTACAGCATGGGCCAGTAGGTGGCTTGAATGCGGCCTTGTTCCATGAAATATCGGCGATGAGCGGCGGCGGTCCGAAGGAACTTGAGCAGCTCAAAGGCTTCGCGCGCTGCCGACTTGACCAGTTCAATGCCTGTGATGGACTCGTTGAGCGTGGTGTTCATGCGCCCGAAGTTCATCTGCATCGCGCCCGACACCGGCGACAGCTTGCGGTTGAACCGACGCAGGGCGATCAGGAACACCGCGATGTACACCAGCGGAACCACCAGGAGCTGCAGGTGGATGGTCCCAATTACGGCGATCGGAAAGATGATGAACAGCGCAGAGTCGTAGATCAGGGCGATGCCGGGCGTGATCATCATGCCCAGCTGCCTTACGTCGTCCGTGGAACGGGCCATGATGTCGCCCGTGCGCTGCCGGTTGTGGAAGGTCTGGCTCTTGCCCAGCAACGAGATTTCGAGTTCTTCCCGGACATCCCGCTGCAGTCGGGCCCCCAGCACCTCCTTCATCCATCCGCTCATGAGATCAAAGAGGGTTCTGACCACCACCGCAACGCAGATGGTGAGCACAATGCGCAGCAGGGCCTCGGGCGCCTCGCTGCCCAGCGAAATCGTATCGACGGCCCTTCCCCCTAGTCGCGAAACCCAGGCATGGAGGAAGCTGACCACCACGGCCGACCCCAGGGCCAGCAACAACACGCCGGTGTGCCGCATGACATGCGACACGATCCATCGCATCGCCGATGCGCGGTTGTAGTCGTATTCGTTGCGGATGCTGAACTCGCGGCGCGGAACAGCTGCGGTGGACGAAGTCATGGGCGCGAGGTGAGGACGATGCTCGAGGACCGTCCGGGGCCAAAGTGCGGAAGATTGTACGCAACTTACGGCACAATGTCAGAATTCTGGTGCGCCCGCCGGCGCTTGAGGAATGTCGGGAAGCGCGGACCGGGAAACCTGTCGCTGCGTGGGCCGGCTCCACCGGCCGGGTGGTCGCGTGGGGCGTTGGAGGCCTCGGTGGAAGTAATATGTTGCCCACACTGGGCATGCCGTGCGCTGCGGCGTCCCCGCCGCAGGTCAGGATTCATCCAATGACATCTTCCCTTCAGTCTCGGGCCGTGTGCCAAAGCGGTCCCGGCCCGCTTCCCTCCGCGGCAAGTCCGGGTGTGGAAACATGAGAGCCCTCGTTTGCGGAGCAGCCGGATTCGTGGGCAGCCACTTGGTTGCGCGCCTGTTGGACGATGGCTGGCACGTCCAGTGCGTGGACTCCTTCCTTACCGGCAACCTGGAGCGCAATCTGGGTTCGGTGCTGGACAGGCCCGGATTCGAATTCCTGGAAGCGGACATCGTCCGGCCATTGGCGGTCGAGGGTCCCTTGGATGCGGTCTTTCATCTGGCCAGTCCGGCCAGTCCGGCTGATTTCTCGTGCCTGCAGTTGGAAATTCTTCGGGTTCACAGCCATGGCATGTGGAACCTGTTGGAACTGGCCCGCACCAAGCAGGCAAGGTTTCTGTACACCAGTTCCTCCGAGGTGTACGGCGATCCGGAAGTCCATCCGCAGCGCGAGGATTACGTGGGCCACGTCGATCCGATTGGCATCCGCTCCTGCTACGACGAGGGCAAGCGGTTCGGCGAGGCCCTGGTCATGGCATACCATCGGCGGTACGGGCTGCGGACGTCGATCGCTCGCATTTTCAACACCTACGGACCCCACATGCGGCCGGACGATGGACGCGTCATCCCCAGTTTCGTGTCCTCCGCCTTGCGCGGTGAACCGGTCTGCATCTTCGGCGACGGTACGCAGACCCGCAGCTTCTGTTACGTGGAGGACACTGTCGAGGGCCTGTGTCGGCTTCTGAACAGCGACCTGCGGGAGCCCGTCAACCTGGGCAACCCGGACGAGCGCACGATTCTGGAGTTGGCGGAAATCATCAATGACCTGGCCGGCAACGAGATGGATTGCGTGTTCCGCGAACTGCCGCATGCGGATGACCCGAAACGCCGACAACCCGACATAACCAAAGCCCGTCGTCACTTGGGCTGGGAACCTCGGGTCTCCCTGCTGGACGGACTGGACCGGACGGTTGGCTGGTTCAGGCAGGTATTGGACAAGGAACCCGATGAACCAGTCTGACATCCGCAACTTCTGCATCATTGCCCACATCGACCATGGCAAGAGCACCCTGGCCGACTGCCTGCTCGAATACACCGGCGCGGTTGCCAACCGGGAGATGCAGGCCCAGCATCTCGACTCCATGGATTTGGAACGCGAAAAGGGCGTTACCATCAAGGCCAGTGCCGTGCGCATGCCGTGGTCGGACGGGGAGCGAACTTGGCAACTTAACCTAATCGACACGCCGGGCCACGTGGACTTCTCCTATGAGGTGACCCGTGCCTTGAGTGCCTGCGAAGGGGCGGTGCTGGTGGTCGATGCGACCCAGGGCATTCAGGCGCAGACCCTGGCACACCTGTACACCGCGATCGATCTTGATCTCGAGATCGTGCCGGTCATCAACAAAATCGACCTGCCCTCCGCCTGGCCCGACCGGGTTGCCGAGGAGCTCGAAAGTCTCCTGGGTGTCGATGCGGATGCCATTCCCCGCATCAGTGCCAAGAACCATGTCAACATTGACAGCGTCCTGCACGCCATCATCAGGGATGTGCCGCCCCCGGCGGGCGATCCCGCCGGCCCCCTGCGCAGCCTGGTCTTCGACTGCCACTACGACTCCTACAAGGGGGTAATCGCCCATGTGCGCGTGGTGGACGGCGTGTTGCAGGCCCGGCAACCCCTGCGCGCGGTCAATACCGAGGTCAAGGTGGAGCCGGTGGAGATCGGATGCCTGACCCCCGCCCCGGCTCCGAGATCCATGCTGGCAACGGGCGAAGTGGGGTATGTGGCCACCGGCCTCAAGAGCGTCAGGGACCTGGAGGTCGGGGAGACCCTGACGTTGGGCCAGGCCGCCGCGGTGGAATCCCTGCCGGGCTACCAGGCAACGAAGCCGATGGTCTTTTCCGGTCTGTACCCGGTACGGGCCGAGGACTACGACGATCTGCGGGATTCTTTGGAGAAGCTGCAGCTCAACGACGCGGCCCTGTCCATCCAACAGGAAGTAAGCCATGCCCTGGGGTTTGGCTTTCGGGTGGGCTACCTCGGCCTTTTCCACATGGAGATCATCCAGGAGCGTCTGGAACGCGAATACGAAATGGACGTGATCTTCACCTCGCCCTCCGTGCAGTACGAGGTGGGACTGACGGACGGCACCTGTCTGTTCATCGACAGCCCGGTGGACATGCCGGAGCCGACCCGCATCGACTACATCGCGGAACCTTGGTGCGACGTCAGCATCTACACGCCGTCCGAGTTCATCGGCGCCGTGATGAACATCACCACCGGCCGCCGCGCGGAGGTGAAGTCGCAGGAGTGGCTGGACACGGAACGCGTGGAGCTCACCTATCGCATGCCACTGTCCGAAATCATTGTCGACTTCTACAACGAGCTGAAGTCGGCCACCCGCGGGTTTGCCAGCCTGGACTACCAGTTCGACAGCTATCGCCCCTCGGACATGGTGCGGATGGACATTCTCGTCAACCAGCAGCCGGTCGATGCCATGAGTGTGATTGTCCACCGGGACAAGGCCCATCCCTGGGGCCAGAAACTGGTCAGCAAGATGAAGGAACTTATCCCGCGGCAGATGTTCCAGGTTCCGATTCAGGCGGCGTTGGGCAACAAGGTGATCGCCCGGGCCAATGTGCGGGCCCTGCGCAAGGACGTGCTGGCCAAGTGCTATGGAGGCGATGTCACACGCAAGCGCAAACTGCTGGAACGCCAGAAGGAAGGGAAGAAGCGCATGAAGATGGTGGGGCAGGTGGAAATCCCCCAGGAGGCATTCATGTCGATCTTCAGCCTGGCGGATGACTGAGAGCCGTCAACTGGCTCTGCTGCGCAGGCACGGGATTCGACCAAAGCGGTCGCTTTCGCAGAACTTTCTCGTCGACGAGTCCTGGCTCGGGCGCATTGCCGACGCCGCCCGACTGGATCGGGATGCGCTGGTCCTGGAGATTGGGGCCGGCCTGGGTGGCCTGACGCATTACTTGGCCGAAGCGGCCCGACAGGTAATCGCCGTTGAACTGGATGATGTCCTTGCCGGAATTCTTGAAGGCGAGTTTGCCAATCGCCCCAATGTGCGGATCCTGCACGCGGACGCCACCGCCGTGGACCCGTCCGTCCTGGCCTGGGACGGGGATGTGCTGACCTCGGGGTTTGTGGCCGTGGGCAATCTGCCCTACCACGCCGGAAACCGCATTCTCCGGCACCTGTATACCGGATCGGCCCTCCGTCCGAAGCGGGTTGTGGTCCTGGTCCAGTCCGATGTGGCCGACCGTATCCGTGCCCGGCCGGGCGATATGTCCCTGCTGTCCGTTAGTTGCCAGCTGCATGCGGACGTTAAGTCCCTGTTGCGCCTGCCGGCGGGGGCGTTTCTCCCGCGGCCCAGGGTAAGAAGCACCCTGTTGGAGTTGACGACCCGTCCGGATTTGCCTTGTCCGTCCGACGTCGAGGACGTGATG
The DNA here is from genome assembly GCA_034428255.1 of Anaerolineales bacterium. Taxonomy (GTDB): domain Bacteria; phylum Chloroflexota; class Anaerolineae; order Caldilineales; family Caldilineaceae; genus Bin34. Next base: position 26,525 of record DAOUIC010000495.1, read on the forward strand.
CGGGTGGCCCGCGCCGCGTTCGGACAGCGACGCAAGCAATTGGCCAAGACCCTGGCCGCCGTCTTGGCCGTGCCCAGGCAGCGGCTGGCGGAGAACCTGCGTGGAGCCGGGATCGATCCGACGCGCAGGCCCGAAACCCTGTCGGTTGACGAGTGGAAGGCGGCTGCCTCCGCCGCAGCCGCGGTGCGCAGTCCTAAATGAGTGTGCTCAGCCTGACGCGGGTGTTGCGCCAAGCCACCGGGGACAGGCCCAGCTTGTGGCGCAGGGCTTCCGGATCAATCCCTACGCGCAGATCGCCCACCGCCGCGGTCCAACGCAGCACCTCGAAGCCGACCTTGCAACTGACGGGGCCGGCCTGTCTGCCCAAGTCCTCCAGCTGGTATTCCAGGTTGCGTGCCGTGCAGTCGAACACCGGCGCGTCGTCGTCCTTGCCGGCGGCGTACTGGTTGCGGTAGGCATCCAGGATTGAGCC
>DAOUIC010000496.1:0-3335 GCA_034428255.1 Anaerolineales bacterium
CCATGGGCATCGACCCGCCGGCCAGCTATGGGGCCATCCGCTTCAGTCTGGGCAGGGACACGTCAAGAGCCGACGTGGAGTACGTTGTTGGGCAGATGCAGCGCATCATCGCACAGCTGCACACCGCGCAGGCCTTTGCCATCTGACAACAGGTCCGAGGTCTCGCAGGGCCGTCGAACCGGCCCCGGATACACGTCAGCTTCGACATCGTACGGGGCTTGTCTGCGCAGTCCCGATGCCGTTGCCCTGCATGCCCATCAGGGATCCGCTCATCGCCAAATATCCTTCTGTCTGTGCCGACAACGCCGGGACCTGGTGGGTTACAATCCGTTTCCTTCCCTCCACCCAATACCCGGACGTAGACCGTGATCGAACTGCAGGCGGCCATCGAACGAGCCAAGTCCGCTCTCATGGAGACATTCCACAGCGAGGGATACAGTAATTGCGGTTTGGAGGGCTGGGAAGACGACGATGACAGTTGGATCGTGCTTCTGAGCGCGGAGCACATTCCACCCGAAGGCACCGCGGGCCATACCCTTTCTCTTCTGACCGGAGGCCGACGCGCCTACCGCAAGGTTTCGATCGGAAAGTCAGAAGGGAATGTACAAGCCATTCTTCCTGTTCCCAATCCCTATGCAGCCATGCCGTCAAATCATAATTGACACCGGTCCTTTGGTGTTGCTGGTCCTGTCGAGGTTTTTCGAAGGAGCCGGGTCACCGCTGAACGAAAGTCCAACCAGAAACTTCACGCCGGAACAGCTGGAACGCTTGGAAACCTCCCTGGCAAAGGCCCAGATGGTTTTGCTCTCACCGTATTGTCTCGCGGAAAGCACCAACCTGATTCAACGTCCCGATCAACGTCTGGTCCTGGCCCGGATTGCTGAGGGTTTCAAGTCGTGCCGGGTGGACACTGCCGACATTTTGCAGGATCCCCGGTTTCCCCGGCTGGGCGCGGCCGACGTCAGCCTGCTGTTGCTTGCCCAACAATCAGGTACGTACACCTTGACCGCGGACCGGGAGTTGTACACAGCACTGTGTGATGCTGAATTCAATGTAGTCTATTTTTGCGTGGAACGAGGAAACCAACATATTGTGGCCTATCCGGAGGGATAGCAGGGCAAAAAACGCCAAGTCGCACCCAGGCCCAGGACGGAGGCTTGTTAAGGTTATTCGCACAAAATATCGTATAAACAAAAGGCTTGTTTTGGACCGGCAACGCCATGATTCCGTGTCTGTTCCCTATCTTGGAGCACGTTGAACCCGCGATCGCGATGGCCGCCAACCAAGCCGGACCCATCCGGATTCCAAGCCTGTGGTGCTCCCCGGACACACCAGGAAGTCCGGGGCAGACCGTTGGCCCTCCAATCAAGCCTACTTTATCGCCATCAAGGCCCTCGAACATATGTTCGAATACCCTTAACAAAGGGTAACAAGGGCTATAGTTCCCTAACAAAGGACGGAGGCAGAATCCATGGCTGGCATCCGAACCGGTCGCGCAGCAGTCCGATGGACAAATCCGATCCGAAATGCCGTTGAACCACCCGCACCATGTTCAGGGCAGCCCGCCACAGGATGCTCATCTTGGCGGAGGCGTTGACCGTCCACGGGCAACAGTTGTCCTTCCGGAACCGCATGTCCAAGGTGGGATGCAGGCTATTCCCGTGGCCGCGAACGATGACCAGCAACACAGGGCAAATTACATGTTCGTCTCAGGGTCCAGCCTCCGGAGCAGCCGTAGACAGGTGTTCCGGGACGGGGATGCTGTAGCTCAGGGGTAGCCACAGCCGAAACCAGGCCTGGAGGTCGCGCCTGAACTCGGCCACCGCGGCCCTCGTCGTCGTACAACCGACGGCCAAGTCAAAGCCAACGCCCCTTCACCATTCCCAATACCTCCCAATACCCAAGGTAGTTCGAGGCTGCATGCAACACTTTGGCCCAAGTGCAATGTTGGCCCAAACCGACACATCTGGCAGACCGCACAAACCCGGTGGTGCATGTACGAGCTTCCTGATCCTGGGCGTAGCCCATCTGCGGGGCCGTTGTACCGGTTCAGCCAAACCGTGCCGACAACGGTTGCGCGGGCCGGTGTAACACCGGCCCGCGGTTGTGAAGAAGCTCGATTGGAAATGAATTGCGCCGTGCGTAGTTTGTTGCCGGCCCCTATTCCTTATATTCGAAGTCAAGCGGGTTCTGCGCCAGCAGTTCCAGCCAGCCTTCCGCGACTCGATCCAGGGCTTCCTGCGGTGTGGCCTGATCCGACAGGGCCGACGACGCCCCTTCCGCCAGACCGATGAACATCTCAAGCCATTGCGGCACCCCCGGTGTGAAAGGACGGCCGCGGGCCAATACCTCGCCGTAATCCGGCATGTAGGGCTTGGCCGCGACGACATCCGGATCGCTGAACACGCTCCTGCGGGCCGGGGTCATACCAAATTCGAGTGCTCCTTCCTTGGCGCGTTGCGGATTACTGAGGGCAGCCATCAACTCAAAAGCCGCCTCTTTGTTCTCCGAGGTATTCATCATCACAATGTTATGCTGTACGAAGTTCCCAGTGCCACCTTCCGGATACGGAGCGATACCCCAGTTGCCCACAACTGTGGACTTTTCCGGATCGTCAAGGGACGGCAGGATAAAACCGGCCCAGCCCTCATTGACCGCCACGTCCCCGGCCAAAAAGGCGTTGGCCGCATCGGGATTGTCCCAGGCCAGCAGGCCCGGTGGTGCGTATTTGTCTCCGTGTTCCTTCAGGAGGGTCAGAGCCGCCACCCCGCTTTCACCGTTGATAAGAGGTTGCCAGTCTGACGTCAGCAAGGGATCGCCCGACGCCCAAAAGCGAGCCAGGAACAGCTTGACCAATTGGGCGGGCACACCGGCAAAGGAAAGCCCGTACATGGAACCATCGGTGTGGGCCGCCAGCAACGCATCGTAGTCGGACCACGTGGTGGGGAAGGTGTCGATCAGATCGGTTCGGTTGAACAGGACGGATACACCGCACGTCACTGGCAGACCATAGCGGACGCCGGTATTCCCGGCGATCCCCTCGCCATACCGGTACACGGGATCGAAGAAGCCTTCCATGTCGTACCCGCTGGCATCCAGAAAGTCATTGATGGGCTCCAATTCGGGCCAAATGGTGTACTGGAACTCGATGTCGTTGCAGAACAAATCGAACTGGGGGGAACCGGACGCCAAATCCGCCTGTACCTTGGGCATCAGGGATTCCCAGGGGGCAAACTCAAACTCAACCTGGGCTCCCGTTTCGGCCGTGAAATCTTCCGCCCAGGCACGGAAAGCGGGCTCATAATCCCCTCCGGCCTGGGTCAGCATGCGCAACG
>DAOUIC010000497.1:0-2475 GCA_034428255.1 Anaerolineales bacterium
TCGCAACCATACCCATACTCCATTAGGATCATGGCAGAAATCCAGCCGGGCGGTTTGGCTGTCCCATGTTGGCAGAATGGCCAGTTGTCACGTAGGGGTGTTGCCGGCCCATGCCGCCATCCCATACGTTGTCGGAGTGGGGCCGCCACCCGGTTCCATCCGATACTTCCTTGACTTGCACCTCCGGCTGGAAGTCCAGGAGTTGAACCACGTGTTGCCACGATTGCCGTCAGTGTCTCAAACTCTGCCAATGCAATGTTGGGAACAATGAACCATGTTGACTCGACAGGCACCCGGGACTGTGGGCGGGGGATCCCGCATTGCGGTCGTCGATCTCGAAACCACGGGCTTTCGTCCCCGGAGCGACCGCGTTGTGGAGATTGCCGTGGTGACCCTGAGCCTTCCGGACCTGTCCATATGCGACGAGTTCGACACGCTGCTCAACCCCGAAAGGGACATCGGGGCACAGCACATTCACGGCATCTCGCCCGACATGGTGGTGGGGGCACCCACCTTTCGCGAGGTGGCCGCGATTCTGGCCGAACACGTTCACGATGCGGTCCTGGTATGCCACAACATAGGATTTGACATTCCCTTCCTGATACACGAGTTCACGCGTGCGGGAGGGATTTTTCATCCAGGTACACCCCGCTGCACCCTGGCGGCAACGCGCCAGAAACTGTCCGTCGCCTGCCGGGATCATGACATCCCGTTGTCCGATGCGCACTCCGCCTTGGCGGATGCCCGCGCCACGGCGTTGTTGGCGCGGAAGACGCTGAGTCTTGATGCCCACGGTTCCGCACAGGCGGAGGTTTGTGCGCAGGCTCAGGCCGTGCACACACTGCGCCGCAATCGAGATTCCGCCAGTCGCCTGGGCCGGATCATCGAACGTGCCTGGTACCCGGAGACGGATGAAGCCACCCGGCTGTATCTGAGTGCCCTTGACTATGTGTTGGATGACTTCGTGATCGAGGCGGTGGAACAGGACACCTTGGATGAACTGGCGGCTACGCTGGGCTTGACACCCCACCAGCGAAGGGAAGTTCATGCGGCCTACTTCCAATCCCTTGTCGATGCTGCCCAACGGGACAATGTCATCACCGCTGCGGAACATCGTTTGCTCCAAAAGGTGCATGCCGCCTTGATGCTGCCGGCCGGGGATTTGCCCAAGGCCGACGAAGCGAACAGCCCCGGCAGCACCATACCCATGGGTACCAGCGTTTGTTTTTCTGGTGAGGTGTTCATGGATGGAATGCCCGTCCCGCGCCGCGAGTTGGAGGCCATGGCAAGGGCAAACGGTCTCAAGCCTGTTGCAACCGTCACCAAGAGGGGATGTGGGTTGCTCGTCGCGGATCCGGACAGCCACTCCACCAAGGCCCGGAACGCCCGCAAATGGGGCATTCCGATTCTTGCTCCCGAACGATTCTGGTCCCTGTGCCATGCTCGTTGGGGAGCCCATGGCCCGAAACCTCCTGCAACCGAGCCGGGTTGACCTTGTGGGAGCAAGTCCGGCAAACCAGTTTCCGGGACTTTGAACATGAGACCCCTCCGTTTCGCCATCATCGGTGCCGGGAATATTGGCCGCATCCAAGCCGAAGCCATTGCCCGGATTCCCGATGCACGCCTGACCGTAGTGTGCAATCGAGGTTCAAGGGCGGGCATGGACTTGGCGAAGGCCCATGGTGCCGAATGGATCCCGCTCTATCAGGACGCGGTGCAGCACCCCGAGGTGGATGTCGTGTCGATTTGCACGCCCAGCGGCACGCACGCCGAAATCGCCGAGACCGCGGCCGCAGCCGGCAAGCACCTCCTGGTGGAAAAACCGCTCGACATCACACTGCCCAGGGTGGATCGCATACTGTCCGCCGCCAGCGGTGCCAAAGTGACCCTGGCAAGTGTGTTCCCATTGCGATTCATGAAAGGCGTGCACCAGGCCAAGCAAGCCCTCGATGCCGGGCGACTGGGTCGCCTGACGATGGCCGATGCCTATGTCAAGTGGTATCGCCCTCCTGCCTACTACGAAACGGGTTGGCGAGGCACCTGGAAACTGGACGGTGGCGGGGCACTGATGAACCAGTCGATACACAGCATTGACTTGCTGCAATGGCTGGCCGGGCCGGTGGACTACGTGTTCGCGCGCACCGCGATCCTAAGTCACGATATCGAGACAGAGGACACGGCCACTGCCTTGCTGGGATTTGCCCACGGCGGCATAGGGGTGATCCAAGGTGCCACCAGCTGTTGGCCAGGCACTGCGGCGCGGATCGAGCTGCAGGGGTCCCAAGGGACGATCGTGCTGGAGGAAGGGCGGATTGTCACATGGCAGTTGGCCGACGCCGACGACGAAGAGGAAGCGGCCATGCTGTCCCTGGAGGCGGGTACCGGAAGCGGTTCACAGGATCCCGCGGGCATCGGCTCCGAAAACCATCGTCTACAGATCCTGGATCTCATCGAGGCAATACACGGTGATCGGGC
>DAOUIC010000498.1:0-2902 GCA_034428255.1 Anaerolineales bacterium
CTCAGTTTCTTTTCCTGGAACATGAGCGTGCCCAACAGCCAGCCCGTTTTCGTCGGCCTCCGCAACTACACCCGACTCTTCTCCGATCCCGTCTTCCAGTCCAGCCTGAAAACGACGCTGATCTTTGTCGTGTCCGCCGTCACCCTCGAATTCCTGCTGGGGATGGCGCTGGCCCTGCTGGTGACCTCCCGCATCCGCGTTGTGGGCCTGATTCGAACCCTCCTGCTGGTGCCCCTGATGATGACGCCCGTTGTGGCCGGCGTACTGTGGCGAACCCTGTACCATTCCACCTATGGAGCCATCAACTACTTCATCGGCTTGGTTGGCATTCCGGCCCAGACTTGGACCGGAAACCCGGAACAGGCCCTGGCGGCGGTAATCACGGTCGAGATTTGGCAGCAGATGCCCGTGGTCATCTTCATCCTGGCTGCCGGCATCCAGTCCCTGCCCCTTGACTTCTACAAAGCGGCCCGCGTGGACGGCGCCTCGGCCTGGCAGATCTTCCGCGAGATCACGCTGCCCCTGCTCAAGCCGGTCATTCTGGTGGTCCTGCTCCTGCGCATCATGGACGCCTTTCGCATCTTCGACGTCATCTACACGCTGACATTCGGGGGGCCGGGCCGTGTCACGGAAGTACTCTCCATTCTGATCTACAAGAATGGCCTGCAATTCTTCCAGATTGGCAAGGCCAGTGCCATGTCCTGGCTCTTCCTGCTCTTCATTTTTGTGATCGCGATCTTCTTCATCCGGGAACTGCAGGGACGCGAACAGGAAGGGACCGCCTAGAATGGCTGCCGCACGTACCTTTGTTTTGCAGCAGCGCCTGGGCAGGCTGCTGCTGTACCTGATCACGGCCGCAGTCCTGGTGGCCGTGGCGTTTCCGGCCTATTGGCTGGTAACCACAGCCTTCAAATACGAAGTCGACACCATCGTCTCGCCTCCGATCATCCTGCCCCTGCGCGGTACCCTGCGCAATTTCACGGATGTGCTCCGGGTGGAACACATCGGGCAGTTCTTCCTCAACAGTGCCCTCATTGCCCTGGTCAGTACCGGCCTGGGGGTGCTGCTCGGCTCCATGGCGGCCTACTCCCTGTCCAAGGTTTACATGGCCTATCGCATCCGGCAGGTCATCATGATCTGGATCCTGATTGTGCGCATCTTCCCGCCCATCACCACCGCCATTCCGTATTTCGTGATCATTCGCGGCCTGAACCTGTCCGACACCCATGTGGCCCTAATCCTGACCCACACCGCGTTCACGCTGCCCTTCGTCATCTGGCTGATGCTGGGCTTTTTCCAGGATTTGCCCGATGCCATCGACAAGGCTGCGATCATGGACGGCTGCTCGCTGTGGCAGCGCTTTTGCCAGATCACGCTGCCGCTGGCGCTGCCCGGCATCGCCGTGACCGCGATCTTCACGTTCATCTACTCCTGGAACGAATTCCTGTACGCCTCGATGCTGACCTCGCGCACGGCCAAGACCCTGCCGGTGGTCATCGCCGGCTACATGTCCGACAAGTTCCTGCGCTGGGGCGAGATGTCGGCCTTGGCGGCCATGATGGTGGTGCCGGTAATGATCTTCGCCGGCCTCACGCAACGTTATCTGGTCCGGGGCCTTACGTTCGGCGCCGTCAAGGAATAGACAGATCCGGGAATTCGGTCATGGCCCAAATCCGTTACCAACATGTCGGCAAGCGCTTCGGCGCCGTACAGGCGCTGGAGGACCTGAACCTGGTCGTTGAGGACCGGGAGTTTGTGACGCTGGTGGGGCCCAGTGGCTGTGGCAAATCCACCACCCTGAACCTGACCGCCGGCCTGGAGGATCCCAGTCAGGGCGAGATTTATATCGACGACCAGTTGGTCAATGCGGTGCCGCCGGGCAAGCGGGACATTGCCATGGTGTTCCAGAGCTACGCGCTGTATCCCCACAAGACCGTGCGGGAGAACATTGGCTTTGGGCTCAAGGTGCGCAAGATGCCGCGGGCGGAAATCGAGAGCCGCGTGCAGCAGGCGGCACAGTCCCTGGAGATTGACCACCTGCTGGACCGGAAGCCGCGCCAGTTGAGCGGAGGCCAGCGGCAGCGCGTCGCGCTGGGGCGGGCGATTACCCGCAACCCCAAGGCGTTCCTGCTGGACGAACCGCTCAGCAACCTGGACGCCAAACTGCGCATCCAAATGCGGGCCGAACTGAAACTGCTCTTTGAACGAGTGGAGGGGACAGTGCTCTATGTCACCCATGATCAGGCCGAAGCCATGACGCTTAGCGATCGGGTGGTGGTCATGCATCATGGGCAGGTGCAGCAGGTAGGGCCTCCACTGGAGGTGTACAACCGACCACGCAACCTGTTTGTGGCCGGCTTTCTGGGCAGTCCCACCATAAACTTCCTGGATTGCCACCTGCACGTCCAGGACGGGTTGTGGCAGGTTCAGGGAGAAGACATGCCGGACGGGGCGTTGACCCTGACCGAAGCCGATCTGGAAGCCATGGATCTGCTGGCCCACCGGGACCGACTCCACGGATCGGCCATCCTGGGCATCCGGCCGGAAGACATTGCCTTTGGCTCCCGGGAAGAAGTAGATGCCGCAGGGTCCCGTCTGCCCTGCCAGGTGATCGTGGTGGAACCCATGGGTTCCATGAACATTCTGGTAGTGGCCGTGGGCCGTCAGCGTCTTATGGTCAGCACAGGCCCTGATCAGGACATTCGGGCCGGGGAGCGGGGCTGGCTGACCTTCAACCAAGCCAAGCTACATTTTTTCCACAGGGATACCGAACTCAACTTGCAGGTCTGATGTGATGCCTCTTGTGGCTGTTGCCACAGCACTCCCAAGCATGCACTTTGTGCAAAGCAAAGGTGGAGTCAGGCTTTCCTGCGATGTCAGGTGGTATGGCACAGGGGATCCA
>DAOUIC010000499.1:0-4407 GCA_034428255.1 Anaerolineales bacterium
CCTGTCCGTTGATGATGATGACCGGCAAAATCAACAGGCCCAGAGTCAGGCCGGCCGACAGAATCGTGCGGCCGCTGGCTTCATCCGCCGACACGGCGCCAAACAGCGAGCCGCTGGTGATTTGTGTGAGCGCGCGCACGAAAATCACCAGGCCCAGCATGCCGTAGATGATGGACGGCACCCCTGCCAGGTTGTTGATGTTGGTTTCGACAATCCTGCCGAACCAGTTGCGGGTGGAAAACTCCTCCAGGTAGATTGCCGCTCCGATTCCCAAGGGCACGGAGAAGCAGATGGTGATGGCAATGACCCACAGCGACCCCAGCAGCGCCGTGCGGATGCCCGAAATGGCCGCGTTGGCGGATTGGGGGCGCACCAGGAAACCGGGCGTCAGCCAGCTGCGGAAACTGGCAACGGCGCCTTCCACATCTGCGAATGCCTTGATTTCGGCTGGTTGCACCAGGGATTCCCGCAGGTTGAAGGTCGCCAGGACCTCCGGCTCCTTAACCCGTTCCTCCACCAGTGACAGGAGGCTGGCGCGGCTGCGCTCGGCCATCGGTTCATCGCGGCCGTAGCGTCGGATCAAGCCGGCCGACAGGTGGGTTTCCAGAACCGCCAGGAGTTCGGCCGTACCCAGGCTGTCCAGATTCGGCAGGTCCTGGCGCGCGGCCCAGCGGCTCAGGATCCCGTCCTTGTCGACGACCAACACCAGCGAAACACTTTCGGCGGGCCAACTCGAGCTCAAGTCGGACCAGCGGCTGTCTTCGGGCAGGAGTTTCAGCAACAAGGCTTCATCGAGTTCCAGCAGGAACCGGTTGTCCTCGGACACCAGTGCGAGCAAGGCCAATTGGGCGTGTTGATCCCCGATTGGCACGGCCCGAAAGCCATCCGGCACGGCCGGCACCAAGTTGGACGGCAGCACCACCACGGCATTCGGATTGCCATCCACCGCCTTCAAGGCATCCACCCGCCGTTCCACATGGGTGATGTGGGAACGCTCCAGCAGGACAATCAGCTGATCGCTTAACCGATCGCGCACCACCACATAGCCCCAGGTGCTGTTGACCACGTTGTACAGGAGCGTGGCCAACACCAGCAGGCCAAAGACGGTGGAAAACCGGATCGCCACACGCCAGGCCCTGCCCCTGCTTCGGCGCCGGCGGGTATGGGAAGCTTCCTCCGCGCCCTCCGGCCAGCCGGCCGCGCCAACCGTGGTCTTGTCGGCGAAGACACCCATCAGTCGTACCGCTCCCTGAAGCGGCGCGCGATGGCGCGGCTAAAAATGTTGAGGCCCAACGTCATCAGGAACAACAGAAGGCCGATGGCGAACAGGCTGTCGTAGTCCAGCGAGTCGTAGCTGATGTCGCCTCCGGAGATGCGAACAATGTGACCCGTCATCGTTTCGGCAGACTGGAAGGGGTTGAGTGCCCGCAGGCCGCCCAGCGCCTCTCCCCAGCCGGCGAAGTTGCGGGGTCCTGCCCCAGCTGCCACTGCAACAATCATCGTTTCACCCACGGCACGGGACATGGCCACGATGAAGGCCGCGGAGATACCGGACAAAGCTGCCGGAACAACCACGCGCACGGAGGTCTCCAGCCTGGTGGCACCCAAGCCGACAGCCGCTTCGCGCAGCGCGACGGGTACCGCCCGCAAGGCATCCTCGCTCATGGATGTCACGGTGGGCAGCACCAGGACCCCGATCACCAGCCCTGCCGATGCAATGTTGAAGATTTCAACCACTTCAATTCCAAACAGATTGCGCAGGATTGGGGTAACGAACGTCAGCGCAAAATAGCCGTAGACCACGGTCGGGATCCCGGCCAAAACCTCCAGAATGGGCTTGAGAATACGGCGCGCCCGGGCATCCGCATACTCGCTCAGGTAAATGGCGATGAGGAGTCCCAGGGGCAGGGCCAGGGACATGGCAATCAGGCTGGCCCCCATGGTGGCGTTGACGAGTGGCCAAATGCCGAACTGAAGGGTCTGAGGCTGCCAGGTCCAGCCAGTCAGGAACTCCATCAGGCGGACTTCCGGCCGCCGGAAGAAAAGGAGGGCCTCCTGCCCCAGCATGTACACGATGCCGATTGTGGTGAGGATGGAGATGGCGCCACACAACCAAAGCGCGCCGTGCATGAACTGCTCAAACGGTCGGCGGCGCCTGGTCAGTTCCTTCCGGACACCCGCCTCCATGCCAAGGCCACCGGTCAGGAATTCGGCTCCGGGTTTTACGCTCATGGATGCTCGACCCAGTCCCAGGAACAGTCAGCGCCGATCGTAACAAAAGGAGGGGCGGATCGGCTCCGGCGGAGCCGATCCGCCCCACGATCTGTCATCAAATTGCATTGAAAACGTATCCGGCAGTCGTCCTACTGCTGCATGGCCATCTTCCAGCCATCGATCGCCGCCTGCATGTCGGCTGCGGAGGCCGGGAAATAACCCACATCCACGATTTCCTCGTTCACGTAGGTGAGCACGAAGTTGAGGAAGTCGGCGACCTGAGGCTTCTCATGGAGAATGCCGGCGGTCGAATACATGAACATCGGCCTGGCCAAAGGGTAGGAGGCGTTGTCCACGTTGTCGGCGTTGGCTTCCACGCCGTTGATGGACAGAACCTTCAGGGTGTCGGCATTTTCCTGGTAGTACGCGTAGCCGAAGTAGCCGATGGCATAGGAACTGCCCAGCACACCCTGCACCAGGACGTTGTCGTCCTCACTCAGCTGCAGTTCGGCGGCGGCCAGAATCGGTTCCGAGTTCTTGTCAAACACCTCTTCCACGAAGTAGTCGAAGGTGCCGCTGTCGGTGCCCGGGCTGAAGCGCTGAATGGGTTCGCTCGGCCAGTCCGCGTTCACGTCCGACCAGTTGGTTGCCGTGGAGAAAATCCGGGCCAGTTCCTCCATCGACACATCCGTCAGGAAATCGTTTTCCTGGCTAACGACCACCGCCAGCGCGTCGGTGCCCACGCGCAGTTCGATCGGAGCGCGTTCGATGGCGTTGCAACTCTCCACTTCGCTGGCCTTGATGGGGCGCGAAGCATTGGACACGTCGGTCTCGCCGGCAACGCAGAAGCGCTCGAAGCCGGCGCCGCTGCCGATGCTGGAGATCGAGATGCTGCCGTCATAGCCCTCGTCCACGAACCGTTCCGCCATGCGTTCGACGAGCGGGTACACCGTGGAGCTGCCGGCAATGATGATGTCCCCCGTGACAGCCATGGGATCAACCATCGGCAGGCCGGCGGGACCCATTTCCATCGCTTCTTCCTCGGCAGCCGATTCCGGTTCAGGAGCAGGAACAGTGGCCCGCGCGGGACCGCAGGCAGCCAGCATCGCCACCACCAACAACAAGGAAACAACCAAAAGTTTGCGCATTGGATTCTCTCCAAAGAGACGCGGATGAATGCGCTGGGAGTATGTCGGCTGGCCGAGCCAAACGCACGCAAGGTTTTGATAGTTTATTTGGGAACGCTCACAAACACGGCTTGCAGCCGTGTCAACGCCCGACTCGCACGGCCCATGGCAGCGTCACGGCCCGCTGCCTCCGCAACAGGCGTGGACTGTTCGGACCACCAACGCGCATGGGCCAATTGGGTCTGGACGCGACCCGATGGTCGGGAATGGCTACAACCACCAGCGACGGATGTCGTCCCCTGACAGGCGACCGACGCGCCGGGCTTCGTCCTGCATCCCCGTACGGTCCCCGTCCTTCGTCTTTGTTCCGTGGCCGAACTTCCGATCCTGTACTTGGCACTCTGGCCGCCTGTGGTCCATCGGTCGTCCCGGTCTGCACGGATTGCCAACCACTACGTCCTGAGGCCATACCGCCACTGCTACCGGAAGAGCTGCGATTCCCGCCCCCAACCGGACTGATTCGTCATGGTCGTTGTGTCGAACGACGCGGACCTCGCAGGAGCCCCGCGGCAAGGTGAGGAATGACACGGACAGTCGTATCAGACATCCTTGACGATAGTAACGAGAGGCGTTGCTATCGTTGTCCATGGACCGATTCAGGGATGACAGTGCCCGCAGGCTCTTCAGTGGACAAACGGTACGGCATGTGCCGCCCAACATCCAACGTCGGGCGCGGGTGAGGTTATAGCGTGTAGTGGCAGCCGCGGCACTCTCAGACCTTCGGATCCCACCGTCCCATCGGCTGAAAGCCCTACGCGGAGACCGAAAAGGCCCGTACAGCATCCGCATCAACGACCAATGGCGCGTTTGCTTTATCTGGACAGAACAGGGCGCCATGGAGATCGAAGTCACCGACTACCATTGAGGAGAAAGACCATGACCGGACCCGAACCAATCCACCCCGGAGAACATCTTGCCGAGATCATGGCGGAATCGGGCATCACCCAATACCGCTTGGCGAAGACGATGTCCTGGACATGGAGAACCTCGAGTATGACCAGGTCGA
>DAOUIC010000500.1:0-1585 GCA_034428255.1 Anaerolineales bacterium
CGACTCTCAACATCTACGCCATACCGGCCAACGTATTGATTCTAATCGTGCAGCCAACTTTGATGGTGTTGGAATAGCTGCTCGCAATACTTCCGCCAGCACGGAGAGACCACTGCCAAGGGCGGTTTCGCCTCCAAGCGGAAGCGGGCTCGCTGGAACAACAGATACCTGTCACTGCAACGAGAAGTCATGGAGTAGGTTGCAGAAGAGTGATTCAGCCCCCGAAGTTCCGCCAAGTTCGCCGACGGACCAAACTGCCGCCGCATCACCCCCATTGTGTACCATGCAAATGAAGTACGACTATCCGTCGGCAACACTCTCTGTTTGCCCAAGGCGGCAACCATGGCCAAGAAAGCGAAAGCACATCATATCGTCCCCCATCCCAACGGAGGCTGGAGTATCAAAAAGGCCGGGAGGCCGAATCTCGTCGGCCACTTCGACACCAAGCAGGAAGCCGTCGCCGCCGGCAGGCGGATCAGTCGGGAGCAAAACACCGAACTTGTGGTCCACGGCCTGGCGGGAATGTACCAAGGCCAGGTGGAAATCCGCGGGGACATCGTTTCCGCCCCTGACACCACCGATGCCTATTGTGCGGACCCAACGGCGCCTGCGTGATCCTGCTCGATACCCATGTGGCCCATTGGTTCACAATTAACGATCCCCGCCTGGGCCGGAGAGCGTGGAACAAGATCCAGAACGCCTTCGAGATGGACAGGGTGGCCTTGCCATCATTTACCGTCTGGGATGCAGGCTATCAAGTGAAGCGCGGCAGGGCGTTGTTCCCCGAGGGCCTAACCATCGCCCAGCGGTGGGATGGTTTGCTGGCACAGGGCGTGACGGAACTCGTTGCCAACAGCGCCATCCTGTTTCGTGCCTTTGAGTTGGCATGGGCCGAAAATGATCCGGCCGACCGCATCATTGTGGCCACGGCTCTGCACCACAACATCGAACTGGTTACGGCTGACCGGAACATGCTGGATTGGAATTGCGCCGATCTGAAAACCCTGAATGCCCGAAAGTAACCGCCACGGACAACCCTCTGCCTGCCTATAGCGCGAGGAGTCGGGCACAGGCCTGGTCCGGGCACCGCCGTTGCGTTTTGGGCGAGCCATCAGCAGGACGCGGTTGCCCGCGTACGCCGACTGCGCCATCCGGCGCGTGGTCGCCTCCCGTGACGGTCTGACGGGCCCCGGGGTCTGGCTGTGCTGCGCCGCAATCCCGGTGCTGACCGGACCAAGGTGTTCCTCTGCCACGCCCCCGTCGGATGAAACCGGCGCGCCTGACCGGCACGCGCTGGGCTATCGAGGCCTGATCCGGGAGGGCAGGCAGCTGCGGGGCAAGTTGGCGTCAAATGCAACCCGGCCTGACGCTGTACCAGGTGGCGGAGACCCTGGATGCCGTACCCGCCCTGTTTTGCCACCTGCGGCGAGACGGCCGACGGAAGTCCTAGACCGCCAGCAGGTCCGCATGGCCCGCAAAGCGACCGCTGCCCGCTCCCACGCACGGCGACACCGGACTGAACATCCTTCCTGACCTCTCGTTGCAGTGCTATTCAGGGTCCTGTCAAATTGGAATGCGGCTGCCC
>DAOUIC010000501.1:0-1711 GCA_034428255.1 Anaerolineales bacterium
GCCACCAGGGCTGCCTGGTTCACGTTGTAGGGCTGCTTGAACTTCCAGAACTGTTCCATGAGCCAGTCCGGAAACACCCCCCAGCCCAGCCGCAGGCCGGCCATGCCGACCGCCTTGCTAAAGGTGCGCAACACCACCAGGTTGTCATGTTCGGCGACGCGCGCGATGCGGGACGGCTCGCCGGCGAACTCGACGTAGGCTTCGTCCAGGACCACCAGGGCCGGCAGGGCCAGCAACCGTTCGCATTCGCCGTCCGTCAACCAGGTACCGGTCGGATTGTTGGGCGTGGCGGCATACACAATCTTGACCGGCCCCCCGGCCCCCACCCGGCCATCCAGCACCGCCGACTCAACGGCTTCCACGTCCAGGCTGTAGTCCGGAAGGCGCGGAACCTCCAGCACCTCCGCCCCGTACAGGTGGGCGTTGCTGGAATACATAAGAAAGGTGGGGGGCATGTCCAGGATCCTGTCGCCGGGCAACAGGAACATCTGGCTCAGGTTGTTCAACAACTCATCGGAACCGCTGCCAACCGCAATCATGTTCTCCGGCACGCCGTGCAACGCCGCCAGCCGTTCCCGCAGGCGAGTCTGGGCCGAATCCGGATAGACGTGGTACCAGTCGTAGGAGGCCAGGGCCTCCACAACGGAGCGCGGCGGTCCGAAGGGATTTTCATTGGCATCCAACTTCACCAGATCCTCAACCCGAAAGCCGAGTTCCGCGCTCAGTGAATCCAGAGGCTCCACGGGCTTGTAGGCCGACAGGGACTTGATGATGGGATTGAGCAGTGTTGAGGGATCGAACGCCGTCATGACCGAGGCCTCCTTGCCGTGACTGCCCTGGCGTGCGCCTGCAAACCCTCGGTCTCTGCCAGTCGCGCCGCAGCCGGTCCGATGCGCCGGGCCCCGACTTCGTTCAGGCCGAACAGGGAGACCACGCGCACGAAATCCAGAACACTGAGCGGACTGCTGAAACGGGCACTGCCGTTGGTGGGCATGATGTGACTGGGGCCGGCCACGTAGTCCCCAAGGACCTCGGAACTGTGGTGTCCCATAAACACGCCGCCTGCATGCTGCACCCGGTCCAGCCACTGATCGGGCTCCGCCACCAGCAGGCACAGGTGCTCGGCGGCATATTGATTGGCTACGCCAAACCCTTCCTCCAGCGAGTCCACCAGTACGATTCCACTGCCTCGTTCCAGGGAGCCTGCGATGATCTCGGCCCGGGGCAGACCTTCCAGCATATGGCCAACCGCCGCCTGGACCGACTCGGCCAAGCGAACACTGGGTGTGACCAGGATGGCGCTGGCCAGCACATCGTGTTCCGCCTGGGCCAACAGATCTGCGGCCACCACCTCGGGGTCGGCCGACTCGTCGGCCACAATCATGGTTTCGGTGGGCCCATACAGTCCGTCAAGGCCCACCTGCCCGTACACCTGCCGCTTGGCTTCGGTCGTCATCAGGCCGCCGGGACCGGCGATTTTGTCCACCGCCGGCACGGACTCCGTGCCATAGGCCAAGGCGGCGATGGCCTGGGCACCGCCGCTGACATACAAGCGCGGCACACCAGCCAACCAAGCCGCAGCCAAGAGGATCGGCGCGGGTTCCCCCGCCGGGCTGGCCGGCGGTGTGATGATCGATATCTCGGGCACGCCGGCCACCTGCGCCGGTATTGCACTCATCAACAACGCGCTCGGCAGCGGCGCGGTGCCCCC
>DAOUIC010000502.1:0-2025 GCA_034428255.1 Anaerolineales bacterium
GCGTGCGCGCAAGCGCGACGACGCCACGCACCAGGCCAGCCGCCGGCTGGCGGACACGGCGCACACCGTGGTGGTGGAGGACCTGAACACGAAGGCCATGACCCGGTCGGCCAAGGGCACGGTGGAGGAACCCGGCCGGAACGTGAAGCAGAAGTCGGGGCTCAACCGGGCCATCCTGGCCAGCGGCTGGGGCTCGTGGGAGCGCAAGCTGGCGTACAAGGCCGGCGACCTGCGGAAGGTGGACCCGGCTTACACGTCGCAGAGGTGCAGCCGGTGCGGCCATGTGCACAGGGACAACCGGCCGTTGCAGGCGGTGTTTGCGTGCGGGGCCTGCGGGTTCCGTGCCAACGCCGACCACAATGCGGCGGTCAACATTTTGGTGCGTGCGGGATTTCCGTGCGTGCCCGTTGCGGCCCGCGGGACAGGGGCTTCTGCACGGCGAGGGGCGATCCGCGGGGATCCCCGACGACCCGTGAACGAGACCAGGACAACCTGAGTGTCAAGTCTTGGTAAGTCCCAAGCCAACACCGTGGATGCACGCAGTCTCTATGCCGCCCTGGCCCAGCCGGGCGGCCGCATCGTGTTGCTCGTCATGGATGGTTTGGGGGGCCTGCCTTCCCCTGACCATGGCGGGACCGAACTCGAATGTGCCGCGACGCCGAACATGGATCGGCTGGCCGCGGAGGGCATGACGGGCTTGAGCATTCCCGTCAGGGTTGGGGTCGAACCGGGCAGCGGTCCGGCGCACCTGGCACTTTTTGGCGTGGACCCGGTTGAGCATGAGATTGGCCGCGGCGTGTTGGAGGCACTGGGGATCGACTTTCCCCTGAGTTCCCAGGATGTGGCGGCCCGGGGCAACTTTGCCACTGCGGCGTCCGACGGCACGATTCTCGATCGCAGGGCCGGTCGCATCCCGACGTCCGAGTGCGAACGGTGTGTCGCGCTGTTGCAGGAGGCAACGCAGGATTGTTTGCCGGGCGTTGAGGTTTTCGTACGGCCGGTCAAGGATTACCGCTTCGTGTTGGTTCTGCGCGGTCAGGGTCTGGGCGGCGAACTGACGGAGACCGATCCGGGCGTTGTCGGAAAGCCGCCGTTGCCGGTCGTGGATGCCGGTGGGACGGATGCCGGACAATACACTGCGGATCTGTTTAATCGCTGGCTGGCTGTGGCCCGGGAGGCATTGCGCGGCGAGCCGGCCGCCAACAGTCTCAATTTACGGGGCCTGGCCAAGGATCCGGGTGTTCCGTCGCTGGCGGAGTCCTGGGGCTTGGAGGCAGGCGCGGTCGCGGTCTACCCCATGTATCGCGGGGTGGCACGCCTGGTTGGCATGGAGCCCATCGAATTCGAAGGCGAAGAACCGGCCGACGAAATCAGGGCCGTGGCCGATCACTGGGACCGCAAGGATTTCTTCTTTGTACATGTCAAGAAGACGGACAGCTATGGCGAGGACGGCAACTTCGACGGCAAGGTGGCTGTGATCGAGGCCGTGGACGCCGCCATTCCGGACCTGATGGCGCTGGAACCCGATGCCGTGGCCATCACGGGGGATCACAGTACTCCGGCGGTCCTGCGCAGCCACAGCTGGCACCCGGTGCCCACCTTGTTGTGGTCCCGCAGCGTCCGGCCCGACTCGGTGCGGCAGTTCGGTGAACAGGGGTGTGCGGCGGGCAGCATGGGCTTGTTCCCGGCCACGGACCTGCTTCCGCAGCTGATGGCGCATGCCGGCCGCCTGAAACGTTTCGGTGCCTAACGGCGGCAATCGGCAATCCGGATCCATGCATTCGGCCGGATCGGAGGGTGCCCTGACCGACATCGCCGGCCGGCTGGTCCGAGCCCACGCGTCCGTCTGCCTGACCGGGGCCGGTGTCAGCGCGGAATCGGGCATCTCCACATTCAGGGATGCGGCGACGGGTTTGTGGTCCCGTTTCGATCCCGAACAACTGGCCTCGGTCGCCGGGTTTCGGAACAACCCGAACCTGGTCTGGCGCTGGTACCGCGATCGGGTTCGGGCGGTGCAGGATGCCC
>DAOUIC010000503.1:0-2981 GCA_034428255.1 Anaerolineales bacterium
GAGCGAAATTCGCGAATCTATAATTTTCAGTCCTCCACAAACCCCATTTTCCAATCGCCCATGACCATTTGTTTTCCCGAGCGCGATCTTCCCGTCCTGGACACCTGTGACGTGTTGGTGGTCGACTGCAGCCTGGCCGGCATGGCCGCTGCGGTGCGGCTGGCGACCCGCGGCATGTCGGTCGCGATCGTGGAACCGCGGACGTATCCGGCCCGTGAAATGACGGCCAAGGGCCGCACTTGGATTGATAGCGCCGAAGTGGCGGGTGGTGAGCTGCCGGAACCGCTGGCAACGGCCTTTGCGGCAAGCAGGGAAGACGACCAGGACGGGGTCTGGCCGCTGCATCAGGATCGATTCAAGCTGGCCCTGGAAGACTGTCTCCGTACGGCCGGAGTCCGATTGTGGTACGCCTCGCTGCCCGTCGGTGTGCTCCAAGGCGCGGACGGTGCCGTTGCCGGAATTGTGGTCGGCAACAAGTCCGGTCGGCAGGCAATTCGATGTGGATGGGTGATCGACACCAGCGAAACGGCGTTGGTGGCGCGTCTGCATGGCACGGAGTTCGAACCCGCTTCGGGGCCGTCACGTGTAGTGCGCCGCATCGAATTCACCGGGGTTGAGGGCCTTGAGGAACCCGTGTTCGAGTGGAATGTTCCCGGGACGGGCACTCTGGAACTGCAGGTGTTCCCGGGCAACGGCGGGGACGGCCACGTCAACATTGAATACACCTCGGTCCATGTGGTTGGGGCGGGTGATGCGGTGAGCGCGACGGCGCGGGACTTGGCGGCGCGGCGCGTGGGGGTGTCCCTGGTCGAATCGCTCAAATCGGGTCATCCAGCGTTCACGGATGCGGTGTGGGCCGGATCCAGCCATGAAGTTGAGGGGGCGTTCACGACCCGCCTGGTTGTCCGGCAGGTTTCGGAAGCGGGGGCCGAGGTCCGGATGCCCGCCACTTCGGTTTCGAAAGCTGCAACACTGGACGCTGCCTGCTTCTTCACCGGGGTCTCGGGCGTGGTATGCCTCAACGATGCGGCCCGCCTGCCCGACGATGTCGCCCGGGCTCTGCGGCATCCGGTCGCGGCGAGTCAGCTTGGTGTAGCGGTTGCAGGCTTGGTTGCCGAGCGGAACTCCATCCCGGAACCAGCAGGTTCGCCGCGAACCTCCATCACCGGTACCGGGATCGCCGTAAAGGAACAACCGGTTCCCCAGCGCGGAGTGGAGTACGCCACGGTCCGTGTTCCGGCAGTCCCCCTCCCGGAACTGGACGCGGTGGATGCGGTGATTGTCGGCGGTGGCACATCGGGAGGCATCGCCTCCGTCGCGTCGGGGACGTCCGGCCTGCAAACCGTGCTGGTGGACATGAACCCGGGCTTGGGCGGAACAGGCACCTATGGCGGTATTCATGCCTACTGGTTCGGCCACCGCGGTGGCTTCTCCGGTCAGGTGACGGGGATGGTCGACGACATGCACGTCCGCACGGGACATCCCGCGCAACGCGGCGACATTCCCCAGTGGAACATCGAGTGCAAAATCCACGCCCTGCATGAAGGGGTGATGGATGCCGGGGTCGTGCCGTTGCTGAACGCCATGTTCATCGGCACCGTGGTCGAAGGCAACAAGGTCCGCGGTGCGGCGGTCGCGACCCGCTACGGTCCCCTGTGCACCTTGGGCTCCATCACGATTGACTGTACGGGCGACGGCGATGTGGCCGCGTTCGCCGGGGCACCCTACGTGCTGGGTGCCGGACGCGACCACTCGATGATGTACTCCTACATGGCTCAGGTGATCAGGCCGGGACGTCCGCGCAACGTCAAGACCCGTTCGGTCGATATCACCAATATCGAGGACTACACGCGCGGGATCATGGCCGAGCGACGCAGTGCGAATGCCGGAGATGTGGACCACGGCATCTATTTGGCTCCCCGCGAAAGCCGTCATATCCAGGCCGACATCACGCTCACTCTTACCGATCAGCTTGTGCGGCGGGCCTTCGAGGATGTGGTGGCGGTGATGTTCAGCAACAACGACATCAAGGGACAGAGCACATCCGATTGGATTCTGATGGGTCTACAGTCTCCCCATTTGGAGATTGAGATTCCTTGGCGGGCGCTACTGCCCGTCGGCTTGGAGAACATCATCGTCTCGGGGAAGGCCTTTTCGGCGACGCACGATGCCTTGGCCGCCCCGCGCATGCAGCCGGACATGGAGAACTTGGGTGGTGTTGCCGCCCTGGCCGCCGCCCTTTGCCTACAGAGGGGCGAAACCCCGCGGCAACTGCCGGTGCGTCTCCTGCAGGAGCGGTTGGTGGATGCCGATGTCCTGCCCGAACGAATTCTGACCCGCGATCTGGAACCACTCCGCTTCTCGGAAGAGGAATGCACAGCCAAATGGGCGCGCTTCGATCCGGATGTGCCGTTGCACACCTATTCCGACCAGCGAAACAATCGGCGGTACCCCGGACGCATCGACATCGCGGACCTGATGTGCATGGGACCGGAAGTTGTGCCGTTCCTTGTCGAACGGTACGCGGGTGCGGAAGGTGCGGCCAAAGTGTTTTTGGCGCAAGTGCTGGCAATCCTTGGATCGAATCGGGGCATGGAGACGCTGGTTGAGACCTGCATGGCCGAATTGGCGCAGGACCGTCTCCCTATCCAGGAGGATGCCATCGTCTACAAGGGCATCCCGCCGGACCAGAATGCAGCCTCCAACGCGGCGTTCCTCGTCTACAGTCTGGGGCACGCGCGGGACCCGCGCGCCATCCCCGTGTGGCGGCGGGTGGTTGAGCTCCTCAGGCACGAGAGCCCCGAGGACTTCATGGACAAGGATCGGTCGATGTACTACTACGTGCCGGCCGTTTGTTACGGGGTCGAACGGCTCGGCGATCCGGCTTGCATTCCCCTGCTTGAGAAGTTGGCCGCCCATCCCGCACTCAGGGATCAACTCGTCGCGGATCCGAGCGCCCTGGGAGCGGACTATGTGGAGGA
>DAOUIC010000504.1:0-1530 GCA_034428255.1 Anaerolineales bacterium
GGGCGCGGACCGGCGTACCCATCCACACGGCGTACGCCCCGGCCCAACTACTCGGCCTGGACGCCACGGAACCCGGGCTGCTGGCACAAACGGCATGCTGGCAGACGCTGGGCAGCCATCTGCTGGCACGCTGGACAGGCCGGCCGGCAGCCCCCATTTCCACCTGCGAGGCAGGATGGACCGGGTTGCAGGATAGACACCGACAAGCCTGGAGTGGCGAACTGCTGAACCTGTTGCCCATCTCGGAGGAACATTTGCCTCCGCTCAGGGATTACAGCGAAGGTCTGGCCACACTGGCCCCCGCCTATGCCCAAAGATGGCCGGAACTGGCGGAAAGCCGCTTCTGCCTGCCGGTGGGCGACGGCGCCGCCGCCAACATCGGCAGTGGCGCCGTGGATCGGACCTCGTTGGCGGTAACCATCGGCACCAGCGCCGCCGTCCGCGTGGTCCTGCCAAACCGGCCGGACGGCACCGCCCCCGAAGTGCCGGTCGGACTATGGTGCTATCGGATCGATCACAACCGGCATCTGCTGGGCGGCGCCCTGACGGACGGCGGTTCGATTCCGGTCTGGATCTGCAATTGGCTGGGCGAAACCCGGGCCGAGCTCGAACAACAGGCCCGCGCGGTATACCCCGACAGCCATGGCCTGACCATCCTGCCGTTCCTGCAGGGCGAACGAAGCCCGGGCTGGGCCGACAATGCCTCGCTCTGCCTGCACGGCATCACCGCCGGCACGGAACCGGGCCAACTGATGCGGGCCGGCCTGGAGGCGGTGACCTACCGTCTGGCGTTGATCATCCGGAAACTGGCTCCCGCCATCCAGCCGGACACGGCCATCCTGGCCAGTGGCGGCAACCTGGAGTACTCGGATCTTTGGTGCCGGATTCTGGCGGGTGCCAGCCAGCGGCCGGTCCAGCGCACCCGTTCCACGGAGACCACCAGCCGCGGTGCCGCGATTCTTACGCTGGAGGCCATCCTGGGCTCCAAGGCGCGTTCTCCGGAATTCCATATTGCCGATCGCTTCGAGCCGAACCCCGACGAAGCGCCGACTTACAATCGGGGTCTCGCGCGGCAGGTGGAACTCTACACCCACGTCTACGGTAAGGTATGAGCCGACCGCCCAGCACTTGCTGTCCCGGTTGATGTTCACCACCGCATGCGCGCCAACGACACCGGATGCTCACCGACCGAATCCGGTCAATGAGCCGTAGGACAATCCTGGCCAAATTGACAGAGGCTTATGGGCAATTTCTGAGTTTGCAGGAAGAACCACTTGAGAGACGAGAAACCATGAATACGGAAATCACACAAGCCCAGATTGACACCTATCAAACCAACGGTTTCGTCGTGATCGATGACTTCCTCACGCCCGCGGAACTGGAGACCTGGCGCGACGCCGTGGACCAGGCTGTACGCGGGCGCAAGAACCGCAAGCTGGTCGTCGAAGGCAGCGCGGACGACGATCGCTGGAAAGACAGCGGTTCCTTCTATGACTACGTCTTCGTCCAGCGCCTCAATTTGTGGAAGGA
>DAOUIC010000505.1:0-3805 GCA_034428255.1 Anaerolineales bacterium
CAAACAGCCGTGCCTCGGGATGGTCGCAATCGAGCCCGGACCGTGGACTGTCCATCCTTGTCAGCATGTCCAGGACTGCCTCGGACCCGGCGCGGTCGCCCGGCCCCCCCACGGAATCCTTGAGGAACTGTACATGCCGGACGTCCACGCGGTCGCCGGCGACCACGGCAAGACCGGTCCGGGCCGCTGCATCCGCGGCCGGTGCCAGAGGCCCGGGCTCGGCATTCGACAACAGCCCATGGTCCTTCCCCAGGAGAGACATCCAATGCGAAACCCCTTGCCGTCCATGGGCAACTGACCGCCACCCGTTTGCTTCAAGGCAGGACAAGGCAGACATGCCCACGGCCGAGTTTGTCGGGAACAGGGGGCTGATGCGAATTCCGACACAATCTTCCCCGGCCAGCAGGTGCTCCAAATACTCCAGTACGCCTGTTGTCTCCGCCAACCCGCTCCAGTCCAGACACGGCCCGTCGCGGACTTCGGCCACCGAGACCGGAAACGAGGGGCCAAGCCTGTGCAACAAGACCTGCACTGCATGGTCGGGGCGGCCTTTTCCCAAACTGAGCATCCATCGGCGTACCGGCCACCCGGCTTGCCGAGCCGCCTCGCCGGCCTGCCAGGATTGCTGCCAACCCGCCAGGCGGCAGTCCATGATCGACTGGTTCCAGACAACGGGGTCCGCCACGTCGGAGCACGAACCCAAGGACTGGGTTCCGCGAGGTCCACCTCGCTCCAGGTTTGAGCGCAGGTGCCGACGAGCTTCGGACAACGCGGCTTGGACTTGGTCCTGCAGGTTCAGGCCCATCGTATAGCCGCGCCAGGCCAGTTCGTCAACGGGAAGGTCCCAGGCCCCCACGCGCCGTTCGACACGACCGCCAAATCCCTGCTTCAACCGGTACACGGTCCACAAGTCCCGTTGCGGCAGCCGGGCCAAATCCACCGGCAGCGAGTCCGGCCAGTCCCCTTGGCTGCGCGCCTCCCGCATGGCTGTGGCCACCGCGCCGAGCGGATCCGGGATGCCTCCCAAGTCGTAGGTCCCGGCCCCCGCCGCGCGCGCCCGCTGCATGGCGGCGAAGTGCAAGGCGTAATTGGGCATGGCATGGCGATGCCGGGTGCTGCTGGCTCCCCACAGGTACCAGGCGGCGCCACCACACAGGGCAAGGACGACGGCGGCCACGGTCTCGCCCCGTACGTCGGCCAGCAACAACTGCAGGTGATTGGGCAACAGTTCCAACGCCGCCTCGAAATAGGCCGGGGCACGAGGCGCGAAGCCCTGTCTGCGACCGGTCGCCTGCATCAAGGCATGCAACCGTTCGTGATCCGCTGCACCGCCCACCCGGACCTGGGTACCCGCCCGTTGGGCCCGGCGTACGTTGTAGCGCCATTTGCTCTTCATGCGCCCAAGCAGGTCGGCATCGGAGCCGGCAAGATCCACCTTAATCGTGCTGCGCGGCTGGACCGTCTGCCGGCTCGGCCTGAAGCCCAGTCGGGCCAGCTGCCGCCGATGCGCCGGCAAATCCGGGAGCTCGGGTTCGATCTTGATCACGTGCACTCCGTGCGTGCGCGCGCACTGCAGGAGTTCGGCACGCATGGCGTCCACGTCCGCAGGGCAGTTCCAATCCACCACCGGGCCACCGGGCACGTACCCGAGCGCCAGGCCCAGCCTGCGCTGCTGCAGCATCAGGGCGCCAGCCCGGAACGCCCCTGCCGAACCGGCCAGAACCGCCTGATGCACCTGCCAGCCTGAATACTGCTTGAGTCTGGCCCAGCCCTCAAGTTGCAGCACATGACCCAACGGGTGCGACTCAACAAAGTCGTCCCAACCGGGTTCCGCATCAAAAGGACCGCCAGAGGCGGCCCTGCGGGTGGTGGCAAATGGCGATGGCACTGTGCTGTCCAATGCGAAATTCGGGCAAGCTCACAAAGAGGGCGGACATCGCGCGTACACTATAACACTCATATGGAACACCGTCCGCCGCTTGGCGGGAAGGGCCGCGCCGCCTTGTCCTCGGCCGTCCAGCGGTCCGCGCGGGAGCATCTGCCGGCATGCAGTTTCTACCATGACTTCCAGTACGACCCCCGGATTTGCGCGCGGTCCTGCCATCCAGCCCAGACCGCGCCGCGCCCACCCGGGCTTGCTAACACAGGTCCAGATTCTGTTTCTGACGACCCTGGTCGCCACTGATGCGGGTTGCCTGTGGATTGGCCATTGGCTCGCGCATCTGGCAACGCGCCAAGGGCCGCAAGTGGTGCTGGGACCGTTCAACGAATGGCTGGCGCTGCCGGTGGTCCACACCGTGCTCTTGTTGGCGGCCTTTGTGTGGAGCAGGATGTACCAGCGGCGCAGGCCCATTCTCCATCTGGACGAAACCATCAAGATCCTGTTTATGAACGGGATCCTGGTACTGCTGCTGTTGGCCGTGCTGACCATGTTGCTGGTGGACTTCGAGGTCTATCGCCGGCACGTCCTGTTCATCTGGGCCATCACATCCGTCCTGGTCAGCGTGGGCCGCATCATCCACACTCAGTTTCAGTGGTCGGCCCAGAGCAAGGGGATCGGAGCCCAACGGGTACTGCTTGTCGGCAGTGGTCAAACCGCCGCCATCATCCTGCAGAAAGTACATAGCACACCCAAGCTGGGTTTCGTGGTGGCCGGAGCCATTCCCTCCGACAACGGGACCTCCCGGCTGGATGGAGTGCCGGTTCTGGGTACGGTGGACGAAATCCCGGAGGTGGTGGCCGCGCACGACATCGACGAAGTCATCATCGGCATGCCGGAGGCGTCCCAGGAAGAGATTGTCCGCCTCATAAGCATTTGCCAGGAAGAGAAAGTGGGGATCCGTGTCTTTCCCGACCTGTTCCAGATCATGGCGCAGGAGGTCAGCATTGGGGATCTGTCCGGCCTGCCGCTGTTGACCATGCGGGATGTGGCGCTGCAGGGCTGGAGAGTAGTGGTCAAACGGGCCATCGACATCGTAGTCAGCGTGTCGGCACTCGTCTTTCTAAGCCCCTTCTTCCTGCTGGCATCACTGCTCATCAGGCTGGAGAGCGCGGGCCCGGTTTTCCACACTCAGGTTCGCATGGGCCTGGATGCCGTGCCCTTCGACATGCTCAAGTTCAGGTCCATGCGCGTGGACGCGGAAAACGAAGGTCCCGGCTGGACGACACCGGACGATCCCCGACGCACCCGCATCGGCCGGTTCCTCCGCTCCAAGAGCCTCGACGAGTTCCCCAATTTCATCAATGTCCTGATGAACGAGATGAGTGTGGTCGGCCCGCGCCCGGAGCGGCCGGTCTATGTTGAGGAATTCCGCCGAGTTGTGCCCAATTACATGGAGCGCCACAAGGAGAAAGGCGGCATCACCGGCTGGGCTCAAATCAACGGATTGCGCGGCGACTGTTCCATCGAGGAACGCATCAAGTACGACCTTTGGTACATCGAAAACTGGTCCATCGGCCTTGACTTCAAGATCATGGCCGTCACCGCCTGGAAGATTCTCTTCAGGACCCATCCGGACGCCTACTGACGCGGACCGGTCCCGGTCGGTGCCTTGCTCCGCCGACACCAGACTCGGGACCCGGCTCTCGCAGGACACAAGAATTCAACGCGCACGGCCCGGGACGCCGCAAGCCATGCGGGAAGTCCCCTTCCCCCAACCCGAAACAGGATCCGGGACGACGGTCCGGACCGCGTGCCCGGCAACCCTTTGCTACGATTCCCCACCTTCATCGTTCTCCAAGTTACCGCCCTTGCCATGGACACGTCATTGGTTTCGCACACAGGGACCGCAATAGAACACGAGCA
>DAOUIC010000506.1:0-2564 GCA_034428255.1 Anaerolineales bacterium
ACCTGTTTGCCGCACTCGGGGGACACATGATCTTCTTCGAGGCCGCCGACAGCAGGATTGTGCTGATCTGTCCCTTCCACGACCGGGTGCTGTTGGGCACCACGGACATCCGCACCGACGAGCCGGACGCCGACCAATGCACCCCGGAGGAGGAGGCCTATCTGCTGGGCTTGGTACCGCAGGTGTTTCCCGGCCTCCAGGCGGACGCACAGCATGTCGTGTACCGCTACTGCGGAGTGCGGCCCTTGGGCAGGGGCGAAGGGGAAGCCGGGCAAATCAGCAGGGACCACAGTCTGCACCTGCGTCGGGGATCGGGGTCGACACCCCCGGTTCTCTCGCTGGTGGGGGGCAAGTGGACAACCTTCCGAGCCTTCGCCGAACAGGCCACCGACCGCGTACTCGGGGAACTGGGTCGGCAGCGCAGGTCCGCGACCGGGGACACACCCATCGGCGGAGGCGGAGACCTGCCCCGCACGGAGGCGGACAGGGAACGGGCCATCCGGGACGCGACCTTGGACGGCCGGCTGAAGCCGACGGACGCGGAGGCCCTGTACGGCAGGTACGGCACCACGGCGGCTGTCGTTGCCAAAGCCTGCAGTCACCCGGGCATGGACGAACGGCTGCCGGGATCCAGGTACCTGGCCGGGGAAGTCGCCCACATCTGCCGCACCGAGATGGTGGCCTGTCTGGGAGACATCGTGCAGCGGCGCACACTGATGGCCATGCTTGGCGAGGCAACACCGGAACTGTTGGAGACCGTCGCCCGTATGGCCGCGACCATTCTGGGATGGTCCGAGGACCGGCGCCAGCGGGAAATCAAGGAGACGACGCACATCCTGGCCCGGCGCCACGGCGTGAAGAACCTGCCTTGAAAGTCAGGCGGGGGTTAGGCGGAGGCTGCCGTTCTCGATCAGGACCGCCAGCACCAGAACCAGGAGCGAGAAGCAGAGGTACTCCAACATGCGCCGGCTACGCAGGGATGTCGGCAGTCCGTCCTGGAAGTTGCTAATCATGAGGAAGAACATCCACAGCAGCAGGATGCCCTGCGTTAAATTGGAAAGATTGGTGATGGTCACCATCAGAGCCGCGGCCGCCATGGCCAATCCGATAATACCCGTGGATCGCAGCAGCCCAAGGTTGGTGACATCCTCCCGCCGCAACAATTCCATGGCAAGGAGTACCGCCGTGGCTCCGATGAACGGCACGGCCACCAGGTGGCTGCCCTTGTTTTGGTAGACCAGCAAGAACAGCAGCAGACCGGTTATGTAGGCAAGTCCATGCAGAACAAACACAAACTGTCCGATGTGGGGGGTGGACAGATCGAGGGACTCGTACAACAGAAACTGGGTCAGCATGTAGGCGCCAATGGCCGCGACCAGGACCAACGCCGACAGAGCCGGCACGTCCGATACCGGTTGGGCCACCACAACCACCAGGGCTTCCGCGGCCGGCAGGCTGTAGACAGGCCAGAACAGCTGCAGCCTGTGGATGGCTGAAAGTGCCTGCAGGCGAGGGTGAACCTGGATGATGCTGTCGGTGACGGCAAAGGACACCAGCAGCGCCAGCAAACCCTCGATGACGTTGGGCGTCGCGGTTACGGAGAAGTCGCGCCCGAAAATCTGGGGCGAGGTCCAGGTGATGTCGGGCAGCCGCCAGACCAGGGTCAAGGTCATCAAAAGCGCCATGACCCAACCGACCAGACTGATGCGCTGACGAAAATCCGGCATGGAATCTCAAGACGGGCGTAGGAATCCCGGGGTGTGGTGGTGGCGCCGGTAACTCGTCCGGGGATACGCCTCCCAGCCAAGTACATCGCGGGGATGCTGTTCCGGTCACTGCCGCTATGGCTGCTACTGGCGATTGTACCGGATGTGTGGGCGGTGAGCCTGCACCCCCTATTGGTCGGGCCGGTTCAGAATACACCTGTATTGACCCCGGAATCCCCCTTGGCCTACCTTGATTGCAGTGGCGGAGGAACCATCGCGGAGACAGAACCGTGTCCGGCAGCCAACACGGACAGCGTGGAGACAGACCCGACGGTCGTGTTTGTGCCGGCGCGCTGGCAATCCACAATGGAACCCAGGGCAGACTGGCAGGAAGTGCGCATCCGCCTGAGCCGGGTGCGGAGCGAAGGCGCGTTGCCGGTGCTGATCCTCGACGGCGTGCCGCCTGAACTGGCGGAGGAGCCGGATCCGGCCGCCCGTTGGGGCAGGGACGATCCCGGTCTTCCCTCCACCTGGCCGGACGAATATGCGCGGTTCGCGAGGGAAGCGGTGCGCGAACTCGGACCGGCTGCCACCCACTTTCAGATTGGCTCCATTGCCAACGGTGCACGGGATGGCTTTCCGTTCCCGGTGCATCCGGTGCGGTACGGCCAAATGGTCGGCGCGGCGGCTTCGGCCATGAAGTCCGAAAAAGACGGTCTGTGCCTTTTGTCCGCGCCCCTTCGACCACCATCCCCCGCGGCTTCGGCCGTGTTCGACCGGTCGGACTGGATTCGGAGGTTCAGGCAATCAAGGGGCATCGAAGCGATTGGCGTAATGCAACTGGCTCCCGCTCTGGTG
>DAOUIC010000507.1:0-2616 GCA_034428255.1 Anaerolineales bacterium
TCGTATTCGTCCCCATGCACCAGCCCCGTCACCATGCAGACGGGCCCCGGGTTATCGCCGCGCGCGAGCAGGACGGGGCAGTAGAGCGGTTCGCCCGAGGGCAGGGTGTTCAGGATCAGGTGCAAGCGGGTCTTGGTTCCCTCCGCGAAGTCGGCAACCCTGAAATCGGAATAAAGAATGGGCTGGGCTTCCGTTAACATCGGTTTCACCTCCGTATGGCGATGATTCGGCCAGGCGTGTGCGGCAGTGTCGGGGACTGTGGCCCGGGTCCTACAGATTGTTTCCTTGGTTCACCATGGTGGGATCAAGCACATCGCGCAGGGCATCCGCCAGGCTGTTGAGACCCAAAATCAGGGATGTGATGAAAAGGCCCGGAAAGAACCCGTACCACCAGGCGCGACGCAGATGGCCGCGTCCGCTCAACAGCATGGCCCCCCACGAGGCGTCGGGCGGCTGCGTGCCCAGCCCGAGAAAGCTGAGGGCGGCTTCCACTAGGATGGCGAACGCCACGGCCAGCGTGAGCTGCACGATGATGGGGGCCAGCGAGTTGGGCAGCACGGTACGAAAGATGATGCGGCGGGCGGTGGCTCCCACCGCCTGGGCCGCCAGCACGAAGTCCATTTCCTTCTGCACCAGGATGCTGGCCCGGGCCAGGCGCGCGAATCCCGGCAGTCCCACGATGGCGACGGCGATCATGGCATTGACCGAACCCGGTCCCAGCACGGCCACGATGGTCAAAGCCAACAGGAGCGCCGGGAATGCCAGCAGCGTATCGATGCACCGCATGATGACCGCATCGAGCCCGCGTCCCGCGTAGCCGCTGACAAGCCCCAAGGGTACGCCCAGGGCGGCGGCGGTCAGAGCCGCGACCGCTCCGGCCAGCAGGGATATGCGTCCCGCATGCAGGGTGCGCGTATAGATGTCGCGTCCGAATTCGTCCGTGCCGAAGAAATGGGCCGGGCTGGGCGGCAGAAACTGGTTGCCCTTGCTGATGGCCAGGGGATCGTGGGTGGAGAGGAGGGGAGCCGCCACGGAGATGAAGAACATGACCAGAACCACCACCAGGCCCACCATGCCTCCCCGATGCCGGCGGAACCGATGCCACAGCCGGGACTGCGTGGGCTGCTCTGCCAAGTCCCAAGGCTGAACGGCCTCATCGCCGCGGGTTGCGCGGTCCTTGGCGGTCTCACTCGACGACATGGTCATGGACAAAGGGCATGGCGGGTCCTGTCCCCGCAGGAGACCGAATCACTGATAGCGGATGCGCGGATCAAGGAAGCCGTAGGTCAGGTCCGTAATCAGTGTCACGCAGACGAATGTGGTCACGATAAACAGGACGGTGCCCTGCAGAACCGGATAGTCCCGCGTCCCGATCGCCTGCAGCATGAGTCTGCCCAGACCGGGCCAGTCGAAGATGGACTCGGTGACGACGGCCCCACCCAGGAACGCGCCCAGCTGCAAACCCAAAATGGTCACAACGGGAATCAGCGCGTTCTTCAGTACATGGCGCGTCAGGACGCCGGTGTCCGCCAAACCCTTGGCGCGCGCCGTGCGCACGTAGTCCATCTCCATCACCTCCAGCATGGAGCTCTTGAGGAAGCGCGTCAGCACCGTGGCGGAATAGAAACCGAGTGTCAGGGAAGGCAGGATCATCAGGCGCAGCGCCAGCCCCGGCTTCTGGCTGAATGCCACCTGGCCGGAAGGCGGCAGCCACTTGAGCTGCAGGGAAAATACCAGCACCAGCAAAATGCCCAGCCAGAAAGTGGGAATGGCTTGTCCCAGGGCAACCACCAGCGATGTCAGGCGCTCAAACCAGCCGCCTCGCCTGACCGACGACAGGATGCCCAGGGGCAGGGACACGCAAAGGGCGACCAACAACCCGCCCGCGGTCAGTTGCAGGGTGGCCAGGAATTTCCGCGTAATCAAGTCGAAGACGGGGTAGCCATTCAGGATGGAAACGCCCAGATCTCCTCGCATGATCTGCCCCAGCCAGATCGCATACTGCACATAAATCGGCTTGTCCAGTCCCAGGCGGGCCCGGGCGGCCACGATCTGCTCCGGCAACGCATCGGGTCCGGCGATCAGCATGGCCGGATCGCCGGGAATGAAGCGCACTAGGCCGAATACCAGGATGGAACTCAGAAAGAGCACCGGCAGCGTCTGCACCAGCCGCCGCAAGGCGTAAACAACCACGGGAAATCACAAACGGGCGGGATGCCCGGAACCGATGCGGTCCTCTGCCCGCGAGGCCGGTGCGGCACGGACGTCCGAAGCCCCGCTCCTCACGGAGTAGGGCCTCGGACTTGCTCTCGATTGGGCGGGCAGCGCCTTGAGGCACCTGCCCGCCCGAAAGCGGGATCTGCGCGGAAGGACCGGAGTTCTACTCGACCCAAGTGTTGCCCGCAATCAACTCGTCGTTGACGGTCCAATCCAGGCCGTGGACATTGGCCTGGCGGGCGAACAGCGTGTACTTCCAGGAGATCGGAATGTCGATGCAAGAGTCCAGCATAATCTCGCCGACTTGCCGGAAGGCCGCTCGCCGAGTTTCGCGATCAAAGGTGGAACCGGCAATCGCCAGCTGCTCCACATAGCCCTCCGGGAAGTCGCCATGCGGGA
>DAOUIC010000508.1:0-2889 GCA_034428255.1 Anaerolineales bacterium
ACGGAAGCCAACGTCGGGGTGGCCGTGGACAGGAGTTCGGGCACGGCCACGGCGATGGGCGGCGTGGCTATTGTGTCCGGCGTGGCGACCAGGTTCCAGGACAACACCTCGGATACGGAAGCCCAACGATCGGATACCCAATCCTGCGCCTGGTTGCTGATGGCTGCAACATCCACCTGACTGCGCAGTCCGGGATTGACCCGCGGAATGCCGTACCAAACAGCGGCCAGCAACAACAACCCGGCCACGGCAAGGATCACAGCCGCTGCCAGGCCGCGCGGCAGGCCGGTGCGCTCCCTGACCATGGTCTCGCCGTGCACGCGCACGGAAATGGGACGGTAGTCGACAGGGCGCGGTTCCGGCATCGGTGCGCCGGAACTGGTATCCGCCCACCCGCGGCTCAGAGCAGGTGCAACCAGAACCTGCCGCCGGTGCTTGAGCTCCTCCGAGTCCAGTTTCAGGAACTCTGCGTAGTTCTTGAGAAACCCCCGACCCACTACCTCGCCGGGCAGGTTCGGCCAATCGTCGTTCTCCAAAGCCATCAGATAGGCGGCCCGAATCCGGATGGCGGTTTCGGCATCCTGCAGACTCAGACCCAGAGTCTCCCGCCGCTCGCGCAGCAGGGCTCCTATCCGGACGCCTTGCGACGGCGCATCGTGCATGGGCTGTATTGGAGGGGACAGGCTCGGAGAGGCCGACAATTCTAGCAAAGAACCGGCACCCCCATGCCCGGTTGGCCGCCGTTCCCCAGGCCAATCGCATATCCAGGGTCTTGACTGCTGCAGACCGGATGGGTGTAGTCCGCGCCCCCCTCAGGAATTGGCACAAAACCTGGTAGATATGGGTTTGGTGGCCAACCTACTCTTCGTTGGGATCCCGGACAGAAGCGTCCCTTGCCGTACAGCAACCCCGGTTCCGCGGGCCGGGAGGCAAGTCCTTGGTGCCGCCAAGAGCCTGTAATCCACCAAAGCCCCTGTCTACCCACTGCCACATGCTTCATAGCCGACAATGCCGGCGTGCCGCGACAACCCCGATCTCGCGGATGGACGATACCCGCCATTCCAACCCCGATGCCATGCGTTGGCGGATACCTTCCTGCGACCCTGGACATGATGTTCGGGATCCACAGCCGGACCGGGATCGAGTAGTTGGGCCAAGTGCAGGTGGACAGCCAGGCCTCCGAGATCGCGGCCATTCCGAAACTGCCATCGACATCGGCGCCGACCTGCCTTTTGTTGAGCATCGATGCCCTCGCATACCGGAAATGGATTGCACAGACGATCCGGCCCCGGTCGCGGACCATGTTCCGGCGCGGACAGGAAGCTACAAGTGCCGCATGCACCGGGGCAACGGCGACATGCGGCCTAAAACACGGCAAGGACAATCAACGGCCGTTCCAGCTGGAACGGTCCCTTGGGCTGCTGCGCGACAACTTCGGAGGCAACTTGCCCATTCGGCCCCGAGCCCGATCAAGGGACAAAGGACACAGTCACCAACCGGTCGGGGTTGGCAACTGTGTCCTGAGCCCTGCTAATTGGGTATCGACACGATTACGAAATCGGACCAGGGCCCATCCTTGTAGTCGGTATTCGCTGTCGCCTTGGCACGGACCCGGTAATAGCACGTATCGCCTTGTGCACAGGTGTGGGTATACGAGGCATCCGTGACATCGTAACCGGTGGGTGAAGCGCACTGATTGTCCGAGCACACTTCGAGTCTGTACTTGTCGAACGCCGTGTGGGTCATGGCATCCCAGGCCAGTGGCACGCCTCCCTGGTCGGTGTGACTGTCGACTGTGAATCCCGTGATTGCAGGCAGGGGAGTCTTGTCGGTCTTGCACAGCACGGCGTCGGACCAGTCCGAATCGTGATAGCCCGTCTTGCCTGCGGCCCGGAGGCGGAAATAGTAGTTGGTGTTGGCAGACAGCCCCACTACCGTGAAGCTTGTGGCCGAGGCTAATGGTGTACCGGCGGACACAGGCGTGGTGCAGGTGGAATCAGTGCAGTACTGAACCTCAAAGTTGTCGACGTTCGTTGTCGAGGTGGGCGCGGTCCAGGTCAATCTCGCGGAATTGGCCGTGCACGTGACCTCCAGGCCCACCACCGGCGGCAGCGCCGTGGTGACCACGACAATGTCATCGGGGGGGTCGTCGCCATTGGGAGGATCATCCCCGGGAGGATCCCCGGGGGTGTCCCCGTTGGTACCTCCATTGGTGCCCCCGGCTGTATCCCCGGTGGTGTCTCCGGGGACGGAATCCAGATAGGCACTGTTAAGGATGGCTACGGCGGTAATGCGGTAATAGTAGGTCGTGCTGGGGTCGAGACCGGTCACGATCTGGGTGGTCGCAGTCTTGGCCGGCGTCGCCACCTCCGTGGCATCGGGACAGTCGGCATCGGCCGAACTACAACTCTCGATCTTGTACTCGTCCAGTCCTGTCGTCGACGCCGGCGCGTCCCACTGCAGCGTTACGGTGTTACTGGTGACGCCGGCAACCCGGAAGTTGTCCACCACCAGCCGCCTCTTGGCCGTGGTCGCGGTGACAATCGCGGAGGCTGCGGCATCCGAGCAGGTAGCACTGCTTGGGTTGGCCAGGGCCGTAATACGGAAGAAGTACGCGGTGTGGGGATCAAGATCCGTCAGGGTGTGCGAGGTCACCGACCGGGACGGGGTCGCCACCTCGGCGGCATCGGGGCAGTCGGCATCGGCCGAACTGCAACTCTCAATCCTGTACCCGTACAGGCTTGAGGGTCCGGGCGCATCCCATGTCACCGTGATACTCGAGTCCGTGATGCCATCGTCCCCGCTGGCGATCCGGAATCCCTGCACAGCCACCGGACACGGTAACGGGGTCGGCTGCGGTGTGGGGGTGGCGGTGGGTGAGGGGCGGTC
>DAOUIC010000509.1:0-15487 GCA_034428255.1 Anaerolineales bacterium
GTTCTGAGCGGCAACCGCAACTTTGAGGGGCGCATCAATCCGGACGTCAAGGCCAACTTTCTGGCGTCGCCGCCCTTGGTTGTGGCCTTTGCCCTGGCGGGGACCGTCGACATCGACCTGTCACGCGATCCCATCGGAACCGATTCGGAAGGGAAGCCCGTCCTGCTTGAGGACATCTGGCCGTCACAACAGGAAATCCGCGACACCATTGCCGGGGCACTCACGCCGGAGATGTTCCGTGCGCAGTACGGCAATGTCTTCTCCGGCAACCAAGCCTGGAACGACATCCCCAGCACCGAAAGCAACATCTACCACTGGGATCCCACCAGCACCTATGTGCACGAACCTCCCTTCTTCATGGGCCTGTCGCCCGATCCCGAACCCATGGAGGCCATCCACGACGCCAACGTCCTGGCCATCATGCCGGACTCGACCACGACCGACCACATCTCGCCGGCCGGGTCGATAGCCACGGTGTCGCCGGCGGCGGACTACCTGAGGGGCCTGGGTCTCGAACGACGCGAATGGAACACCTACGGCACGCGCCGGGGCAACCACGAAGTAATGATGCGGGGAACGTTTGCCAACGTCCGGATCAAGAACCAGATGCTCGACGGCCGCGAAGGCGGCTACACCATCCATGTGCCCACGAAGGAGGAAGTGACGATCTACGACGCGGCCATGCGCTACCGCGACGACAACACGCCCCTCGTAATCCTGGCCGGCAAGGAATACGGAACCGGGTCCAGTCGCGACTGGGCGGCCAAGGGCACGCACCTGCTGGGCGTCAAGGCGGTCATTGCCGAAAGCTACGAACGGATCCACCGCAGCAACCTGGTCGGGATGGGAGTCCTGCCGCTGCAGTTCAAGGATGGCGCGAGTGCCGACTCCCTGGGGTTGACCGGCCTCGAAACCGTGAGCATCGATGGCATCGACGACAACATGGAGCCGGGGCAGACGCTTGTCGCCCGGGCGCGCTCAGCCAACGGAACGGTAACCGAGTTTTCGGTCGACAGCCGCATCGATACGCCGGTCGAACTCGAGTACTACCGACACGGCGGCATTCTGAACACCGTACTGCGCTCCATGCTCAAGAACGGTGCGGCGACCTGATGCTTCTTCCGGCACAAGGAAACCACCCAGCCCCCGGGAAAACCCGGGGGCTGTTGATTTCCGACAGGGACGCACCCGGCGACAGGCGTGGGATGCACAATCGGGCATACCCAGCCGAAGTTGGGGAACCGAGGTTATCCCCCGCTCGGATTTACGGCCCGGAATCGTGCCCGTCGAGCGGCTTGGCCATTGCAAGCCAGCCAACGACCGGCTTTTTGCCGGCACTCTGTCCGACTGGGCATCTGGCGGCCACTGGCCCGACCTGGCCGGGTTCCCACCAGCTTTATCCGGCCGTCTCCGCCTGTGGAATGGAGATCGGGATCATTAATGCAGGTTCCTCGGGTTTGGTATCCCATGGCCCCGCTTCCGTCACCGGAGCCTTGTCCAGGGTTTCCGTGTCATAGAGCAGTACCTGAAGCGTGAAACTGCTGTCTGCGGCCAGTTCCAGCGGCGCTTCGACGTGACTGTACGTCAACTCCACCAAGCCGATGCGGGCGGGGTCAAGGCTGAAGGTTCCATGCTGTTCCGAGTGCGGCAGCTTCAGCCATCCGCCGTCCTTCGTGTGCTCTTCCAGCCACACAATGAACCGCCAGGACCTGTCCGGCACCTTCAGATACTCCCAGTACAGTGTGAGGGGTACCTGTCCGTCGGCCCATAGCCGCGGTTCAACCTGAACGCGGCGCAACCTCAGTTCACTGTTGAAATCCGCATCAACGGTTACTCCAACATTGGGAAGCACGGCGACGGGATTTGGGTTCTCGGACAGGAACAAAAACAGTGCCAGGCTGGAATTGGGGTGGTAGAAACCCCACTCGCCCTGTGTATGCATCTCAGCGCGCATCCAGGACAGAACTTGATGTTCCGGATCCTCGTATGGCAGTGTCCTGTCCTCGACCAGCCAGACCCGTTCATACTCCCCGACAATGTCGCGCAGCCGGTCGCCAACGGGCGTGGCCCAGCCCATGCCCGGCACCATTACCGGTGGCACCGCGCGCCATTGGACACTGGCGCCGGCATCCCGCGCCTCGTCGATTTCGTCCATGGGGAAGAAACGACGAAACAGGCGCCAACTGTTGGGACCCTTGAACAGCACGATGTCCCCATCCCGGATGCCATCCTCCAGGATGGAACCCACCAGGGCATAGTCGGGCGCCTTGCCGTAAATCGGTTCCCGGAAGTAGCGCCAGCTGCTAAATCCGGTTCCGACAACCACCAGGATTGCCACCGCCAAGGCCGCCCACGGCATCCGTCGCTGCCAGGCGGCCAATCCGGCCCCAGCCATCAGCAGGTACGGGCCGAGCAGCTGGGCGTGGTGTCGCACGGCCATGTAGTTCGGTTGAATCAGCGAGGCAACGAACAGGAGGAGGATCGGTGCCGCAAGCACCGCAGGCAGCAGCCAGCCGTGCCTGGACCGGTTGTATTCCGTGCCTGACAAGGTCCATGCACCTGTAACCGCGGCGGCCAACAGGATGCTGTCCAACGGAACAGTCCACCCAGCCGGAACGCTGATGCCCATGCCAAAGCCATGGACGGCCTCCCACAGGACGCGATGGAGGCCAATCGGCGCGTAATTCGAGCCGGCTCCCGGCTGCCCCGTAATCATCTGGAAAACGGCGACCGCGATGGCTGTCGTCAACACTCCCATGAACGCCAACGCCTCCACCGCCAGCTTGCGGTCAATGCGGAGCAGGCCGACAAAAATCAGAATTGCCTGGACAGGCACCAATAACAGGGCATAGAAGTGGGTGGCCAAGGTGGCCAACGTAACCAACAACCATGCCACGGCCCACCGTTTGCCATGGGAGAACTTGCGGTGCTGCCACTGCCAGGTCGCGATCCACTCCGATAATGTCCACAGGGACAGGAGCGACAACAACATCCACATCGTGTAGGGGCGCGCTTCCTGCCCGTACCACAGGACCAACGGATTGAGCGCCACCAGGGCTACCGCCCATGATCGGGTACGGTCCGGTGCCAGACCGGTCCGTTCCAGGAATCCGCCAAACCCCCAGACGGCGGGCACCAGAAGCGTGGCGGCACAAACCGACATGATGCGCAGAACGAGGACGCTGTCGCCGGCAAGCCTGATTAAGGTCCCGAGCAGGGCATAGAACGCGAAGGGGTGTTGGTCCCAGGTAATCCGTTCGGACACGCCGTCCTTCAAGACCAGTTTTCCCAGCAGCAGGTCGCTCCAGCCCTGTTCCGACCGTTGCAGGCTCAGGCTTTCATCCCACCAGAGGGTCTTGGCATCCAGGTCGAATGTGGTCTTGCCGAAGACAAACAACGTGCAGGCAAGCACCAGGACCGGTTGCCACTGCACGCGGCGCAGCCACAGTCGGAAGGGCTCGGGAATTGAATTGAGCATTGTTTCACCCAAACACACGAAGAACGGAGTCGGGCACCCAAAAGACCGGGCGGTCAGCAATCCGTGAAAGGCCCTGTGCCGGGGGCAATGCCAACGACACCGTCACGACACCATGCCCAACACATCGGATCCTGTGGCTTGGCACGGCCGGGGGCGCGGCTGCGGCTCTTGAATGGGCCCGCATCCACCGGATCCGGTGCGCGATCGATCGCGGACGGCTAGCGGCCGGTCAGTCCAGTTACCATCACACCCTGAATGATATGGCGCTGGAAGATGCCATAGAGGATCAGAACGGGCACTGTGGTGAGGGCCGCGGCCGCCATCCCCAGCCCCTGCATGGTATAGCCCTCGTGCTGCAGGATGGACAGGCCCACCGGCAATGTGCGCATCTCGTTCGAGTTCAGGGCAATCAACGGCCAAAACAGGTCATTCCAGCTGCCCAGGAAGGTAAAAATGCCAAGGGCAATCAGGGCCGACCGCGACAAGGGCAGAACGATGCGCCAGTAGGTTCCAAATTTCCCGCACCCGTCGATGATGGCGGCGTCTTCCAGTTCCCTGGGAATGGATTGGAAAAACTGGCGCAACAGGAAAATGCCGAACACACCGGCGCCGGCCGGCCAGATGAGCGCGTTGTAGGTGTCCAGCCACTCCAGCCGCCGCATGATCACGAACGTCGGAATCAGGGTCACCTCACCCGGTATCATCAATGTGGTCAACACAAAGATGAAGAGGAAGTCCCTGCCCGGGAACTCAAGGCGGCCGAAGGCATAGGCGGTTAGGCTGTTGATCGTCAGAACCAGCGCAGTGACCGAGGTGCTCACAATGAAGCTGTTGAGCATCCAGCGCATGATGGGAAGGTTGGGCCAGGTGACCAGCAACTGGAACGAAGCGAGCGTCGGTTCCCGCGGAATGTATTCGACCGGCCAGTTCCTCACCTGATCCTCAGGGGTAAAGGCTTGGGAGAACATGTACACCAGCGGCAGGATGGTGGCAATCGCGACTGGAATCAACAGAATCAGGATCACCGCCATGTCGATCCGGTGCAGCACGGTCTTGCGCTTCCAGAATGGCAAGCTGTAGTCGACGGCCGGCTCGTGGGTCCGGGTTTCGATGGCCATGGTGGAAACCCTAGTACTCGACCCGTCCGCCCAGGAAGCGGAAATTGATCAGCGTGACCACCAGGATGATGGCCGCGAGCCCGAACGCCAGCGACGAGGCATATCCCATCCGAAAGAACCGCCATCCAACATCGTACAGGTACATGACAACGGAGTAGGAGGAGTTGCCCGGCCCTCCCAGCGTCATAATCCACATTTGACCGAACACCTTGAAGTGGGCGATGAACTGGGTCACCACGATGAACAGCGTCACCGGCTTGAGGAGCGGCAGCGTGATGTGGGTGAAGGACTGCAACCGGTTCACGCCGTCGATGCGCGCCGCCTCGTAAATCGGTTCGGGAATGTTCAACAGGCCGGCCAGGAACACCAGGAAGGGAAAGCCAAACGTCCACCAGACGGTGGACAGGGACAGGATGGGAATGACAAATCTCTGCTCGCCCAGCCACTTCTGGGTGGGCAGACCCACCATGTCCACGTAGTAGTTGAGCAACCCGAACTCCGTATTGAAAACCCTCGCCAGAATGACCCCCATCACCGCCACGGACAGGACCACCGGCGTGTAGAAGAGAAAGCGCAGGATTTGATGGCCCGGGGGCCGCTGTTTGACCAGAACACTGGCAAACAAACCAAGCAGGACGTTGCCGCCCACGGTCAGGGCGGCAAACAGCACGGTGTTTCTAAGTGACAGCCACCAAAGTTTGTCCAGCCACAATTCCTGGTAGTTGCCAAAGCCCAGGAATGGCTTGTTCGGCAACAGAATGTCCCAGTTGAACAGGCTGATGTAAAACCCGTAGACATTGGGTCCGGCCAGGAATAGAAAGAAGAAGACGAAGTAGGGAACCAAGAACAGATAGTTGGGCAGCAACTTCCGCCATCTGGGCATCGGTTTGCCGATCCGCCTCTGCTCGGGTGAAGTTGCGGCCATGGCAGTCACACTGGAAATTCAGTTGCCGCGAGCAGGCACCGGTTCCAGGACCGGTGCCTGCTCGCCTCAGGTTGGCAAAACCCGTTACGTTACGCGTCCCGATCCAGAACCTCCTGCACGCGCAGTTGCGCCTCCGCAATGCCCTCGGACACCGATTTCACGTTGGTGATCACGGCCTCGAATTCCTGCTGGTAGGCATTCTGGATTTCAGTGATGTTGGCGTGCTGCTGTTCCGTACGGCCAATGGCCTGGAACTGCGAACCAAAGTTGCCCGTGTGCCAGTGGTCCTGGAGCACCGGATCGTTCTGCAGCGAGATCCTGGCCGGCGGCTGGCCGGAACGAGCCCAGTCGAGACCATGGTTCGACAGCCAGACAATCAGCTCGGAAGCCCCCATCGTCCCTTCCTCGTCGGTGCCGGTGGGAATGCCCATGACGTGGGCGCTCATCCAGGCAACCGGCTCAACCAGACCGTATTGGGGAACCCGCCAGAAGGTCGTGGTGTCCACCAGGTTCGAGTCCTGGATGAAGTTGCGCCACCAGGATCCGGCAATGGCCAGGCCCAAGGTGTTGTTCTGGTAAGAGTCGGTCATGCTGTAGCCGACCGGCACGGCATGGAGATGGTGCTCGTGCACCATCTTGTGCCAGAAGGCCAGGGCCTCCGTCACCTCCTCCGAGTCGATGGTCGCTTGCGTTCCGTCCTCGTTGATGGTGTTGCCACCGTTCTGCCACATGCCTTCAAGCATGGCCCAGCGCCGCCAGAAGTGGGAGTGAAAGGCGTACTGAACGATGTCTTCGGGATCGAACCCGCCATCCGTCGGATTGCGGCCCTGCGAATCCAGCGTCAGCAACGACATTTGCTCGACGAACTCGGTGCGGTTGGTGGGCGGGGACGCCGGATCAAGGCCGGCCGCCTCCACCAACGCCACGTTCAGGTAGCCGCCGGAGCCGTGGGTGTCGAGCAGTACGCCAAGGGGAGAGCCTTCGTAGTGGATGTTCTCGAACACGGCGGGGATGAAGTCGTCCCGCGGCACGCCCATCGAGTCGTAGAAATCATCCGCGGCACTCAGGACGCGGCGGGGACCCCACTGGCCGATGGCCCACTCGTGCGTGATGATCATGTCAGGGGGATTGCCTGCGATCACCGACGAGGGTACCTTCTGGTAGAAGATGTCCCACGTCAACAGTTCCTCGTTGACCGTCACATGGTCGTTTTCCTCCATGTATTGGCCGACGAGCTCGGTGAATGTTTTGCCGTCCGCCCCTCCGAGCCCATGCCACAGGTCGACCTCGAGGGCCTCCGGCATGGCCGGAGCCGCGGCTTCCTGAGCCGCGTCGCCGGCAGGCACGGGTGCGGCACACGCCGCCAGTGCGAGCGCAACCACGCCGCTCGAGCCCAATAGGAATTTGCGTCGGCTAAGGCCATGAACAGTGTTCATCGCATGAGTCTCCGTATTCGATTTTGCAGGATGCGGCCCGTATTCTACAACGATGCCGCAGGACCGTCGGTCGGGCCATCAGACCGACAACCCTGAGTCACCAAGCCACCGCGGACCCGACGCCCGGTCTGTTGCGCATGGCCAGGGCCATGGATGTGTGGCCGCGACAGACTTGACCGACCCCACCCGGAGGCTGCTCAACGCAGCCCGGTCCGACCAGCCCCTGATCCCGAAACACCAAACCCCGGCTCAGCCCACCTTGCGAAACACCTGCCGGACGTTGGGCAACCGCTCAATCTGGGAAACCACGCGCGACAACTGTGGAATGTCGCGGATCTCCATCTCCACATGAATGGTTGCGATGCTGTCCCGGGAGTCCACCGTGGCGTCGGCATGCAGCATGTTGATCTTGGCGTCCGCGACCACGCCGGTCACGTCGCGCAGGAGGCCGGCACGGTCAT
Source organism: Anaerolineales bacterium (assembly GCA_034428255.1). Lineage (GTDB taxonomy): Bacteria > Chloroflexota > Anaerolineae > Caldilineales > Caldilineaceae > Bin34. The sequence goes on from DAOUIC010000509.1 coordinate 7,419, forward strand.
AGGCCTTCACTTCAATCCGCACGTTGTAGAAGCTGTCGCTCCGCTCCTCGTTCCATTGAATCGGCACGATGCGAGCCGCCTCGCCGGGCACTTCGCGCCGCGCCGCCAGATTGGAGCACTCCGACTTGTGCACCGTAATGCCCTTGCCCTTGGTGATGTACCCAAGCACGTCGTCGCCGGGCAGCGGCTTGCAGCAGCCGGCCGGCTGTGCCAACAGACCGCCCTCGCCCTGGATCATCACGCCCGTAATGTTCTGATTGCCGGACGCCCTGCGTCTCTCCGAGGCAATCAGGCTGTTCAGTTCCTCCTCTTCCTTTTCCTGTCGCTCCCGGTCAAGAATCTTCTTGACGAGACTGGGAACCGTGATGTCGGCGTAGCCGACGGCGGCCAGGAAGTCGTCCACGCTGTCGTAGTTGAACATCCCTGCGATTTCATCGAAGCCGTACTTGACCGAGTAGCGCTTCAACTCGCGGTCCACCACGAGCCGACCGTGTGAAATCGACGACTCCCGTGCCTGCTTGCGGAAGTACGACATGATCTTCTGACGGGCCCGTTGCGACCGGACGTAACCGGCCTCGGCATTAAGCCAGTCGCGGCTGGGACCACCCCGCTTGGCGGAGATGATGATGACCTGATCCCCGTTCTGCAGCTGGTAGTTGAGCTGCACGATCATCCCGTTGACCTTGGCGCCGCGGCACCGCTCCCCGAGTTCCGTATGGATGTGGTAGGCGAAGTCGATCGGAGTGGAGCCGGCGGGAAGGTCGATGACCTCGCCCACGGGGGTGAACACATACACCCGGTCCTTGAAGATGTCGGACTGGATGCGGTGGACGTACTCCTCGGCGTCCGCCTCGTCCTGATTCCACTCCATGAGTGCCCGCAGGAGGGCCACCTTGTGCGTGAGTTCCTTGTTGGGGGGACCACCGGCCCGAATCTGTTCCTTGTACTGCCAGTGGGACGCCACGCCCAATTCGGCCACCGTGTGCATTTCCCGGGTCCGAATCTGAACCTCCATCGAGTTCCCGCCCGGGCCGATGACCGCCGTGTGCAACGACTGGTACATGTTCTCCTTGGGGTTGGCGATATAGTCGTCAAACTCGCCGGGGATGGGACGCCACAGGCCGTGAATGAGGCCCAGCGCGGCATAACAGTCGGACACCTTGGAGGTGACGACGCGGAATCCTTGGATGTCATAGACCTCACTGAACGGGATGCCCTTGCGCTCCATCTTCTTGTAGATGCTGTAAATGTGCTTGGGCCGCCCCGTCACCTCGGCCTTGATGCCGACGTTGTCCAGCTCCTCCTGAATCAGGTCCCGGGTCGATTTCGCCCAGCGTTCCCTGACCACCCGGGTTTGTGCCATGGCCTGCGAAATCTCGTCGTATGCTTCCCGATCCAGGTGGCGAAAACTCAGGTCTTCCAGCTCCCACTTGAACTGGCCGATGCCGAGCCGATTGGCCAGGGGAGCATAGATTTCAAGCGTTTCCGAGGCAATCGTCTTCCTCTTCAACGGTGTCTGACCATCCAGCGTCTGCATGTTGTGAATGCGGTCCGCCAGCTTGATGATGACCACCCTGATGTCGTCAACCATGGCCACGAACATCTTGCGCAGCGTTTCGGCCTTGCGCCGCGACGGTTCGCGATCCTGGTCCTGCATCGAGCTCGACAGGACGTTGATGCGCTGGAGCTTCGTGACCCCGTTGACCATTTCGGCAACGGCGGGAGAGAAGCACCGCTTGATCTCTTGCAGGGGGAATCCGGCATCCTCCACCACATCGTGCAAAAGGGCGGCGCTCAGGCAGTCGGCATCCATATCCAAGGTGCGAAGGCGGTCGGCAACGGCCAGTGGATGAAGGATGTATGGTTCACCGGTCTTGCGCCTCACGCCGTCGTGGAGAATGTGCGCCAGCACGAACGCCTTGGCCACGCGGCCGCGCCGCGGCGGCGGCATGGTGTCCATGAGGTTCAGCATGAACCGGTTGAATGCGTCCAGGACATCCCGGTCGAACTCCACCTCGAACTCGTCCAAGTCGGCGTAGGCGGACAAGGGAATCGGATGCGCGGCCCTGAACCACTGCCGCATCGCGGGGGTGAACAGCCGTTCGCTGCGGTAGACAATCGGGGTCGCCTTCAGACCCGGCGAATCACCGGATTCGGAAACCCTAAACTCGTAACCGGATTCCGTCACACGCAGCTCGTGGTCCGAACCGGTTGCGACTGCTGTTGCCATGGCGCCGGTCATGTTCAGGCCGCCGCCGTGCCATTGGGCACGCCTGCCTCCGAAGAAATCAAGCGGTCAAACGGTAATCAGTGATCAACTCCAACGTGAAGACCGCAGCCACGGCCGGCGGTGTGCCGCCAACCGGTTGCCGCCATCGGACCCGAAGTCCAACTGCGGCCAGTATAAAACAGGGGCCACAGCGCAAGATCGCGAGTTCGCAGACAGAAGGCACCAATCGGAAAACCCGAGTTGTCAGGCAGGGCCCCGTGTCCTATGCAGGCGCCGGTGGCCGCTCGACCGCGAAGTCGGTGTATATGTCCCGGGCGATGCAGTCCAGCCCGACTTGGGAGGTGTCGTACCATCTGATGCCCTCCATGCGACGAAACCAGGTGTACTGATGACGCACATACCTGTGGGTCGAGGTCTTGATGGCGTCCACCGCCTCGGCCAGCGATCCGCATCCCTGCCTGAACCGGATGAGTTGCCGGTAGCCCAACGCCGACAACGCCGGCAGACCCGGATCGTAACCCGCCGCCAGCAGGCGGTCGGTTTCGGTCAGCAGCCCGGCATCCATCATGGCGTCCACCCTGGCGTCGATGCGAGTGTGGAGAGTTGAGCGGGGGCTGGTCAGCCCGATTTTCAGCAACCGCCACAACGGCGGCCTGCAACCTTCAAGCGCAACCTTCGACTGTCCGGTGGCGACGAAGATCTCCAAGGCCCTGATGATTCTTCTCCCGTTGGACGGATCGGTGGTGCGGGCGGTGTCCGGATCCAGGGACTGCAGACGGTCGTACAACGGTGCCGGTCCCAACCGAACCAGCTTCGCTTCAAGCTCCTGGCGCAACACCGGCATGGGCTCCACTTCCGGGATTTGCAGGTTTTCGGTGACGGAGCGCAGATACAAGGGCGTGCCCCCGGCCAGAACCGCCACCTTCCGCCGTCCCAAGATGTCGTGGATGCAGGCCACTGCCAAAGCCTGAAATTCGGCCAAGGTCATTGGCTCATCAGGCTCGCGGACGGCAAACAGGTGATGGGGACACACGGCCTTGTCCTGCGACGTGGGCATGGCCGTGCCAATGTCCATGCGCCGATACACCTGCCGGCTGTCCGCGTTGACTACTTCAATCGGAAGCAGCGAACCGAGGTGCCGCGTCAGGGCCGTTTTCCCAATGCCGGTGGGCCCGGCAATCACGAGCACCTGTGGCGCCGATGGTTCCGCCTGCCGCCAAGTCATTCCTCAATCAACGACAGCAGCGGCTGTTCGTCCGCCAGGGGCTTGAACGACATGCGATGTTCGGTGCACGGGCCCTGCGCCGCCAACTCCGCCGCATGCGTCGCGGTGAGGTATCCCCGGTTGCGACCGAACCCGAATGCCGGGAAACGGTCATGCAACAGGTCCATCAACGCATCGCGATGAACCTTGGCCAGGATGGACGCGGCGGCAATCGAGACATGCCGTGCATCGCCTTTCTTGACCCGGTGCTGTTCGGCCGCCGGTGCAGCCTCCAGGTTCAGGGGCCATCGCCGAATCCAGTCGGCCAACACCGCGTCGAACGTCCCTGTACCGAGGTCCTGCAAGGCACGCTCCATTACAAGTTGGTTGGCGCGATCAATGCCAATCCTGTCGATGGCACGAGGTGTGACGGTGGCAACGGACCATCCAACGACATGGTGTCCAATCGCTTCGGCGAGCTTGCCCCGAATATCCGGCTTCAATCGTTTGCTGTCGTCAACCTGCTTCCACAGATCCAATTGGGCGGAAGCAGGATTCAGGATTACCGCGGCGGCGACAATCGGACCGGCCACGGCACCCCGCCCGGCCTCGTCCACGCCGGCAACCCGCAGGCCTTGGGACCAGAACAGGCGTTCCCGCTCCAGTGTCGGCACGAAGAGACAAAACCATGCAGGGGTTGGGTCTACTTGCGCGAAATGATTCGTTCCTTGAGACGGGCCGACTTGCCTTGGCGCGACCGAAGATAGTAAAGCTGGGCCCGCCGCACCTTGGACTTGCGTCGGACTTCGACCTTCAAGACATTGGTGCTGTGCAGGGGATAGGTCCTTTCCACGGCCACGCCATGGGCCGCAATCCTGCGCACCGTGTAGGTCGCGCCGGCATCGATGCCACCCCTGCGGGAAATTACGGTCCCCTCAAACACCTGTACCCGTTCGGATCGGCCTTCGGTAATGCGCTGGTGGACGCGAACTGTGTCCCCGACTTCCACGATGGGGGTGGATTCGGTCACTGCCGGTTGCAGCGAGTCCATAAGATGCTGGTTCATGGCATTGGCCAATCGAGTGGAATCCGGGCGCGCGCCTCAACGGCGCGGAAGGAAAATGCTAGCACAGTCGGGGGAGGCGGGCATAAACCCGCACCTCTCGGTGTCGTCCCATTTTGGTTGAGACTGGCTTCGGCGGACATGGACGGTTTCATTTAGGACAGCGATTTCGGCCAAGGCGATTTGGCGAACCTTGTGCTGCAGGCGGAGCCATGGCCGAAGGAATTCGGTCAACGTCCGCTGTCTCCATTCAAGGGAGCGGACGAAGGCCGTGGTTCACGATGCGTCGATTCCACCAGACTATCACCGGCACCACCACAAACGTGGGCAGAATCCATGGCAGCCACACGGGCTCCATGTCCACGTTCACCACCATGACTGCAGTCACGGTGGCAATCGTGGCGGCCAACATGTTGGTCAGATGCCGCTGCAGTCGCTGACGGCCCCCGGCCTTGCGACTCTGGGTCTGTCGCCGAAGGTAGACAGCATCCGCCGCCGCCAAGGCGATTGCGATTACTGCGAACACCAACATGGTTACCCATTGGCCATCGCCTTCTCCCAGCAGGAGGGCGCCGTAGACCAGCATGCCGATACCGGTCAGTCCCAGGATCGCGATTGCGGCCCAGTCGATAGTCTGCGGCCGACCGCTGCGGTTGACCGCGAACCGCCAACCGGCAAAGACAAGGTAAAAACTGAAAACGGCTATCAACAGCAGGAAGACATCGACTCCGAATATGGCCAGCGGCACTGCCGTCAGGAACACAACCGTCATGCCGATGGCGTATACCCGCCCCACATTGGTGTGGGTCTTGCCACCCTTGCGAGTTGCCAACGCGGCGGCGGCACTGAAGAGGGCGATGGTCCCTGCCGCAATATGCAAGTACAGTAGGTAGGTTGGCAGCATGGAGGGAGCCTTCCCGGAGGCAGTGGCTAGCGTGGTTGCACAGGACCGCGGTATTCACTATACGAGGTTTTCGGCACTGTTTCGCTTTCGTTGAACTTGGCTTGGGCGCGGAGGGCGGCGAGGACGCCCATGACGGCCCGGGACCAATATCGACAAGATTGAAACAGTGCCGCGTCTCTCTGCCCGCGTCCAGACGCTTGATCAAGCGTCCGCACAATCCTTGGTGTTGATATCCAGGCCTTGCAGGTCGTAGCCATGGCCGGTCAGAAATACGGCATCCTTCTCGTCGGGTGGAAATTTGCTCAGGAGGTCCGGGCGCCGTGCCGCCGTCCGCAACAGGCTTTGCTCATGCCGCCAGCGATCAACCTCCGCATGGTTGCCGCTGGTCAGGACAGGCGGGATCGATTGACCTCTGAATACCGCCGGACGGGTGTAGTGAGGTCCCTCCAGCCAGCGCGACATGCCGGCCGAATGGCTGTCGTTCCTGTTGCTGTCGTCAAATCCGAGCACTCCGGGGATCAGGCGGCTCACCGCCTCGATGACGACCATCGCCGCAACCTCGCCGCCGTTCAGGACGTAGTCGCCGATGCTGATTTCGTCCGTGGCGAGGCCGGTGCGGATGCGTTCGTCGAACCCCTCGTAGCGCCCGCAAATCAGCGCCAATCGCCGATGGGAGCTCAAGTCCTCGACGACCGCCTGCGTGAGCAGCCTTCCCTGAGGGGACAGCAGGACCACGGGAACATCCTCGCCGGCCGCACCGGCTTCGCTGCCCAGCACATGCTCCACCGCGGCGTACACGGGTTCGGGTTTGAGCACCATCCCGCCGCCGCCGCCGTACGGGGTTGCGTCACAGGTTCGATGCCGGTCCGCGGCGTAATCCCGGATGTTGTGGAGGTTGATCGCAACCAAACCGCGGTCAATCGCCTTCTTGAGTATACTTTCGCATAGAAAGCCATTCAACAAGGGCGGGAACAGGGTGAATACTTCGAAACGGCACCCGCCACTGAACTCAGCCATTTCAACCCCACTCCGGTTTCCACTGTCCTGCTAAACCGTCTCGCCCTGTCAGGGGCAGCCAGCGCGGAATCGGTTCAGGTCAAGGACTCCTTGCCAGTCCTGCATGTCCAGACTGCATTTGCTGCTGGCACCCGTCCGCGCGTTGCTGGTACAGGGATCGGTTCCCGGGTTTTATATCACGCTGACCACCAGCGTGGCTTGTGCGCTGGCCCTGGTCGTGTATCTGTTTCTGACTTCGGTCGGGATCCCTCAGGTGGACGCCTCCCCAGCGGAGGACATCCAGGTGGCCGAAGTAGAACCCACCACTGCCAGAAACACATCGGCGGTAGCACCCTTGCCGCTCTTTGTCCAAACCGAACCACAGCCCGGTCCACTGTTTGCACCAACCGAAACACCGACACCAACGGCGACACCAACCCTTACTCCCACGCCCACCTCCACCCCGACTCCCACACCCACAAGCACACTCACCCCGACCCCAACCCTTACCCCCACACCCACGAACACCCCGACTCCCACGCAGACACCCACCCCAACCCCGATTGTCTATCCCCATGAGAGTGAGCCGTGGCCCGCCCTGACCCCTCAAGCGGGGGACCACTTCCCCATCGACAGCAGGCTGATTCCGTCCCACCAAGGGTTCGCGTACGGCCGTACCTTCCCCTATGGCATGGATTTGGGCGGAGACTACATCCACCACCATGGCATCGATCTGGGAGGCTCGACCGGAGACCAAATCCGTGCCGGCACTGCCGGTGAAGTGGTTTTCGCCGGGTGGGACGAACATGCGGGCCTGGCCTACCCTTTCTATGGTCCGTTCTATGGAAACGCGGTGATTGTGCGGCTCGCGGAACCGCTGATCACCGAATCCGGGCCTCAGGATGTATATGTCTTGTACGGTCATCTGCACAAGGTGCTGGTGAGGGCCGGCTACCATGTGGCTCCCGACACCATCGTGGGCACGTTGGGGCAAACCGGGGTTGCGGACGGACCGCATCTTCATTTCGAGGTGCGGATTGGCGGCAACGAGTACGCCAACACGGTCAACCCGTTGTTGTGGATCGCGCCTCCCGCCGGAACCGGGACCGTAGCGGTGCGCCTGGTGTCGGCTGCCAATCGGATCTGGGAGGCGGCCCACATCTTTCTGGTTGCAAACGACGGCTCGGCGCGCTACCAGACCACGAACTACCGGCTGGAGCCGGGGATCCAACACGATCCCTGGTGGGGTGAAACCGCAGCCTTCGGAGCCGTCCGGGTGGGCACGTACACGGCCTTCGCCACCATCCGAGGCGAACGGGTGTCGGCTCCCGTGTTGGTAACGGAAGGCCAAACCACCTTCGTGGAACTTAAGACCGCCCGGACCCGGTTCGAACCGAATCAGTGAAGGAAGTGCCTCCGCCCGGTCATCATCATGACCAGGCCCAGATCATCGGCGGCCTCCACCACCTGATTGTCCCTGAGCGAACCACCCGGCTGCACAACCGCCGTGACACCGGCCGCAGCCGCAGCCTCGAGGCCGTCGGGAAACGGAAAATAGGCATCCGAAGCCAACACGCTGCCGCGTGATCGATCTCCCGCCTTGCGGCAGGCCAGCCAAACCGAATCGAGTCGACTCATCTGGCCCGCACCGATGCCCACGGTGGCGGTGCCG
>DAOUIC010000510.1:0-1865 GCA_034428255.1 Anaerolineales bacterium
GTGTGCGCCGAGGAATTGCGCGTCTGCTTCAACGCAGCCGACTGCGACCACAACAGCTATGGCAGGAAGGACTGGACCCAAGAGGGAGAACTCTGGGACGAGGCGGGCTCGTGTCTACACGACGGCGACGAGGACGATGAAGATGTCTGGGAGTGCATCGACGATGCCCTCGACGACTGGCTCGATGACAACATGCGCAGCGGCGACGATTACAACGACCTGGACGACGAGGAAGAGGACACACGCGGCTTCACCCTGGAGGACTACGAAAACGACCTGGACGATGTCGGCAACCAGCCGTACACTCCTCGCACTCCTCGGCGACAGCCCACACCTGTACCTCCGGCACCCGTGTACCAGCCTATATACCAGCCATCCCACCCTCCGGCACAGCCGCGCCACAGTGGCACGCTGTATCTTGATGCCGTATACGTCAACTATGGGGACTACCTGGACACGGCCAGTGGCCTCGGCGAGTGCAACACGGCACAAGGCTGCATCAGGGTCATTGGTTCCGGCACGGGAATGTCCGGCCACCTGGGCCGTGTGTTCATCCAAATCACCGACCCGCAAACCAGATCGTGCCTCTCAGCCCATGGAATCCCGTACTCGGGTCCGACGGTGATGGAGTTTGACGATCCGGCACTCAAGGCGTGTGATTCGCGGATCGCCACAGCCAACGGTGCCTGCCCGACACGAGGCATCGGTGTCAAGGAAGAGCTGCTCCGCATGTACAACCTGGGCCTGCTCAGAGGTCTTCTGTCACCGGCCCACGCCCAAGTTCTTCGTTCGGAAGTGGATTCCGCACGGCGCCAGGCGACAGACTGCCTGTGCCGGTCCGGATTCAGCAATCGGGACTTTGTGTCGGTTGCCGCAGGCAACCCCTGGGACTACAACGCGGACGCCCGGCAGCCGCTGCTCTGCCGAAGCTGATCCGTTGGCATTGAATGGGCGGGACTGGAGTTGTTTCCAGTCCCGCCCGTGGCCATTCAGGTTCGTTTGGCTGTACTCACTTCTTTCGTCCAACACATAACATCGCGAAACGGGTGACCGGCCAGGCTTCACCCGGTGGTTGGTTCTTCTGCAGTTCGTCCGGAAGTGGGGGTGGCCCCGAGTCGCTAGCTGCGCTTCCAAAGGCGATTGCCATACAGCTCTTGCAGGCGTTCCAGTTCTTCCTGGACCGCCTCCGGAGACGGGAACTCGTCCGTCTCGTTGGCAAAGTACGCAGCCCAAAGGTTGGTGTGGAAGCGTCCGACTTGGTAGGGGGGCATTGGGTTTCGGAAAGTGGCCAGTCAGGTCGCTGAACCGATCGGCCTCCTGGCCGTCTGCGTAGTCTTCACTTCCCGCATGGCACTGCCTCCAAAGGCCATTCTAACTAAACCGCATCCGCCCATTCCCGCGCGAAGGCGGCTGCCCGTGCCCGAATCTCATTCCAAAACAGGCGCATGCAACATCGTCCTGTCAGGCAATCGGTAAGTCATTGCCGGAACCCCTTGCAAGCGTCAAGTTCAAAATGACATCGACCACAATCCTGGTCGCTTCGCTGCTGCCCCGGAATCGTGGCCGGGATCATCGGCGGCAAATCATCCTTGTCCTGGTGGTGTACGCGATAACCTTTGCCGATGGCTCCGGGATGGGACCGCGTTCAATCTGTCCGCCGAACGTGATGCAGTTCCAAGAAACGACCTGATCCCGTGCGGATCAGGTCGGCCCGCAGTCATCTGGGTCGGAATCGCCTTCCGATTCGTCCGAAGACAGGCCCAGAATCTCCCGCCACCGGTGAGGATCGGCCATGACCTCCAAAACCAGTTCTGCGGCATTGTCGGGCAAGCCTGTGGCAGTCCAGTGCTCCGCCACCCGCTCCA
>DAOUIC010000511.1:0-7983 GCA_034428255.1 Anaerolineales bacterium
CACGCCCCCATCAACCGAGAGCGAATTACCGGCATCGGTACCGAAGGGTGCCGATTAATGGAACAGCTACCTTGCCTCCAAGGGGTCTTATTGAGGGTCTTATTGAGGGTCTTATTGGGGGTCTTATACCAATCCGGTATATCAAAGGCACTTATGCCCACGGACTATGCTGGTGAAGTGGGCGTGTCATCGGGCAGATCCTTGAGGGCCTTCCGGATCCACTTCCATCCGCACAGCCGCTGCACCCGCTCCGGGTCGGCCTGCCAGGCCTTCAGGATCGGTTCCAGGGCCGCCTGCTTGGCCTGCAGGGTCGGATAGACCCGTCCCTCGACGGCCCGGCGCAACTCCCGGAAGAAGCGCTCCACCGGATTCAGCTCGGGGGCGTAGGGCGGCTGCACCACCTGGGGCGCGTCCACGGCCTGCATCGCCTTGCCCGTGTGGCCTCCGGCCCCGTCCCAGACCCAGCCGTCGATCTCCGGCTCGTCTGCCCAGACCCCCCAGATGCGGGCCATCTCCTCGCCCTTCCTGTTCTTCTGCCACGCCCACCACAGCCGCCCCGTCCGCGGATCGATGGCCACCGCCACATGGATGTACTTCCAGCCGATTTGCACGGTCTGGGACACCGCCGTCCCCCGCGGCGCCCACACCTTGCATACCCGGCCGAGCAACCCTAGCCGCATCTCGTCGCCCCACACGATCCCCTGGCCGGCTTTCAGGCCGACCGCCTTCAGCCGTTCCTCGAGCTCCCCTTTTTCCAGGATTCCTGGGCCTGGGGGTCGGCTTTCGTATGGCGGGGCCGCGGCGTCTTGAGCCGGATCCGCAGCCGCTCCAGCAACGTGTAGATGCCGGCTACCGTGTAGGCCACCCCGAACCGCTCCTCAATCCAGTCCCGCACCGCCTGAGCCGTCCCGAACATCCCCGTGGCCGCCTCCGCCACCACTTGCGCCTCCTGGTCCTGGGTCAGAAAGGAGGGCTTGCCCGGACCGCCCCGCCGACGGGACCGCACCGCCGCCAGGCCGCCTTCCCGGTACCAGCCCAGCCACCGCTGCACGGAACGACGGCCCACGCCCACCACGGACGCCGCCACCGTCGGGCCCTCCCCCAGACGCAGCCGCCACAGGGCGTGCAGGCGCGTGCGCACCTCCGGCATCGGCTCGGCCCGGTACTGCGCATGCAGCGCCGCCGCCGTGTCCTCGACGGCCCAGACGACCACGGTCTTGCGGGCCATGGCAGCCCCCTGCTGAAGATCCAACGGGTAAGTGATCCAAGTATACCGGATTGGTATTATTGCGTAGCTTAGGAGTTCCGGAGTCCCCAACAGATCCGTTTCAAGCCACTTTCCACCGTAGCCGCCAGTGCCTGATCACCATCGATTCAGGACCGGTTGACGAATGGCATGCGCTCGCACCGTCCCAACCCCCTATGCTACGATCGCGGTTCGCCTACACAATTGAATAGTTCCCCGGCAGGAGTCCCGAACATGCTCACACCCGAACAGATCGAGTTCTACCACGCAAACGGATACCTCCGAATTCCCGAGGTGTTCACACCCGAGGAGACGGCGGAGCTGTCGGACGAGATGGATCGCCTGGTCGAGGACTGGGCCTTCACCAGTCCCGGTTGGAGCGGGCCGTGGCGCAATGCCTACATGGACCCGGAGACGGAGAAGATGTCCAAGCTGACGGCCATGCACGACCTCCACTTCTACTCCGACGCCTGGATGCGGGCCGTCACCAACAACCGGCTGACGGAGGCCATCGCCGACCTGATCGGCCCCAATGTGGAGCTTCACCACTCCACACTGCACATCAAGCCGCCGCAGACCGGCCATCCCTTCCCCATGCACCAGGACAACCCGTTCTACCGGCACGAGAACGGCCGCTTCATCGATACCCTGGTCCATCTGGACGACACTTGCCACGAGAACGGTGAAATCCGATTTCTGGAGGGTTCCCACAAACAGGGATTCCGGGAACACATTACGGAACTGGAGGATGGAACGCCCTGTACCCCGCACCTGCCCACCGACGAATACAGTCTCGAGGACACGGTGCCGGTACCGGCCAAGGCCGGCGACGTGGTTCTGTTCTGTATCAATACGGTCCACGGCTCCTACATCAATCAGACCAAAAAGCCGCGTCGCCTGGTGCGCGTCGGCTATCGCGATCCGCAGAACAAGCAGTTGTTCGGCCAAAGCGTTGGCCGCCCCAGCCTGATGGTCCAGGGATATCGCATCCGCGAGGAAGGCATGGAGTTGCTGCCCATCGGCGGTCCCGCCACGGAGGCCACAGGGGTCAGCTGACTCTGCCGAACCCAGGCTCACAAAGAATAGACGGAACGGGCCGTTCCGTCTATTCTTTTTCTTTCAACGTAAGAGTATAGGCCGCAGTTCCACTGAATTGACTAATTTTAACAAGTGCGGTGTCATCGGTTTCGTCAGTGAAATTCAATTCCAGGGTGATGTAATTGTAGGTTCCATCATTGACACCCGGATCATAGGCATAGCCTTCTTCTTCAGAAGCAGCCACAGTGTCAACATCAACATTGTCTTCCGGAGTAACTCTAATTCTCACGAACGATGTCGCGGTCGATGTCAGTCTGAACTCAAGAATACTGGTGGTGTCTGCCACGACCGGGATTTCAAAGGCGTCAAGACGATCCCCGTCGCTGACTTGACCCCTGATTGTTGAGCCCATGTTGAGCCGGCAGGCGGTGTCAGGTCCACCGCTGCAATCCTGGCCATTGGCTTCAGGCAGCGGGGTGGGGACGGGGGTCGGAGTCGCGGGTGTTCGGCCCGAGTTGCCGCGCCTTCTGGCACGCGTTGGGGTGGGCGTGGCAGTCGGTGCCAACGTCGCCGTCGGTGACGGGGTCACGGTGGGTGTTGCAGTGGCCGTTGCGGTGGGAATCAGTGTCGGTGTGGCTACAGGGACGGTGGCAATGGGAGTCTCAAAGGGAGACAGGAAATCCGTGCCCCCTGGGTTTGACATCTCAAATACTTCGGACCAGTCAGAGGGTTCGCCACCGCCATCGACCGCCCGCACCTGGAAGTAATAGGTGGCGTAGTCCGGCAACTGTTCCAGTGTGGCCCCGGAACCTTCCACCGAAACCGGAATCTCGGTTATGGGCAGTATCACCCACTGCGGACTACCTGCACGCCCGTGCCAGAAGCGCACGTCGTAGGTCTGGGCCGAAGACACATCATTCCAGTCCAGCCAGGCGGCACCATCCGGTTGCCGCAGTCCCCAGAGCCCCTGGGGCACTCCCAACTCCAGGGCAACTTCCACCACTTTCGACCAAGGGGAGGTACTTGCGCTGTTAACCGCCCGTACCGCGAAATTCAGCATCCTGTCGGAACTGAACGGGGACAAATCCACCCTGGCCCCCGAGCCGTCAATGGACAGCCGGGCTCCCTCCACGGGCAGGACCGACCATTGGGCAGTTGCCGGAGTCTCATGCCAATACAGTACCTGATACGTGGCGGCACCCGCCACATCACGCCAATCCAACCTGACCAATCCGGGATCCCGGTACCAGCCGATGAGCTCCTCGGGCGCCGTCAGATAGTCCGGCGCCCGAACCACGTCTGACCAAGCGGAAAACCCGGCGTCGGTAAAGGCCCGTACGGCAAAGTTGTGGATGCGCTCGGGGCCTTCCGGCAATTGACTCACAACTGCCCTCGATCCATCCGCCCAATCCATCAACACCTGAATGTCCTCCGCGGGCAGGATGACCCATGCATCTCCTTCTTCGGCCGAATGCCAGTAGGAAATCTGATAGGAATCAATCGGGGCTGCACCTTGCCAGTCCAGGGTCACGGATCCCAACTCCCGCTTCGTCACCCTGAGATGGGTTGGACGGACGGGCGGTGCTTCCACCGGCAAGGCCACATCGTACAGCGGTTCCGACCAGTCCGACCAGTTGCCGTTCACGGCACGCATGCGCACCGCAAAGGCATAATCGGAACCACCGGGCAGGCCGTGGACGACGGCACTGGAACCCTGAATCGTGACCTGCACATCCTTGTGCGGCAATGGCTTCCATTCTTTGTCCCGGTACTGCAATTCATATTCAGCAGCGTCGGGTACATCATCCCAGTCCAGGGAGACAGCACCCATATCGAGTGCCGTCAAAACGGGACTGTTCGGTGCCAAGGCACTACCTGCCCGGCTGGAGATCAGGAAAAAACTCGATCCGGTAACCAGAACAGCAATTGCGAGCGCTACTACGGCATATAGACGCAAGGTATTCATTTGCCATGCCTGCGATGAAGACTGCGACGAAGGGCAAAGGCACTTCAGGATTATGCCACAATCCATGGTCAACGGTCACTGGGAGATGCAGCACTGTTTACTTTCGTTGATTTTGGTCCGGTTCGTGCACGAATGCATAACGTAAATCCACCGAGATCAATACTTGACAGTTGGTATCGACGACAAAATAATATGACTTTACCTTTTGAGGCGAAAAATGCTCTTTTCATCAACGGCTGCCATCCGAATGCCTCAAAACAGCACAACCTTGCCGGCGATTGTTACTGTTTGTTATGGTCCCGTCTCCGCTCATGCAGATGATGCGGAGGCAATTCAATGGGGGATGATTTACCGTTCGAGTCGGGAATAATGCGGGCCACGTCCGCCTGGCAGCCCAGGGGCGTCCAAGGTCACGAAGCGGCACCGCGACTTCAGACCGGCGAGGAGGTCGGGCCAGACCTGTCAACCCGTTGGTCTTGGCCACCTATGTCTTTTGTTGGGGGGAGGTCAGTTGGACTCCGCCGACCGGGTCTGTTCAAAGGCCGGATGGCAGAAGAACTCGTGCTTGCCGGGCAAGCTCATGGTGGGAAGGGAGCCCGGCACCAGGTGATCGTCGGCCAGGGCGGCGCGCACAATGGACTTGTTGAACTCGTGCACGTGTTCGGTTTCCAGATAGGTGCGCAGCGGCATCCACTCGCAGCGGTCAATCTCCCGGTCTTCCTTCCGGATGTCCGTTGAGAGCGGCGCCAGACGGCAGACCATGTAGATGTCGGACTTGCCGTAGCGGTAGCCGTGCCAGTGGCGAAAAGCGGCCAAATGGCAGAAACGGGTCTCCACACCCGTTTCCTCCCGCACCTCGCGGATGGCGGCTTCCACCAGGCTTTCGCCTTGGTGCAGGGCACCGCCCGGCAGTTTCCAATGGGGCCAGGCACTGTCCCGCCGGTACCGTTCGCTGACCACCAGGATGCGTTCCTGTTCATCGATCACCACACCACCGGCCCCGATGTAGTGGGATGCATAGTGGGGCACATAGGCGTCTTCCACCAAGGACAGCGTCATCATCAGGTGATCCGGCTTGCTGTGATGGAAGACAAAGCCTTCCGCCACCGCAGTCGGGATCAACGCAGCGCGGGCCAGCGGCACCTTGAGCCAGACCAGCCGGCAGCCCGCCTGCCGCCACTCCTGCAGGGATGTCGGCAACAGTTCGGCAAACCGGACCGCGGACTCCGGCAGGGACGCCGGATCAACCTCGACACCTTCATACTGGTTGATCGTGCCCGCCAGGCTCATGGCGCGGCCTCGGGTACCAGCGGCCACGGAGCCGGCGGAAAGAAGAACTCGTGCCGGTCCGGATCCGGATAGAAGGGCAGTACGGTCTCGGCCAGGGTCGGGTTGGCCACGGCTGCTTCGACAATCACGCGGTTGAAGCTGGCCACATGCGGGCTGGCCAGATACTCCTGCAGGGGCATCCATCGGCAATCGTCGATTTCGAAGTCGTCCTTGCAAATGTCGAACGTGAGCGGGGTCAGGCGACACACCATGTAGAACCCGGACTTGCCAAACTGGTAGCGATGGTTGTGCCAAGCCACCACGAGCCTGTCGAACCGGGTCTCAATGCCGGTCTCCTCCAGTACCTCGCGGCGCACCCCAGCCTCCAGATGCTCGCCGGGATCCAACAGGCCGCCGGGCAGTTTCCAGAACGGCTCGGACCGATTACCCCGGAAACGCTCGGTGACGACCAGCAGCCGCTGTCGGTCGTCCAGCACAACTCCGCCCGCACCCACGAAGTGCGTGGCATAGGGCGGTATGAACGCCCCGGGCTCCAGGGCACAGGTGAGCATGACGTAATCGGTCTGGCTGTGATGGAACACGAACCCCTGTTCCACGGCCGGCGGAATGGCGAAGGACTTGGCCAGCGGCACCCTGAGCCAAATCAGGCTCAGTCCGGTTTCCCGCCACTGCGCCATCCTGGAGGGAAGCAGGGCGCGCAACTCCACCTCCCTGTCGGGAATGGCCTCGCCGTCGATCTCAAGGCCGTTAAAGGCGTTCCTGCGCCCTTGCAAAGTCATGGACCGGGGTGGTGGTGAATTGGGCGGGCATCCATTCAGCGCCAGCGACTGAACCAGTCCTTGGTGTGGACTGCGCTGCGGATATGCCACTCGCGCAGTTCGTCCAGGAGGGACTGCTTCACGGCCTGAACCCCTGGATCATGCCAGAGGCAGTGTTCCTCCAGAGGATCGTTCTCCAGGTCAAAGAGCTGGCCGAACTCCTCGCCGGCGAAATGGACAAGCTTCCAGCGCGGGCTGCGGACCATGGTCATAAACTCGGCCTCCTGCAGAATGCCGTCCCGACCGTGCTCCGCGTAGACATAATCGCGGCCGGTCCAAGAGTCTCCGGACAGGGCCGGCGCCAGGGAGACGGCCTCCATGTCCGGGTCGGGTTCCAGGCCGGCCCACTCCAGGATGGCCGGACCCAAATCCATTTGCTGGCAGAGTCCGTCCACCGAATGGCCGGGCGCGGCCCGGCCCGGGGCCCAGACCAACAGCGGGACGCGCACGATTTGTTCGTACATCGTCCACTTCTGGCTGTGGCCGTGATCACCAAGGCAGTCGCCGTGGTCGGAGGTGAAGATCACCACGGCGTTGTCCAGGTAGCCGTTGCGCTCGAGGGCGTCCAGGATGTTGCCCACCTGATGGTCGATCATGGATACGTTGGCCAGGTAGTAGGCCCGTTGCCGATGGCGCAGTTCGATCGGGGGATCCTCGATGTGCACCACCGAGTCGTGGTCGACCTCCGTGTTGTGGCGGCGCATCGCTTGAAATGGAGGCGGCTGGCCGTCCAAGTCCGCCTGTGAGACAGGCGCAATCGGCAAATCCTTCTTCAGGTAGGGCTGTGCAGCCTCCGGGGTCGGATCGTAGGGCGGGTGGGGACCGGGGAAACCAATCTCCAGGAACAGGGGTTCCTCGGACCGGGGCTTGCTGTCCAACCACCAAGCCGCCAGGTCGCCAACGAAATTGTCGGAGTGCATGTCCGCCGGCAGCTCCCAGTCGAAAGCCCCCAGACTGCGTTTGTAATCCTCCCTCTGTCGGTACAGGACCCGCTGCTGTTTGGTCAGGCCCCGCGCGCGCAGGGCCTTGTCCCATTCGTCAAACCAGTAGCGTTCCTCCAGAAAGCGGTCCTTGTTCTCCACCACGTACCGCTCGTGGAAACCCAGTGGCGTATCGTACGGCCACGTGTGCATCTTGCCGATGTTGATGCAGCGGTAACCGCCGGCCGCCAGGTCCTCGACCCAAGCATGTTTCCAGTGGTCCGCGTTCCGATGGATGCCGGTGGTGTGGGGATACTGTCCGGTGAAGAGGCTGGCCCGGGAGGGGGCGCACGAAGGCGCGCTCACGAAGCAGTTGGTGAAGACGGTTCCCTCCTGCACCATCCGATCCAGGTGCGGCGTATCCATGTGGGGAAAGCCCAGCGCGGCAATGGTGTCGTAGCGCTGCTGATCCGTGATGATCAGAATGATGTGGGGACGGTCGGAGGGCATCCGCGAGGATCTGTCCTTGGACGGAGAAGCCCCATTGTAGCAACCGTCCCCTTCAGCCAACCCCGCAGGCTGGTGGCTACAATCCAACCCCAACCCGCAGCGGAAGCACAAGCCCATGCAGCATCCCAACATCCTCATTCTCTACACCGACCAGCAACGCTGGGACGGTCTCGGGGCCAACGGCAATCCGGACAT
>DAOUIC010000512.1:0-9400 GCA_034428255.1 Anaerolineales bacterium
CTATCCATGATGCGGGTGTGGCCGCCCTGCCCTGCGGCACTGTCCGCGTCCCACCGCAGAACGCGCACTCCCGGGAACCGATTGCTCAGTTCGGCTGCAATGCGCTGGGTGCCGCTGCCGAAATAACGGATGCGCCCGTCGCCACAGGCCGGACACTGCGAGGGGTTGGAGAACTCACGGCCGCAGGTGTGGCACTGCAGCCGCTCGATGTCGCTGTGCCAGGTCAGGACGTTCGTGCAGGCGGTGCACTCCATCACATGTCCGCACATGCGGCACATGACAAAGGTCCGCGTACCCCGCCGATTAATAAACAGGATGGCCTGCTCGCGCCGTTCCAGGGCCGCCGCCAACTGGCCTTGCAGCAGCCGCGAGAACACCGACAGGTTGCCCGCCATCAGTTCCTGGCGCATGTCCACCAGCTCAATGGGCGGAAGTTCCGCCCGGACCACTCCGCGGCCGGCGGCATGAATGCGGTGCGGCAGCCGCAGCCGACGGACAGTGCCCTGCTCCACCCGATGCAGCGTTTGCAGCGACGGCGTGGCGGATCCCATGAGCAGGCGGACCGGGAGGGACTCGCTCATCCGCAGGGCCACCCGCCGGGCGTCGTAGAACACCGTGGCGCCTCCCCACAGTTCGGCGTTCTGCTTGTAGGAGTCGTCATGCTCCTCGTCCACCACGATCAGACCCAGGTTGGGCATCGGGGCAAACAGGGCGCTGCGCGCGCCCACCAGGATGTCCACCTTGCCGTCCAGCACATCGTTCCAGACATCGAACCGCTGTCCGGGGGTCAATCCCGAATGCATGACGGACACCCGGCCCGGAAACCGTCCGGCAAACCGACTCACGGTCTGGGGCGTCAGGGCAATCTCAGGCACCAGGACAATCGCCTGCCGTCCCTGGTCAAGGCACGCCTCGAGCACTTGGAGATATACCTCGGTCTTGCCGCTGCCCGTCACGCCCTGGAGCATCCAGGCACGGCGCGACGCGTCATTGTCACCAGCCAGTACCACCTGCAACGCAGCTTCCTGTTCGCCGGTCAGCGGAACGGCCCGCGTCCGCGGATAGGCGGCACCGGCCAACGGATCCCGCGGCCGGCGCCGGTGATCCAGGAACACCAGGCCATGCCCCTGCAGGCGCCGCCAGGTTTCCAGGTCGCGGAATTCGCCGGACAGATCGGACTTCCAAGCTCCCCCGCCCATGCCGGACAAGGCCTGCAGGGGCGGCAGCCAGCGACCCGAACCGCGCAGGGCAAGCCGGGCCTGCACGACGGCAGCCGGCTCCAGCGTGAAGTGCACGGCCCCGTCAACCACGGCAACCAGCCCCTTGTCCGCGAGGGTCTTTAGCGCCGGACCGTGGCCCTTGCCGGCCACCTCTTGCAGTTCGGCACGGGACAACGCCGTACGTCCGGTGGCTCGTCGCAGGCCATCCAACGTCTCCAGCAACCTCACCGGACGCGTGACCCGTCCGGCTTGAAGCAGTCTCGGAACGAGGTCCTCGTCCTCGACGGCCAGCTGGAGGTACCAGTCCATGCGAGGTCCCATGGGCCTGCGGTCCTGGTTCCGGCCCAACAGGCCCGGCGGCACGAACAGGGACAGACAGGAAGACAGCGGGGCTCCGTAGAAGGTGGCCATCCATCCGGCCAACTCCAGTTGCCGCTGGGCAAGCACAGGTTTGTCCTGAACCAGATCCAGGATGAGGCGCGTGGCCACCGGACTGGTTGAGGAGCGCCGCATGACCACCCCCTTGACCGTCCTGTGACCGAAGGGAACGCGCACCACATGGCCCGGTGCCAGCCGCGACCGCAAATCATCCGGGACACCGTAGTGAAACAGCTGCAGACGCTCTGCAAGGGGCTGTTCGCCCGACGGCACCTCCGCCTTGCCTTGACGCCAGTGCGGCCGGACCGGCACAAAAACCGCGACTTCCGCGAAACGTCCCTGATCGTCCCGCGGCGACCAATTCGATGAAGCCATAACTGCGCTGCGTTCGGCTGCTGGTTCCATGCCGCCCGCCGGCCCCGTACCGGGTGGCACAGCCACCTGATCCCTTCCCGTGCACCGGTGGGCAAGGCCGTTGACAGTCAGTCTAGCACCGGAGCCGGCATATCGATTGGGCCTCGAATGCAGCCGCGTCGGACGGCAGCGCATGCTCCCGGGGGCGTTTGGATTTGACCGAGGTCGTGCACGGGCCTATACTTCCGGTTTGTCTGTTCGGAAACAATGACCGTGTCGACGGTCCTTCCGCCCACTCCGCGACCCCTTCGCCATGCCCAAGAGAACCTGGCAACCCAAAGTACGCAAGCGCCTGCGCACGCACGGCTTCCGCAAGCGCATGATGTCGCCGGGAGGGCGCAACATACTCAAGCGGCGACGCCTGCGCGGCCGCAAGCGGCTGGCCGTTCAGTTGACCCACCGCAAGTCCATTCATTAGCCGGTGCGCGCCCCTCTACGGGAGTCCGCACCCCCATGAAACGCAAGTACAGCCTGCGGGACCAACACTCCTTTGCCCGCGTCCGCAGAGCGGGACGCAGCCGCCGCAACCGGCTGCTGGTTCTGTGTTGCCTGGCCAATCACCTGCCCCACAATCGGTTTGGCTTCGTGGTCAGCAAACGCGTGGGCAACGCCGTTGTGCGCAACCGCCTCAAGCGGCGCCTGCGAGCCATTTTCCGTCTCAACCTGAATCGGCTGCACGCCGGCTACGACATCGTGGTGATCTGCCGCGCCGAAGCCCCGCGGGCCGGTTATTGGGAATTGGAACAGGCCGCGCTGCAGCTGGTGGAGCGCCTGCACCTGCAGCTCGCCGACACCCGTGCGTCGGCCAGTGCGGACGGCTGCTGACGTCCGGTGCGCATGGCCAGGTTCGCCATCTTCTCGGTTCGTCTGTACCAACGCTTCGTGTCCCCGCTGCTGGGACCCACCTGTCGGTTTTCCCCCACCTGCTCCCACTACATGATTGAAGCAATCCAGCGTCACGGCCTGTGGCGCGGCGGCTGGATGGGACTGGGGCGCATCCTGCGGTGCCATCCCTTCCACAAGGGCGGCGCGGATCCGGTACCCTGATCGATACGGTTCCAAACACCATGAACAGAAAACACATTCCGCTGATCGCCCTGCTGGTGCTGGCCGCGTTCCTGGTTGCCGGCTGCGGCGTCGCCCGCGAGGGTGTGGACGTGCGCGTCGTGGAGCCGGACGGATTCTGGCAAACCGCGGTGGTCTGGCCCCTGGCACGGGTGCTGATCAGCCTGTCGGACTGGCTCAAGGACAACCAGTCCGAGTACCCGTGGGGCTACGCCATCATCCTCTTCACAATCGGCATCCGGGTGGTGCTGCTGCCCTTGACCTACGTGCAGATCAAGGGCATGCAAAGCCAGAAGGACGTGCAGCCCAAGCTGCAGGAACTCCAGAAGAAATACGGCAAGGACCGCGACCGCCTGATGCGGGAACAGCGGCGGCTGTACGAGGAGGAAGGCATCAACCCCCTGAGCGGCTGCCTGCCCATCATGCTGCTGGTCGTGCAAATGCCCATCCTGTTCGGCCTCTATTCGGCCCTGGTGGTCCTGGGACCGGAGCTCGACAATGCCTCCTTCTTTTGGATCCCCGACTTGGGCTTCCCCGCATTCACGGGCGGCCTGGGCTGGATCACGACCGCCTTTTCGCAGGGCGACTACGTGCAGCTGCTGGCCTACATGTCGCTGCCGGCCTTCCTGGTAATCACCCAGTTCGTAATGACCAAGATGACCAATCCGACCATGGGCGGGAGCACGAGCACCCAGGCCGGAACCATGAAATCCATGGGTACAATCATGACGGTCATGTTCGGCTTTTTCTCACTGCAGGTGCCGGCCGGTCTTTCCCTGTACTGGGTCACCGGCAACATCATCCAGCTGGTCCAGCAATACGTCATGGCGAAGATGCAGGCCAAGACGGACGCACCGGCCGTCAACACGGGTTCCGGACAGGCCGCAACCGCGGCAAGTCCGGCCTCCGCCTCCGGCAACCACTCCCACCGGGAGGCCTATCCGCCCGTGGCCGAAGGGGCCGCATCCACTCCCGCCGGTGCCAACGGGAGCCCGGCACGTAAACGACGCAAGAAGCGCAGAAAGAAAAGGGGATAGACAGCGATGAGTGACAGCGGAGAGTTCAGCGGGCGCACCATTGACGACGCCATCGCCGAGGGTCTGCACGTACTGGGCCTAACCCGCGCAGAAGCAGACATCGAGGTGTTGCAACATCCGCGGCGCAAGTTCCTGGGACGCGTCGAAGCGTTGGTCCGGATTAGCCGCCTGGACGACCTGGCCGCAGAACTGGACTTCGAGGACCAACAGGAAGTCGTCGGCCAGCCCGAACCCGCGGCGGACGAGGAATGGAACGACTGGGACACCGAGGACGAAGAGGAGGAGCCGCCGCTGCGCGAACCGCAGGCGGCGCCCATCGCAACGGAACCGGATACCGGCACCCGCTCCGACCGCCGTCCGCGGCGCCGACGCAACCGGCGCGGCAAGGGTCGACAACAGGCCCGGGAAAACCGGGCACCGCGCACATCCGGAGATGATCGTGGCCAACGGACCCTGGACCCGGAAACCCGGAGCCAGCGCAACGCCCGCGAAACGGTGCGCACCGACGACTACGACGAATCCGTGCCGACACCGGCCGGCCAGGAGGACAACGAGCGCATTGCCATCGAAACCCTCACCCGCATGCTTGAGTACATGGGGGTGGAGGACTTCCAGGTGAAACGAACCTGGACCGCCGATGCCCGCGAGAGCGCCGACCGGTTGACCCTGTTCGTCGAAGGCCGACACCTCGGACGGCTGATCGGCCGCCGCGGCGCCACGTTGCAAAGCATGCACTGGACCCTGGTATCCATGATGCGTCGGCTGGCGCGCGATTGTCCGAAGCTGGACTTGGACATCGACAGCTACCAGCTCAAGCAGGATGCCGCACTCCAGGAACGAGCCCTCAGAACCGCCGACGACGTCGTGCACCGGGGCCGGCCCTGGGAAATGGAACCGATGACCAAGCGCCAGCGCTGGGTCGTGCATGTGGCCCTCAAGGACCACCCGGAGGTCTACACCGAAAGCGAGGGCACCGGGTCGGATCGCCGGGTTGTCATCCTGCTCAAGTAAGCGCCAATCGGTCCCGCCGGACATAGCGTTCGATGAGTCGGCCGGCCATGCCCCCGGACAGGCAGGCGCCGCCGCGCCTGTTGCTCGTGGGAAATGTCACCCGCGATCTCGACGAATCCGATCGCAGCCGTTTCATTCACGGCGGTTCCGTCACCTATGCCGCCCATACCAGCCACGCCCTGGGGGTGGCCGCGGAAGCCGTGACCAGGGTCGCACACGACGAGGACCTGTCGGACTTGACGGAACTGGCACACTGGACCGTGCTGCCGTCGCACACGACGACCACCTTCGTCAACCAATACCGCGGCGAGGTGCGCACCCAGTTGTGCTTTGAACCGGCGGCCCCGATTGGCGGCCGGGATTTGTCCCCCCGTCAGCGTCGGGCCGAGGCCGTGTTTCTGTGCCCGATCATGCAGGAAATTGCCAGCGATTTGCCGGCTTCGTTTGCCGCCGGCACCCTGAAGGCCGGCGGAGCCCAGGGCTGGCTGCGCCACATCGCACCGGACGGCCGCGTCGAGGCCTGTGTTTGGCCCGAGGCGGACGACAGCCTCTCCCACCTCGACATTCTGATCCTTTCGCGCGAGGATCTGGATCATGACCTGTCGCGCCTTGATCCCCTGTTGGCCCGCGTGCCCGTCGTCCTCCTGTCCAACCACCGGCGCGGCAGCGATCTGTTCATCCGCCGCCACGGACGGGTTGTTCGCCGCCACGTGCCGCCGCGACCCGCCCGCGAAGTGGACCCGACCGGAGCCGGAGACATCTTCGCCACGGCCTTCCTGATCCGCTACGCGGAAACCGGCGCCTTGTGGAGTTCGGCGCGGTTTGCCAACGCCGCGGCTTCCATGGGGGTGGAAGGCGTGGGCGCAAGTGGCATTCCGGACCGCCGGACCGTGCTGGCCTGGCTGGAGGCCAATCCCGCAACGGAACCCGAACGATGATCAGGCATCGGGTGTGCATCACCAACCAAAAGGGCGGCGTCGGCAAGACCACCACGGCCGTCAATCTCGGCAGTTTTCTGGCCCGACAGAATCTCGCCGTGCTGCTGGTGGACAACGATCCCCAGTGCAATGCCACCAGCAGTCTGGGAACTTCGGCCAAGGACGATGCCGGCGACCTGTACCAGGTCCTGACGGGCCGCACCGACGCCGCGTCGGCCTGCCGTCCCACGATGATCCCCAACCTGGACCTGTTGCCGTCCAGCCCCAATCTGGCCGCCCTGGAGTTCGAACTCCGCCATAATGCCGACGCGGAACTGCGCCTGGCACGGGAACTGGCCGGTTGCCAGACACGCTACAACTACATCGTGATCGACAACCCCCCCAGTCTGGGACTGCTGGCCATCAGCGGCATGGTGGCCGCCGACCTGCTGGTCGTGCCGGTCCAGTGCGAGTACCTGGCCCTGGAGGGGGTCGCGGCCATTCTCGACTCCGTGCGCAGGGTGCGTCAATCCCTCAATCCCGACTTGTCACTGGCCGGGTTCCTGCTTACACTTTTTGATGCCCGGACCCGCCTAAGTCGCGAAGTGGTGGAGGAGATGCGCCGGCATTTCCCCGAGGACACGTACGAAACCGTAATTCCCCGCGCCGTTCGCTTGGCCGAGGCGCCAAGCCACGGCCTGCCCGCGGTCCTCTACGATCCGGTCAGCAGCGGCACGCTGGCCTACCAGTTGTGGACAGCGGAGTTTCGGGCGCGCATTGAGCGCGGTGCCAACACTGCCAACCCGCCGCCAGCACCGGTGCACCCATGACCGAGAGTCAACGTTTCCGCAGTACCGGGGCCGGCCTGGGCCGCGGCCTGGATGCCCTTTTCAACCGTTCGGGCGACCGTGACGACGCGGCCCCCGACGAAGTGTCCATTCAACTGGACGTGCCGGTAACCCGCATCCGCCCCAATCCCGAGCAGCCGCGCGTCCGCTTCGACCAGGCGGAACTGAGTGTCCTGGCGAACTCCATCCGCACCCATGGCCTGCTGCAACCCCTGGTGGTGCGCACGGATCCGGACCGCTGGGGCTGCTACCTGCTCATATCCGGGGAACGCCGGTGGCGGGCGTTGCAACAGGCGGGCCTGAAGACGGCCACGGTGTTGATTCGCACGGCCGACCGCGACGAAGGGATCTTGCTGGCCCTCATCGAAAACCTGCACCGGGAGGACCTGTCGCCCCTGGAACAGGCCGCCGGGTTCAAGCTGCTGGCCGACAAACACGGGCTCTCCCATGCCGACATCGCCGAGCGCATCGGCTTCCACCGCACGCACGTGACCAACACCCTGCGGCTGCTGAACCTGCCGCAGCCTGTGCGGGAAGCACTCGAGACAGGAGCCATTTCCGCCGGCCACGGCAGGGCTCTGCTGATGGTGACCGATGAAGAAACGTGCATCCGCGCGCTTCAACAGGTGATGGACGACGATCTCACCGTGCGCGAGACGGAAAACCTGTGCCGAGCCTTAACACAGCCGGATGCACCGTCCGACGAGGAACCCCAGGCCGTTGAGCCCGAACAGGACAAGGAGGTTGTTGCGGAAGTCCGCCGCCTCGAGCGCGGACTCCAGGAACGCTTCGGCACCCGGGTTGCCATCAAGCGCTCCCCCACGGGCCGGGGCCGCCTCACCTTCAGCTTCTACAGCGATGCCGACCTCAACCACCTGCTGTCACTGCTCGGCGGCGACGAATTCTGACGACCCGGCCGGGCTAGAAGACGGCGTCGATATGCGGTTCGCCTTCCCGCAGTCCGGCCGGCGATACCCGAATGAACGCCGCGTTCTCCTGAAACTCCCGGATGTTTTCGGCATTGAGGTAGCTGAAGGAACTCTTCACGCCGCCCATCAGGTTGCCGATGATTTTGCCCACCAGGCCCTTGTAGGGCACGGTGCTCTCAACCCCCTCGGGCGAACGCATTTCGAAGTACTCCGCATCCAGCTGCTCGCGCAACCGTTCCGCCCTGTCCTCCACCGCTTCCCGGGACGCCATGCCGCGGATGCGCTTGACCAGACCATGGCTGGACTGCTCCACGTCGCCCGGACTTTCCTTGGTGCCGGCCAACAGGCTGCCCAGCATCACGGTGTCGGCCCCGGTGGCCAGCGCCTTGGCAATGTCGCCGGCCGTCCGGATGCCGCCGTCGGCGATGATGGGCACGTCGATGCCGCTTTGCAGGACGTTGTGCAGGGCGGTCAGCTGGGGCACGCCGACCCCCGTGACCTGACGGGTGATGCAGACACCGCCGGGTCCGACCCCCACCTTGACGGCATCGGCGCCGGCATCGGCCAAGTCCAGGGCGCCCTCGGCCGTGGCCACGTTGCCGGCAATCAGATCCACCTCGGGAAAGCGCTCCTTGCACTTTTGCACGCCCGCAATGGCATGTTCCGAATGACCGTGCGCGATGTCGAGCACAATCACGTCGGTGCCGGCCTGCACACAGGCCTCCATGCGCGTCAGCATGTCCCGGTCGGTTCCGATCGCAGCGCCGACCAGCAGGTCCGGACCGGAATCCTTGACCCGGGCGATTTCGTCGGCCTGATGCCTGGAGGTCATGAAGCGGTGGATGATGCCAATCCCTCCCATCTCCGCCATGGCACGTGCCATGTCGCCTTCGCAGACCGTGTCCATGTTGGCGGCCACCACCGGCAACCTTATGTCCCGGTTCCGGGTCAAACGGGTGCTGAGATCCACGTCCAGCCGGGAGCGGATGCGCGACCGGCGCGGGATCAGCAGGACGTCGTCGTAGGTCAGGCCGAAGGGAATGAGCTCAAGGTTCATGGCATGGCCCCGGCAAACGGGGCTCCTGTTGGATGCGACAGCGCAACCTGCCATTATAAGGGAACTGTCCGGGCCGGACCGCAGATACCGCCGACAGGATCTTCGCGGCCCAAACCACGGGGCAACGACCCGGAATCCGCCACACCAATGTCCGCCGCACAGCACCTTGATGCGCATTTCGGCGGACGCCAACGGAGAGCGATGTCATGGCGGATCTAAGAATCGGCGTGATTGGAGCCGGCGGCCGAGGCAGGCTGGCGACCCACGCCCACAAACCGGGCCACGGAGCGCGCATCACGGCCGTATGCGACATCCGCACCGAGGTTCTGCAGGATTGTCGGACCGCATACGGAGAGGACATTCTGACAACGGACAGTCCCGACGTCCTGTTGGGACAGGACCTGGATGCCGTGTTCGTCTGCTCGCCGGACTACCTGCACCGCAGCCATGCCGGAGCCGCGTTGGAAGCGGGCGTGGCGGTCTACCTGGAAAAGCCCATGGGCATCACCATCGCCGAGTGCGAC
>DAOUIC010000513.1:0-2775 GCA_034428255.1 Anaerolineales bacterium
GTGATGATGCCGTAGAAGTCGTCGAAGCCCCGTTGACAGGGCCAATTGTGCCTGGGACTCTCCACAAACCGAGTCACGTGCCACTTGCCGGACATGAATGTGGCGTAGCCACCGGTCTTCAGGACCTCGGCAATCGTGACCGATCTGGGACTCAGATCGCCCAAGTACCCATCCAACCCGTGCGTGCCCATCATGTGGCCGATGTCCGCCTGATGGGGGTACAGGCCGGTCAGGAGCGACCCGCGCGACGGACAACAGCGCGCGGTGTTGTAGAACTGGCTGTAGCGGAGGCCCCGGGCCGCCAAACGGTCCAGGTTGGGGGTGTCCACTTCCCCGCCGTAACAGCCCAAATCCGAGAATCCCATGTCATCGTTGAGAATCAAAATGATGTTGGGTTGGTCGGCCATGGCGTCAGCAATCCTCTCGATGATCGGTCGTAGGAGTCTACCTGCCCATCGTCCTGGCACATGCACATCCAGCCTGCCGGCACCAAGGAAGTCGTTTTCGATCGGATTGCATTTGCATTGGACGTTTTAATCGCACTCCAGTTCTGGCACCGCCAAACCGGCACCGGAGACCAATGGGCCAAGCCATATTCCCAACGTGGTTGCGTCCCGTCACGCAAGACACGTGTTGTTCCGTGATCAGATCGAAGTCCGGTCCGGCCCACCCCTCGATGGTGGTGCAACACCAGGTCACACGGACAGGAATTGCCTGTCTCCGTCCTCCCACCCTTCGAGGGAAGCAAGTAGCACGGGATAGTCGGGCAACCGGCATTGCGCTCTCGCCTCGGACAACATGCGACGCTGCCGCTCAAGTCGGTCCACGCAGAAGGTAACCAGCACAAGCCGCTGGAACAGTTCCAGGGACTTGGCCCACTTGGACAGGTTGCCCATGCGGACATCCCGTTGGACCTCAACCGGCCATACCCGCTCCTTGTAATACACAGCCAGATCCGGTTCGGAACGAATGCCCCAAGGAGCGGTTGCGCGTTCGGGACAAGGCGGAGGCTGGTCATCCACCGGAACGCCCAGGGACAGCAGATGATCCCGGGCTTCCAGAATCGCAACCGCATGGCGAACGGACACATGATGCGCCAGTACCCAAGACAGCTCCGACGGCACCGGTTCGGCATCGCACCGTTGCCGGCACCAGTCCCTGCCGGCAGGAGTTAGGTTGTACAGCGGCCGGCCTCGGCCCTGACGGAAGTGCCAGCGCAACGGCGCGCCACCCGAGGACGCTGCCATGATGTACCCCGCCTGCTCCAGCCGCCGCCACTGAACCCGGCATGCACCGCCCGTCCATGCCGCCTGACTCGGACACGCGGTCCGCGCCAGACGCCAACTGCGGATGCATCCGGTTGCGCCCATGAGCCGAAGCAGACGGTAGGCCGGGATATCGGACAAGGATCAAGTGAGAGCGCAAAGTTCGGTTCAGCAGCAGAACCATGATTATATGAATGTTTGTTCAAATGTCAATTGAAACGTACAGGAAAGGCAGATTCGCACCCTGTTGGTGCCCTATCCGGCCACTTTGATGGCATACGTGGTCAGCGCTACCGACTCTCCATCGACCTCACCCCACAGGACCATGCTGTAGATGCCGGAACCATGGGTTTGGATGACCCGGTTCAGGTCGGCCTCAATGCGGAACGAATCCGCCTCCACCTGCCAAATGTCGGCTGTCACCAGTGCCACGTCAACTCTCTTGCGGATCAAAAAGCCGTCCCTGATCCGTTGGCGCAGCTGGCCGATTTCGTCCTCGTTTCCCGGCAACTGCAAGTTCGAATCGGCATCCCACGGGGCCGGACAGCGTTCCCAGTCCATCTCTCGGCTTTCCCCGTCCAGCCAATAAAACCCGGCAGACAGGGGCCGGGGGATGTAGGCAACCGGCCTTCCGGGTGAATAGCAAAATGTCTGGGAAACCTGGCCCCGGGTGTAATCGACCAAGGGAGGATCCCAGGTCACCACGACGTTGGTCCGGTCGTTCAGATTCACCTCCGGTGTAACCCGGCCCGCCATCGCCAGCCTGCCTCCCGCCAACTCCGGGGGCAGGCTGAATCGAACATACTCCCCCTCGAACACTTGCGTCATCACCATGTCATGGCAGCTGTTGGCGATGCCGATGTTCACTTCCCGGTGGTGGGGACGGAGGATGTTGTCCCGATGGCCGGGACTGTCCATAAGTCCTGCCATCATGCCATCAAGAGTCTGTTCGGAAACGGGAGGTGCACAGAAGCCGGCCGGGGCATCCACGACGCGCTTGAAGGAAAGGTTCTCGACACTGTAGTCGTGACCTCCGGCCCAGGTGTGACGCATGGACGGAGTCTCACCGCGCAGATTCCAGTGCGACATGTACTGATTTTCCACCAAGTCTTCCGCGTGAAGCTGGGCACCCTCGTTGTACGCCATTACCACCGCTTCCAGACCCCTCAACGAACGCTCGTGATTGATGAGTTCCAGCATATGGAGCCGCAGCTCCGCCAACCTGTCCGCCTCGGGTCGAAACTCGGGAGGTCCGTTCCCTATGGGTTCCGTTGCGGCGACAGCATCGGTGGCAGGAGCCGAACCCGTCTCCGGCACGGCCTCATCGGAGGCGTCTGCACCCGCATTCTCGACTATCGAAACCCCTGCTGTCTCCCCATCGCCCTCACGGGTGACCAGAGTGCGGAAAATCCAAGTGCCGTTCTCCAGTTCCAGCCACTCTCCGTCATCGCTGACGCCAACAACGACAACTTCCGTGCCGACCGGAAGGACCCGCACCACGGAAGAATCG
>DAOUIC010000514.1:0-1524 GCA_034428255.1 Anaerolineales bacterium
CCGAACAAGTCGCCGGACGGGGCATTGCGGAGCAGGTCGTCGTCCAAGGGCAGGGATCCGGAGGGCCCCGGTCCGGAGGTGACGATGTCGTAAACAGCCGCATCCGCCTGGTCCACATCAAACGACCATCGAGTTTCGGTCACTGGGGTCCTCCGGGGTCAACTGATTGGTTCGGTTGCGGCAATTGGCGTGGGCCTGTGTCCCTTGAGCCAAAACGCGGCAGCCCTTGGGCTGCCGCGTACCGGTCTCCAGTGTCCATGGGCAGTGCGTTCCGCACGCCGCGCATCGACTTGCTTCAAGCCCGAATGTGCTGGTCGGCGATGCCCTTCATCAAGTCCAGGTAGTCCCACTCGGTCTTGCCGTCGGCCATCGGCTGGTCGAAGATGAGGGAAAACGGTCCCTGGAAGTTGTGCTCGTTGAGCACGCGCATGCCCCCAATCAGATCGTCCGGGATGATGGCGGCGTCATCGGTGTACTGGGCCTTGGCATGGGCGGAGGTTGCATGAGGGGCAATCTTGGCAAATTCCTCGTAGCGGTCCTCACCCTTGAAATTGCCGAAGTCGGCACAGATGGTAATTTGGCCGTCACAGAGTTCGAGGATGGCCAGCAGCTGATCCGCCTTCAACGACAGCTTTTTGAAATTCTCGGTAATAATCTTCACGCCCTGTTCAGCCCCGTAGGCATGAAGCTCCTTGAGGGCATTCGCACTTTGCCGGATGTTGGGATCTTCCTTCAGGCTGCCGTTGGCATGCACGGG
The DNA here is from genome assembly GCA_034428255.1 of Anaerolineales bacterium. GTDB lineage: Bacteria > Chloroflexota > Anaerolineae > Caldilineales > Caldilineaceae > Bin34. The sequence goes on from DAOUIC010000514.1 coordinate 758, forward strand.
CTCGGTATCGCCGGCAATCACGCGGGCTGCGCTGGCACCAAGTTCGCCCGCCGTGTCGATCCAACCGCGGATCCAGGCCGTATCCCTGTTCCGAACCGCCGGCTCCGGCGCCGTGATGTCACCATCGTCAATCAGGATTGAGTACAGTTCGACGTTGTGCGTGTCCGCTTCGGCCGCCAGTTCCGCGAGATAGCCCTCGTCGCGGGAACTGAAGTGGAAGTGGCACAGTTCCAAGGTGCGGATGCCGTGGGCCGCGGCCCTGCCGGGCAGCTCCAGCAGATCGATTTCCCGAGTGGGGCTGGGCGGCGTTTGCTTGGCGGGATCGAAGCCGTCCTGCCACATGGAACCCAGCGCTCGATGCAGGGTCCATGAGGAGACGGAAATACGGGCGGTCATGGTCTGGTCCTCGTTATGGGCTGTGATTCCAAGGGCTGTTCCTGCATGAGGGCATGAACTGCATCCTGCCGCGGCAGGCCGTTGCGTGATCCTACTGTACCGCAACAGAGTGCAGCGGTCGCGCTGGCAAATCTGAGGGTCTCCAACCAAGGAAGGCCGGCGGCCAGGGCGCCGGCATATGCGCCGTGGAAGGCATCGCCGGCACCGTTGGTATCAAGCACTTCGACTTGGTGGGCGGACATGGATCCGAACGCACCATCGCGGGCCCACAGCAGCCCCTGGTCTCCGCAGGTCACCACCAACGTCTGCCGGTTGTTGGCCAGCCGCACGACTGCGGCAACCGGATCCGCCAGTCCCGCCAGTTCGGTCGC
>DAOUIC010000515.1:0-4495 GCA_034428255.1 Anaerolineales bacterium
TCGATGTCGACCACCTCGTTACCGATCGTTGCGGCACTGATGATTCGTGTCCGTTCACCGGGGGCCTGGATTTCGACAGTGAGGTCACCGCGTACAACCGGTAGGAAGTACTGCGTGATGACCGAGCGCGCGATCGAACCAGGCGTGAGTTCCTTCTTCGGAAAGGGCACGATCACTGATAGCCCCGGGTACTTCAGCCGGTCAAGGCCGAAATCAATGATTGTCTGCTCGACAAAGTCCGGGGCATCCTGGGAGTCAATAGGCAGCGGCAACCACTCGTCGTCCTGAGTACCCGCCTCAGCGGCAAAGTAGCCGTAGGGCGGGTGTTTCATTCCGTTCAAGGTGTGCGTACGCAGGACCGCCATCCCCATAAGCAATGTGCGATCTTCTCCAACGCGCCGAGTCGCGCCGAGGTATGCGTTGATCATTGAGGCATCGGGGAAAACCCACTTTCCCAATCCCCACGATCCGCCGGCATCTTCACCCTTGGGCGAGATGCCGATACTCCGGAAGAAGCCCCAGAAGTCGTTGTCCTGCTCCTTCGGATCGTTCGCCTTAATGTCGCCATCTAGGCCTGTAGTACCGAAATCCTCGACAGTGACCCATGGCATTGGCCCATTTAATCGAGACAACGCCTCTTCGAGAGCATCGCGTTCCACAGCATCGGAGCTTGGGACCGCTTGGATGTGGGGAGCAAGTCCACTAACGTAGCGGGTTGACGTGCCGGGCGGGCAGGCATTGCTGTTGCCACTGAAGGTGAAGCGTACATGGACGCGTTGGTTTCCTTGACGCGCGTCCAGCGAGTTCTGAAGCGCCTCGCGAACAAAGCGTTCCGGTAAATCCGAAGCGGAAGTGAAGAACTCACCCTGCACAGGATCTTGGTTGACTTCCGACGGCATCATTCGCCGGAATCGCCACTGAGGTTGGCCCGAATCGTCCATCTCGGCGCTCCTATCCGTCGTCAGAGGGCGACCTCGGCTCTATCGTGTCCAAGAACCGAGGTGGCGCGTTGCGCCCTGTAGCAGCCCCCGGCAAAGCAACCCTGATGCATCGTCAAGCGCGGCTCAGCCATGCCGACAGCCACCGTGCGCAACCGCCTCCTCCATTATCGATACCCCGGCCGGGGTTTGTCATGAGATGGATAGAATCAAGAACGGTCACCGAGAGAGCAAAATGGTTATGATGCACGATGCCAAATCATACCAATTCGGTATACCAATTCGGTGAAAAGCCACACCGCCCACTCGCTGTTGACCAAGCAGGTAGTTGTGACGGTGGTCCTGTTACTGATCCGGATCCGGCCATACCGGGTCTGGATCCGGGAGGCATTGGATCAGTTGCCAATAGCCAAGACTATTGCAGCCTAACTAAGATTGTACAATAATTCATAAAAACACCAACGATTCGTGTACTACCAGCTTCCAATCCCGCCCAAGAGGAGCTTCTGCAACGGACTTCCGTGTTCCCTGAGTTTGGATACGCGCGGCCCGTCGAACGGCTCGCGCGACTTCATCCAGGCATTTTGGTAACACATCAGGCAGGTGCGCCGTGATGCCCCGCTTCGGTTGGCTGCACCCCGATGGTACAGCCAGCCGTTGAACATGACGGCCTGACCGGGTTTGGCCAGGACAAACTTCTCGTCCGGAAACCGGGGATGGCCCTCGGGCGGCTTGAAGGGTGCCCGGTGGCTGCCGGGGACCACGACGATGGGACCGTTGTCCATGGTCAGTTCGTCCAGATAGTACCCGGTGTTGATCTGGCCGGGAATGCTCCCGAATGGCGTCCCGTCGGGATCCACCGGCCAAGGCCCGTCGCGATGCCAATCCTGGTCGGGAGCCCCCTTCTGGGTGATGCGCGCCGTAGCGCTGTGAAGCTGGATGCAGTTGCCGAGAATGGCGGTCATGAAACGCATGACCGATGGATTGTCCAGAAGCAGGGCGAACGCATCGTCCTCCTCCAGGAGCTGGTGGGTGAACTGATCTGCCCCGTGCCTGTGGCCAATGGAGTCGTCAAGGGCCTCGCGCAGCGTCGCCACCGTCTCCATGGAGATGGCGTCCTCCACGACGAGATAGCCCCACTTCATGAAGAAATCGACTTCCCGCTGCAGATCCGGATCCACGGCGGGATTCATGGTGGCTGGAATGATCGAAAAATCGCGCATGGCTCCTCATGCCGTACCGGCTGCGGCTTGATGGTCAACATCGATTCTAAGGGGGCCTGAACGGGTTCGCCTGACCGTGACCCGCGTCGTAGTCAACCTGCGCACGGGGCCAGGCACCGAATATGCGACGGACGGATAGGCCCGCAGGGGATGACCGACTGCACAGGGCGGGCCGCAACGCAGACTTCGGCTGTCTGCAGGTCATGTTCCCGGTGGCCGTCGGGGAACATGCCTGGAGCTTCGCGGGCCTGACCGATGTCGATGCCACCGACCTAGCCCTGGTATCCGTGGTGGAAACGGTGGTGGCGGCATAGCAACCGGCATCCCAATTTGCCGCATGGCCGACTGCCCGCGGTGGCACACCATCAATCCCCTCGAGACGTGGCTGCAGCAGGTTGCCGACTGGCACGGCTTGGATTTGACCGGCACCGAACTCTGCCTGTCGGACGCGGCGGTCCCGCAGCCACAACCTCAACCAGCGGCACCGCAAGCCCCGGCTCCCCAGTCCGCGCCGGCCAATGGCGGATCCTGAACTGGTGCTCCGTGCCCAGGGCATCCATCGGATGGTATCGGACCACCTGGTGGATCGGATCCAGGCCTATGTGGCTGCGACCATCCTCCTGCGGCCCTTGAACAGCGACCGCAGCGCTGGAGATGCCCGGTCAATCCTGGACGACATCTGGGCCAGGTCGACGCGTCCCGACCGCGCGCAGGCGGATACGCTATTTCCTGTCACTGCCTTTGACTACAGGTGCTAAAGGCGGATGGTCGCGGAGTCCCTGTTCAGCCCCACAGGTTGGTGGCCGTCAGCAGGGCGCCGAGGGCGACCAGCGTGCCCACAATGGTCCAGGTCTGCGTGTTGAGCCGGCGCTCCATGTCGGCCCGCAACTCCGCGAAACGGGCGTCCATCTCGGCGCGCAACTCCTGGATTTCCCCGCGCAGTTCGGCCCGCAGCCGGTCCAAGGGCGGCTCGATGTCGGGAATCGCGGTAGCCAGCACGGTGGCCTGTTTGATGTCGAAGCCCGCCGCCTGCAGGGCCTCGAACGTATCGGTGTTCATAGTACGGTGTACACTGCGTTCGGCCATGGGAGTTCGTCCTCCTGTCGGCTGGTTCTGGGGCGGAGTCCACAACCGCCCGTGAACGGGAAGCCTCGGCCGCCTCTGCGCCGGGGCTTCCTACATTCTAGGTGATCCCCGAGGCTCCCCGAGGCCAACCCGCCCGCACCAGCCTGGGTTCCGCTCCGAACCGTGTGCCGCCCAACACCCCGTTTGGGCCCGATTCCCAGCCCTTGGGCAGCGTCAAGGGTGTAGCCAGATTTCCCCGCGGCTGGGGGCAACAGCCCCGCTGCAGGGCCGCACAGAACGTCGTTGGGAACCTTCAGGCGGGATCCGTTGTCAGAAATTCTCTGATATTCAGACGGCATCTGAAGGAACGGGCTCAGGGCGAGACCCTGACGCGCAGCGTGGCCCGCACCCTGAAGACCGCCGGGGCCATCGACCCCGAGCCGGATCGGGACTGGACCAGCTGGACGTGGACCGCCACAGTCACGGTGACGGACGAGGACGACAAGGTCGAGTCGAGGACGAGATGCTGCAAATCTGTGCCGTGCGGATCAACGCAGACGGCCACACCCTGGAATGGATCCACGCCGGATGTCTAGATGAAGCGCGGTGATCGGCAGGCGCACAACCGCTCCAACATCAACCCCAAGCGCTATCAAAACCTAGTCAAATGGGTTTTACAATCGCTGTCCGAGTGCAACGGACGGCCGACAGCAGAAATTCCTGTGCCTCAGATTCGGGCAACGATCGCACTGCCGCTTTCGTACCGCCGTAGGCCAACCTGAAAAACCAGAATTGCGCAGGCGGCCAGAACGGCAGTACCCGCACACAGCCAGCCCAGCGTGGCCGCGTCGAAGTCGCGCAGCATTTCCACGGGCAGGGCGCCCGTCAGCCCGGCCGGAACCACTGTGAACAAAAACACGCGGGCGGCACCGTCGAACAGCGTTCCGGGGTAGAGCGAGAAGGTGATCATGGCATTCAGGAAATGATCGGCCAGGAGTTCGGACCGCCTCAGCCAGAACACCAGGCTGTTCGCCAGGACCAGCGAGGCCGTGAAGGTGCAGGCCGACAGCACAACCGCCAGTAGGAAACGCAACCCGTGTGCGATGGTCACATCGCCTGCGAGCACGAACCAGATTAGTCCGAACACAAAGTCGCCCATGGACGGAACCGAGCTGCGCGAGGCCAGCACATGCAACAGGACCGGACGCGGCAAGGCCAGGTAGCGGTCCAGGTCGCCGGCGGCCACGATCCTGGCGATGGCGCGGCAGT
>DAOUIC010000516.1:0-4371 GCA_034428255.1 Anaerolineales bacterium
TCCGGCCTGGACTTCATCGAGCGCAACCATGATCAGGACAACTGGTTCCTGCAGATCGAGACCTTCGATCCCCATGAACCGTTCTACACGAGCCAACACTACAAGGACCTGTACCCCGGCGACTGGGACGGGGACCACTTCGACTGGCCGCCCTACCGGGAGGTGGAGGAGGATGAGGCCACGGTGCGCCACTTGCGCCACCAGTACGTGGCGCTCCTGAGCATGTGCGACCGGTATCTCGGGGAGGTGCTGGACCAGATGGACCGGCATGACATGTGGGACGACACCATGCTGATCGTCTGCACGGACCACGGTTTCTTCCTGGGTGAGAAGGACTGGTGGGCCAAGCTGGTGCCGCCCTGGTACAACGAGTTGGCCAACACGCCGCTCTTCGTCTGGGATCCCCGCTGCCGTCGGGCCGGCGAAAGCCGCAGCCAGTTGGTGCAGATGATCGACATGGCCCCCACGCTGCTCGACTTCTTCGGCGTCGACATTCCCGCCGATACCCAGGGTGTGTCCCTGGGGCCGGTACTGGCCGACAACGCGGCCACCCGCGAGGCGGTCCTGTTCGGTCATTTCGGCGGCCAGGTCAATGTCACCGATGGCCGCTTCGTCTACATGCGCGGGAACCGTTTGGGGGACGACTATCCCCTCTACGACTACACGCTGATGCCGACCCGCATGGACAATCGGTTCCGGCCCGAGGACCTGCAGGACACGGAACTGGCCCGTCCCTTTGGTTTCACCAAGGGCTGCCCGATCCTGCGCATTCCGGCGGAGGCATTCCAGGCCCAGCGCGGCCGGCCTCCGCACCCCAGCATGCTCTTCGATTTGGAGAACGACCCCGACCAGACCAGGGTCCTGCAGGATCCGGAGCAGGAGCGCCGCATGCAGGACCTGATGGTGGGCGTGATGCTGGAGTCCGAGGCGCCTCCCGAACAATACCGACGCATCGGCCTTGACCACCTGGTCGACTTCTAACCAACCGTCCTTCCCAGTTTCTCCTATGACCCACCTGCAGGGCGCGTGGCCCGCGCTCATGACACCGCATGCCCCGGATGGAGGGCCCAACTTGACGGCCCTGCGCGCCTTGGCACGCCATCTCCTGGCCAAGGAGATCGGAGGCTTCTACGTCAACGGCACGACCGGCGAGGGGGTCTTCATGTCCGTCGCGGACCGGGAACAGGTGCTGGAAACCGTCCTGGACGAGGTGTCGGGACGGGTGCCGGTGGTCAGTCACGTGGGTGCCATGGCCGCCGGCGACGCCTTCCGCTTGGCCGAACATGCGGCGACTTGCGGTGCTGACGGCTTTGCCAGCATCATCCCGCCCCTGTACAACAGCCCCGCGGCCGTGGAGGCGTACTACCGCCAACTGGCGGCTGCGGCCCCGGACCTGCCGTTCTTCATGTATGTCATCAACGCGTCGGTGCCTATCCTGCCTTTGGTGGAGGCCCTGCTCGACATCCCCAACCTTGCGGGCGGCAAATACACCGGGCCGGACATGTTCGAGTTCCGCAGGGTGTTGGATGCCGGGGCCGGCAGGGACGCCTGGAGCCTGTCGTCGGGCATGGATGAAATGTGCGTGGCGGCCGTGCTGTCCGGCTCCGTGGGCAACATCGGGTCAACCCTGAACTTCATGCCCGGCGCCTACGTCCGCATGCGGGCCCTGGTGGCCGAGGGCAAAACCGACGAGGCCATGCAGTTGCAGTTGAAGGCCAACCGGGTGACCGCCATCATGATCGACCATGGGTTCGGGGGCGCCCTGTATACGGTGGTGAAGTATCTGGGCATCGATGCCGGGAGTCCGCGCCTGCCCAACCTGGAGCAGGATGCAACGGATGCCGAAACGATGCTCCGAAGCCTGCGGCAGGCCGGTTTCGACGACCTGGCCGCCATGTAGTCCCCACTCGCGAACTGTCAGTAACCGGAAGGGCCATGTCCAGACCCAACATCATCTATCTCCACTCCCACGACACGGGCCGCTACATCAGCCCGTACGGCTACCGGTTGCCCACGCCCAACCTGCAGCGTCTGGCTGAGGAGGGCGTGGTGTTCCGCAACGCCTTCAATGCCGCACCCACCTGTTCCCCCAGCCGGGCCGCCCTGTTGACCGGGGCCAGTCCCCACAGCAGCGGCCAGCTTGGCCTGACCAACCGGGGCTTCAACCTGCGGGACACGCACAAGCACCTGTGCCATACCCTGAAGGGTGCCGGCTACCGGACGGCCCTGTTCGGTGTCACGCACCTGCACGTGAACCACGATCTGCTCGGGTACGACGAGCGGTACACGGACCGCACCTGGGGTGGCAACGGCATCACCGACGAGGCGGTTGCGTACCTGCGGCGGGATCACGACGAGCCTTTCTTCGTAGCCATCGGCTACGGCGAGACCCACCGCGTGTTTCCGGAGCCGGCCGCGGACATCAATCCGGCCTTTCTGCAGCCGCCGGCACCATTGCCGGATGTGCCGGCGGTTCGGGAGGACATGGCGGCCTACGCCACGATGGTGCGCACGCTGGACGGCTACTATGGCCGCATCCTGGAGGTCCTCGACGAACAGGGGCTGGCGGACAACACCCTCGTGATTGCGACCACGGACCACGGCTTGGCCTTCCCGTTGATGAAGTGCCGGTTGACCGACCACGGCATGGGGGTGCTGTTGATCATGCGCGGACCCGGCTTTGCCGGCGGCCGGGCGATCGATGGCCTTGTATCCCAAATCGACCTCTATCCGACCCTCTGCGGGATTGCGGGCATCGAGCCGCCCGACTGGCTGGAAGGCACGAGCCTGATGCCGTTGGTGGACGGCTCCGCGCAGGAGGTCAACGACCAGATCTTCTCGGAAGTGACGTATCACGCGGCCTACGAACCCAAGCGGGCGGTGCGGACGCAGCGCTACAAGTACGTGCGGCGCTACGACCCGCAGGACACGGCGCCCATGGCCAACATCGACGCCAGCATCTCCAAGGATGTGATGGTGAACCACGGCCTGCAAGACCGGCCTCCGGGACGGGAACAGCTGTACGACCTGATCTGGGATCCGCACGAAGCCTGCAACCTGGCCGGTGATCCGGATCATGCCGGGGTTCTGGAAGACCTGCGCGGACGCCTGGACCGGTGGATGCAGTCCACATCGGATCCTCTGTTGGACGGTTCGGTGCCACAGCCGCCCGATACCTGGATCAATCCCCATGCCGATCTGCATCCGCACGAACGACGGCGGGATTGATCGGAACCGACGTCAACATCACCGTGCAGCCCGCTTAGTCTTGGACCCGTTGCCATGAACGCAATCCACATCGATCCGGCCCGCAGGGTGGATGCCATCCATCCCCATCTCTTCGGCGGGTTCGCCGAACATCTCGGCCGCTGCATCAACGGGGGCATCTACGATCCCGATCACCCGTTGGCAAATGACCGCGGCCTGCGTTCCGACATCCGCCAGGCACTCATGGAACTGCGCATGCCCATCATGCGCTACCCCGGCGGCAACTTCGTGTCCGGCTATCGCTGGCGGGACGGCGTCGGGCCCCGGGAGGAGCGTCCCGCCCGCCACGATCTCGCTTGGGCAGCCTTGGAACCAAACACCTTCGGCACCAATGAATTCGTCGACTTCTGCCGCGACATCGGGACGGAGCCGTACCTGGTGGTCAACTGCGGCGACGGCGACATGCGCGAAGCCCACGACTGGGTGGAGTACTGCAATGGCCGGGACGACACCGCCTTGGCCAACCTGCGTCGCGCGCACGGCTGGGAGCGGCCCCACGACGTGAAGTACTGGGGCCTGGGCAATGAAGTGGACGGCGAATGGCAAATCGGCGCCAAGCAGCCACAGGAGTACGCCCGCGTCTGCAAGGAATTCGGCAAGGTGATGAAGTGGGCCGATCCGTCCATCAAGCTGCTGGCTTCGGCCACCTGCAACTGGCGCTCCGACTTTGTGGAACGCGCCCAGTTGATTGTCGAGGAGGCATCCAGCCTGATCGACTACATGTCGATTCACTGGTACGTGGGCAACCGAGCCGCCGACTTCAACGCCTACATGGCCACGTCGGAGCTGATCGAGGCCCGCCTGTCAGGCTACGCCGGCCTGATGCGCGGCCTTTGTCTGGCCCACGGCCTCAAACCCATCCCCTTGGCCGTCGACGAGTGGAACGTCTGGTACCGGGCGTATCGCGACCAGGCCCTCGAGGAGCACTACAACCTGGAGGATGCGCTGGTGGTGGCCTTGCAGATGAATGCCTTCATCCGGCATGCCGACACCGTCAAGATGGCCAACCTGGCCCAGATCGTCAACGTGATTGCACCCATCCTGACCAGTTCGACCGGCCTGGTGCGGCAGAGCATCTTCCATCCCTTCCGGCTTTATAGCCAG
>DAOUIC010000517.1:0-14663 GCA_034428255.1 Anaerolineales bacterium
GCCCCGAGCCGCGCGTTCGCAGCGGCATGGCCGTGGGGAGCGGCTTGACCAGATGGCCGGCGTTGGACAGCAGCCGGTTGCGTTCCTGTACGGCCTCGCGCACCAGGCGGAACTCGCCGTACTCGAGGTAGCGGATGCCGCCGTGGGCCAGGTGGGAGGATGCCGCGCTCGTACCGGAACCGAAGTCTCCCTTGTCCACCAGCAGGACCGACAAGCCCTGGGCCGCCAAGTCCCGGAAGACGCCGGCGCCGTTGACTCCGGCCCCGATCACCAGGACATCGAAACGCGTCCGGGCGGCGAGTTCACCCAGGACGATGTCCCTGTTCATTTCCGGGGGATTCCGCGGCCGTCGGGACCGGCAGCCCGGGTGTGACGGTCGGCGACAGGCCAACTCCGAAGAGGCAACCCGTCGGCACAAGCCGGAATCAACTGTCCATGATATGAAGTGCCAACTGCGAGTTGGATTTCACGTACTTCACATCCGAGGACACGGCCTGCTTCAGGTCGCCGGCGGCATCCTGGGCGTTCCGGGCCATCTTGCAGAGGGCCAGGGACGAATTCTGTGCAACGCGCGGCGCGGCATCGGAAAGGTGCCGTCCCAGCACCGCGGCGCTGGTTCCGTTGTCGTCGAGAATGCCCAGGGAAAACGCCGCGTTGCGGCGCACCCACTCCGAGTCGTCCTCCATGGCATCGATGAGCGCCGGGATGGCTCTCCTGGCCGGAACGCCGATGTCGCCGAGTCGATCGGCGGCGCTGGCCCGGATCCACCAGTGTTCGCTGCCCAGGCTTTCCTGGAGGCGCTCCACGGACGAACCGTTGGCGGCCGTCAGGCCGTGGGTGCTCAGGAGCTCGCTCGGATTGCGGAAGCGGCCCGTGACATTGCTCTCGAGCTTGTTTACCGATTCATCGGTCCAGTAGTCGAAGAGGCGCTCGCAGCCGTCCTCGCCCGCGGCGCCCAGCCGGTAGGCGGCGTTCATGGCCCGGTGTTCGTCCGGGTGGTCGAGTTCCGTTCCCAGGGCGTCCAGATCGGCCCCGTTGGCGCCGACACCGTCGTTGGTCCGGCCCAGGTGCCAGTTCCAGATGGATTGCCAGATCGGATCGGCGTTGTGGTTGTAGACATGCTGCGGACCCATCCACATGTCCGAATCGCTGTACCAACTCGGCGCGACCGGCTCGGACGATCGGCAGAACAGGAACTTGTTCATGTACCGGTTGCGGTCGGTGTTGTTGGACAGGCCCCGGTGCCAGACGTCGTAGTGGACGAAGATGATGTCGCCCGCCTTGGCGACCAGCGGGATCTCGTCGTGCTTGCGGGCGGCGTCGGGAGTGATGAAGTACTGGGTTCCCGGCCGCACGCCGGTCGGACCGATGACCATCGGTGTGTCCTGCGGGTAGTAGAAGGCCATGGCCCATCGGACCCGGTGGTGCCGGACGAAATGGTCGGCCGGAATGCTGTCCTTGTGATCGTGCTGGGCTTGGCGGCGGGGGGGCGTCAGGTGGCAGTGGCGGTGCGGGTACATGAAGTAGTCCTCGCCCAGGATGCTGGTCAGGGCGCCGACGACCAGTGGATGATCGAACACCTCCTTGAGCATGGGCACCGCGTCGTAAACATCGTCGCCCGGGTTGCCCTGCGCCGCAAACACCTTTTCGGTCTCCGCATAACAGGCCTCGTGGAATCCCGGGTCCATGGGCAGCGAAAACTTCAGGTATCCGTTCACGATGAACGCCCGCATCCGGGCGTCGTCCAGCAAATAGTCCTCAACGGTGGTCATGGGGTAGGAGTCCCTGTCCGCTTGGTTGGAATGTGGGTTCGGCCGGCCATTGTATACCGGCCATCTCAGCCATGGGGCTGTTGGCCGGGGTTTGCCGCTGTGCGACGTTGGCTTGGAATTCCGGTGAATTGGGGCCTGCCGACTTCACGTTTGGCGTTTTTCATGTCCCGCCCATAGCCTGCGGTATCATTCCGGCGTTCCCTCGCGGACATTCGAAGAATGGTGGCCACAGGCTGCCTGGTTTGGACCGTTTTCGGTCGTGGGTGCGCGCCCTGGCCGAAGACAGAGAGTCACTACCTACACCTACAACTAAGGAGTTTGTTCATGACCCGAACACGTCTGATCCTGCTTGGGCTACTGGCAACCATGCTGGTTCTGGCTGCCTGTGGCGGTCCCGCTGCCGAGGAAGAAGCTGCTGCGGAACCGGCCCCGGCCGAAGCCGCGGACATGGCCGAGACCGCGGAAGAGATGATGGACGGCCCCATGGCTCTCGACCAGGAGCCCTGGGTCGACTACCAGTTCAGCACCCCGGCCGAGTACGAGGCCGAGACCGGCAACACACTGCCGGGATTACAGGAAGCACCCATGCTGGCAGCCCGTGTCGCATCCGGTGATCTGCCGGAGCTGGCGAACCGCATGCCGGCCAATCCGTTTGTGATCCGGCCGCCCCGCTACATCGGCACCTACGGCGGCGAACTCAGGCTGGTGGGCTTCCCCGAAGCCGGTTCCTACTTCACCGGCTTTACCGAAAGCATGCAGGCCAACCTGTTCACCGGCGATCCCAAGGCGGGACCTGATCCGAACAAGTACCATCCCAACATCATTGAGGGCTACAGCATCGACGACGACGGCTCCGGCATCACCATGAACCTGCGCCAGGGCATGAAGTGGTCCGACGGCGATCCCATTGATGCCGACGACTGGGTCTTCTGGTTCGATACCATCCTGCAGGACGAACGCCTGTTCTTCGGCAGCGCCAACAACTACCAGAACCAGGCCGGCGAATGGATGTCCATTGAGAAGGTCGACGATTACACGATCCGGTACGACTTCAACGGTACCTTCGACAAGGCCGTGGTGGCCTGGTCCACATCGCGGCCGGTGGCGCCGGTCCACTATCTCGGCCAGTTCCATCCGGACTACGACGAGAATGCGGACGCGAACGCCCAGGAACTCGGCTTCGACGACTGGGTGGGCGGCTTCACGGACAAGAACATGCGCAAGAACTACTCCGCGCGTCCGGAACGGCCCCAGCTCAACCCCTTCATCCTCAAGGATGTCGAGGCCACCTTTGTGACCTGGGAGCGCAACCCCTACTACTGGCGCGTCGACACGGCCGGCAATCAGCTGCCCTACATCGACAGCATACTCGTGAATGTGGTCCAGCAGGGCGGCGATCCGGAAGTGCTGAAGCTCAAGTTCATGTCGCAGGAGTTTGACTACGGCCCGTCGCAGATCCAGATTACCGATCTGCCGGTGCTGCGGAACAACGAGGAAAGCGGCAACTATCGCGTCATCATTACCGACAACCTCAGCACCTCCAGCGCCCTGGGCGTGGCCTTCAACTACTCCACGCAGGACGAGTTCAAGAGCCAGCTCTACAACGATGTCCGCTTCCGACAGGCGCACGCCTTGGCGGTCGACCGCAATGATCTGAGCGAGACCATCTTCCTGGGCACCACCAGGCCCTTCACCTCCCCGGTCTCGGAGATCTGGACCGGCTACGAGGACTGGATGGGCACCTACTTCGCGGAGCACGATGTGGACCGGGCCAACGCCCTGCTCGACGAGATGGGCCTGGAATGGGACGCCAACGGTGAATGGCGGCTCGATCCCAACGGCGAGCCCATCACCATCCTGGGCGAGTACGCCACGGAGTGGCTGGGTTATCACGACGAGATGATGGAACTGCTGGTCGACGACTTCAAGCAGATCGGCATCCGCTGGCAGCCCAAGTTCGTGCCGGAGGACACGCTCATGTCGCGCTACGTCGCCAACGAGCACGATGTCGGCATCTGGAACACGGACGGCGGCTCCGAGCTGATCGCCTACCGCAACTACCCGATGCGCCTGATTCCGCCGTGGCACTGGCAGTCCTGCTGCGCCATGTCGTCCTACGTCTGGCGCCAGTGGCTTGACACCCAAGGCGCCGAGGGCATCGAGCCCCCGGAACAGATCAAGTACATGTACGACCTGGCCTTCGAGTGGCTTGCCACCAACCCGGGCACGGAGGAGTACGAGTCCAAGATCAACGAGCTGATCACAATCAACGTTGAGAACCTCTACCTCTGGGGCACCGTCAGTGCTCCGCCCTCGGTTTCGGCCGTGAGCAACCGGGTCCAGAACATCCCCGAGGACGAGGCCTTTGGCGGGGCCGCGCCCGGCGCGTACCCGAACGACGTGGCCTTCATCCACGAATAGTCCCAATCGCATTGTGTCGAACGACAGGGTCGTCGGCTTCCGCGTGAAGCCGGCGGCCCTGTCCCTTTCCTGAACGGGTGGCGGCATGTGGGCCTACCTGACGCGCCGGTTCCTCTATATGGTCCTGCTCATCCTTGTGACGAGCATGGTCTCCTTTGTCATCATCCAGTTGCCGGCCGGCGACTACATCACAACGTTGGCGGTGCGGTACGCCGCCACGGGCCAGGTCGTGGAGCAGGAGGTTCTGGATGCCCTGCGCATCCAGTTCGGCCTGGACCAGCCGGTCTACATCCAGTACTTCAAGTGGTTCACCAATGTCCTGCAGGGGGACCTGGGCTGGTCCTTCCAGCAGGTGCGGCCGGTCTCCGAACTGGTGGCCGAGCGCATCGGCGTCACCGCCCTGATTTCGGTCTGTTCACTGACCTTTGCCTATGTGGTTGGGATCCTGATCGGCGTTGTGTCGGCCGTCTTCCAGTACTCCGTCCTTGACTACTTCTTCACCATCGTGGGCTTTCTGGGCCTGGCCTCGCCCAACTTCCTGCTGGCCCTGATCCTGATGGTGATCATCTTCAACGCCGGCGGCGCGGTCGGCGGCCTCTACTCGACCGAGTATCTGAACGCGCCTTGGAGCTGGGCCAAGTTCCTGGACCTGCTCAAGCACATCCCACTGCCCATGATCATCGTGGGCACCGCCGGCACGGCCGGCGTGGCCCGGGTCATGCGGGCCACGTTGCTGGACGAACTGCAGAAGCAGTATGTGGTCACGGCCCGTTCCAAGGGGGTGGCCGAAATCCGGCTGCTGTTCAAGTACCCGATCCGGGTTGCCCTCAATCCCATCACCAGCACCATCGGCTGGGAACTGCCGGCCATCGTGTCCGGTACGGTCATTACCGACATGGTCCTGCAGCTGCCCACGGTCGGCCCCATGCTGTTCAGTGCCCTGGTGGCGGAGGACATGTTCATCGCCAGCAGCCTGTTGCTGTTCCTGACCTCGCTGACGGTGATCGGAACCTTCGTCTCCGACATGCTGCTCTACTCTCTGGACCCGCGCATCCGCGTCAACTAGCCGGTCCCGCAAGGCCCGTGTTCGACTGACCCATCCGATGTCCGCCTTCGAACCGACCGTGATCGACACGGTCAATGCCGCCACCCGCGAGCAGGAAAGCTACTATCTTGCGTCGCAGTGGCAGTTGATTCGGCAACGCTTCCGCCGCCATCGTCTGGCCATGGTCGGCATGGTCATTCTGGCAATCCTGTACACCTTTGCCATATTGGCGGAGTTCATCGCCCCCTACAACATGGGCACGCGCTTCCCGGAAGCCATCTATCATCCCCCAACGCGCATCCAGTTTGCGCACGAGGGGCGGTTGCAACGGCCGTTCGTCTACGGATCGGTCAAGGAAAGGGACAGCTATACCCTGGAGCTGAAGTTCACCCCTGATCCGGAAGCCCGGTATCCCATCCACCTGTTCGGCAAGGGAGAGCCGTATCGGCTCTGGAACCTAATCCCCCTGGAACGGCACCTGCTCGCCGTCGAGGAGCCCGGCCGCCTGTTCCTGATTGGATCGGACGACATCGGCCGGGACCTGATGTCCCAGGTCATCTTCGGGTCCCGCATCTCGCTGACCATTGGGCTCGTCGGGGTCACGGTGTCGTTCCTGATCGGCGTCATCCTGGGGGGCATCTCCGGATACTTCGGGGGGATCGTCGACGTGATCATCCAACGGGTGATCGAGTTCCTGATTTCGATACCCACGATTCCGCTGTGGTTCGCCCTCAGCGCGGCCCTGCCGCCAGACTGGGGTGTAATCAAGACCTACTTCGCCATTGTCTGCCTGCTCTCGCTGGTGGGCTGGGGCGGTCTGGCCCGTGTGGTGCGCGGCAAGTTGCTGGAGTTGCGCGAGCTCGACTACGTGACCGCGGCCCGCATCATGGGGGTCAGCGTGCCGACCAACATTCGCGTCCACATGCTGCCCAATTTCATGAGCTACCTGATTGTGGCCCTGACCCTGGCCGTGCCCGGCATGATCCTGGGTGAGACCGCGCTGAGCTTTTTGGGACTGGGCATCCGCGCCCCCGCCGTGAGTTGGGGCGTGCTGCTGGAACGATCCGGCAACCTGAATGCGATCCAGCTGTATCCGTGGATGGTTTCTCCTGTCCTGTTCGTGGTGGTGACCGTCCTGGCCTTCAACTTCCTGGGCGACGGTCTGCGGGATGCCGCGGATCCCTACAAGTAGGATCGGTCGTGAACCCTCTTCTCGACGTACGCAACCTCAAAACCCACTTTCGCACGTCCGACGGTGTCGTCAAGGCTGTCGACGGCGTTTCTTTTACGGTGGATCCCCAGGAAACCCTGGGCCTGATTGGTGAGAGCGGATGCGGCAAAAGCGTGACCGCCCACTCGATCATGCGGATTGTGCCCAGGCCCGGGCAAATCGAAGGCGGCGAAATCCACATGGAGCTTGAAGGGGAGACGGTGGACTTGGCCGATCCGGCACTCTCCGGTTCCGAACTGCGGGCCATTCGCGGGCGCGACATCTCGATGGTGTTTCAGGAACCGATGACCAGTCTGTCGCCGGTCCACTCCATCGGCAACCAGATTCGCGAAACCCTGTTCCTGCACCGGACCCGGGATCGCAAGGAGGCCGACGAGATCGCCGTCGACATGCTGGCCCGCGTCGGCATTGCCAACCCCAAGCAGCGGGTCAACGAGTATCCCCATCAGTTGAGCGGCGGCATGCGCCAGCGGGTCATGATTGCCATCGCCCTGGCCTGCCGGCCGCGCCTGCTGATCGCCGATGAACCGACCACGGCCCTGGACGTCACGGTGCAGGCCCAAATCCTGGAACTGATCAACGACCTCCAGGACGAGTTCCACATGTCGGTGCTGTACATCACGCACGACTTGGGCGTCATCGCCGAGGTCTGCGACCGGGTGGCCGTCATGTACCTTGGCCGGGTGGTGGAGTACGGGACGGTGAGGGAGATCTTCTACAACCCGCAGCACCCGTACACGGTGCGGCTGCTGCGGTCCATTCCCAAACTGGGACATACCAAAAAGGGTGAGCCGTTGGCCGCCATTCGCGGCACGGTGCCCAGTCCCATCAACCAGCCGCCGCTGTGTGGATTCCACGATCGCTGCGAGGAGGTCATGGAGGGGGTGTGTGACCGCCACATTCCCGCCTTGGCGGAAGTGGCCGACCGCCATCAGGTGCGGTGCTTCCTCCACAGTGATTCGATCCAGCTTGAGGACGGTAGCATCGGGACGCTGGAGAGGGCACCGGCATGAGCGAGCGGACCAAACCCCTGGTCGAAGTCCGGGGCCTCAGCAAGTACTACCCCATCGAAAAGGGCATGTTCCGCCGCGTACAGGGCTGGCTTAAGGCGGTGGACGATGTCAGCTTCGAGATCCATCCGGGCGAAACCCTGGGCCTGGTGGGCGAGTCCGGCAGCGGCAAGACCACTGTGGGACGCTGCATGCTGCGGGCCGTGGATCCCACAGCCGGGGAAGTGTGGTTCCACCACGAGGGGAGGAGTTGGGACATGGCCGCCCTGCCGCAGAAGGAGTTGCAGGCCATTCGCCCCTACGCCCAGATGATCTTTCAGGATCCCTATTCATCCCTGGACCCGCGGTTGCCGGTGTTCGACATCATTTCCGAACCCATCCGTACCCACAACCTGGCCAGCGGCACGGAGCTGGAGGACCAGGTCAAGCATCTGGCTGCCCGGGTCGGTCTCAACATCGACCACCTGAGGCGGTACCCGCACGCCTTTTCCGGTGGCCAGCGGCAGCGGATTGGAATCGCCCGTGCGTTGGCAACCCAGCCGCGCCTGATCGTGGCGGACGAACCGGTCTCGGCCCTGGATGCGTCCATTCAGGCCCAAATTCTCAACCTGCTGCCGGAACTGCAGCGGGAGTTCGGCCTGACCTTTTTGTTCATTGCTCACGATTTGAGCGTGGTCGAGTATGTGTCGGACCGCGTGGCGGTGATGTATGTCGGCAAACTGGTGGAGACGGCCACGACCAAGCGCATCTTCAGCATGCCGAGCCACCCGTACACCGAGGCCCTGCTGTCGGCCGTGCCGAAGTCCGAGCCGGATCAACACAAGGAACGGATCGTGCTGAAGGGTGAGACGGCCAACCCCGCCGATTTACCCAGTGGCTGTTACTTCCATCCCCGTTGCCACTATGCCGAGGACGTCTGCCGGCGAGAGGCTCCGCCATGGGTTGAAGTGGCACCGGGACATCATGCCGCGTGCCACTTTGCCGGCGAGTTGGAACTGGCTGCGGTTGGGCCTCCCTCAAGTTGACGGAATGAGGTTGGCCAGGGTTCAAGCCGGTTGATGTTGCATCGCAGTCGTGATGAATGCTGAAGGCGGGTTCGGTTCAACCAAGTGAGCATACTGCAATGATCGAGGATTTTGCTCGGAACATTCCATTGGATTTTCAGAATAAATCTGGGATAGTGTTCTATTCTGGACGTGCTGCATTTTCGGGACATCGAAAGATGTACATCCTTGGACTGAACCCAGGCGGTGATCCGATAGAGCAAGCCAACGCAACGGTGGCCCGACACACGTCCAAGGTGTTGAACAAAAAGCCCAACAGGTGGTCGGAGTACAGCAATGAATGCTGGGAAGGCAAGTCTCCGGGAAAGCATGGTATGCAGCCGAGAATTCTTCACCTGTTGAAGAATCTCAATCTCGAACCGGGCGAGGTTCCTTCCAGCAATATCATCTTCGAGCGCACGCGAGGGGAAAGGGACATCGCCAAAAATTGGCGGCAGCTTGCTGAAGCGTGTTGGCCGTTTCATCGTGCGGTAATCAAGCAACTGCAGCCTCGAGTCATTCTTTGTCTTGGCGCGAAGGCAGGGGACTTCGTCAGGAAGAAGACCTGCGCAGGCGACCAGATTGATTGTTTCGTCGAGAACAATAACCGCCGCTGGAAAAGCACATGTTTCACTAACCACGAGGGACTAAAGGTCATTGAGGTCAAACACCCAAGTTGGGCAAACTGGAAAAACCCCGATGCCGATCCCTCGGACCTTGTGTTGCGGGCGTTAAGGCTCTGAAGTCGTGGTGGAATATGCATGTGGTGTTTCTGCGTCGAGTAGAAAGATAACGGTAACTGTTACGAAAAACTGCCTAGCCTGACACTGTATCAAATGGTGGAGGCCCTGAATGACGGGCCAGTTCTGTTTGGCCGCCTGCTGCGGGATGGACGCGCAATGCTGGTGTCGGTTCTGGATCGCCTGCAGGCCCGCGTAGCCCTCAACGCGGCCGCCGCCCGAGCCCACGAACAGCGATGCCGGGCGGAACACCCAGCCTGGCTCCTTGTTGCAGCGATAGTTGGGATGTGATTTGGCAGCACAGGGCTGTCCAAGGGTGATACGACACCAGCCGTGAGTTCCAGCGAGGGTGGCGCGGCTGGCTGCGGATAGCCTATGCCGGCTGGAACGGTGCAGATTCGTAAGGGTTCTGACCTGATGGAGCGCGATTGTCCCGAATCCGTATCCTATCCAACCAAGGCTACATGTGAACACTGGGTAGAATGGCCGGTTGACAGACGTAGAGACGTTAGATAGGCAGGATCGATGAACAGTCGTACACAGAGCGAACAGGTCCGTAAGACGTGTGGTTCTCTTAAGGCATACGGTTGGTATTCCACTTGCTCTGTGGCCGAAGTGGCCCGGCGCATGAACGCTGCCGGCAAGCGCACCGCCCGTGGCCACGTCTGGACTGAAGCCAACCTTCGTGCCTTTGCCCGTAGACACAGCTTTTCGCGGGACGCGTTGCAAAACCTGGAGCCTTTGGTGGTCACCATCGATGAACCAGGCTTGTTCGAAATGGCGCGGGCTGATGTTGCAGGAGTGTTGTCCGTGAAGGATGGCATGCGCAATGCCCGTGTGATTTCTCGTTACATCGAGAAAGGCAGTACGGAGAACAAAGCCCGTCTCTGGCAGGCAATCCAGGATGATTCCGCTGTGCGGGCCGAAGTGTTGCGCTTTGCGCCACTGATGCTGGATCATCCTTGGGCAGCGGAGGATTATCAAGAGTTCCTGGATCATGCCCGTGCCGTTGACGCCGCAGGAAATTGAACGCTGGAATCGGGTGCTCGCGGCGGCGGCCAAACTGCAGTCCGTCATTCCGGAGGCATTCCTAGTCGGAGGCACCGCGGTCGGTATCTATGCGCCCTACCGCACTTCACGGGATGCGGATCACCTGATGTCTGATCTTCCCCGGCACTGCACCGAGGTGTTGGCTCGCCTGGAAGTATTGGCGGGTTGGTCTACAGAAATTGTGCGCGGGCAACATACCATCCTGGGACGCATGGATGGTATTGAGATCACATTGATGGATGATGGACGTGTAAGACAACATGTTCCATTGGAAGTGCAGACCTACCGTCTTCGAAACTTGACCCTGCGTTTGCCTACGCTGTTCGAGATTCTCCGGATCAAGAGTTACCTGCTTCTGTTCCGCAATATGGCCCGCGATTATGCTGACTGCCACGCCTTGTCCGGCGAGTTGGAAGACCCGGAACTGTTCCGGGCTTTGATACCGCTGGAACAACGCTACCGCATGCGGCCTCATGCTGCGTGGTCGCACGATGGTACGCAGAAACCCCTGTCATTCCTGTACGAGATGGGCTGGCGTCTGTCTCACCCGGCCCCCCGTGACCTGAAGAAGACGCTCAATCATTGGGATCAGCGGTTTCGCCTTCGTCACCCGGAGGATCTACCGAACTGGGACGCTCTCGTTGCCCAATGCCAGGAATTGGGCCGCAAGGTTCTGGAAATCCATCAAGTGTGGTCCAACCCGGCAACCGAACCGAAACTGTCCGTTCGCTATGGAGTATCTACGACTGACGACTGTGAAACCTGATGGGGAGCTGGACTAATACCACCGTTGTAAAGCCATGGGGTAGCATGGCGAGGTCTACAGGTGTCCCTGTTCCGGTGTTGCCATGTCCGTCTCCGCTCCACCGCCACCGGAAGCCCTCATCCCCGCAGTCCTTGCATCCTGGTCCACCCACCTAGCGGCGGTGCATGCAACCGACCGCTTAACATACTGTGGTACTAATGGTCACAGCCTTCAAGGAGGAAGGGCTGGTCATGATTCTGGGACCGGGCATGAAGCCTGTCGTTGCGCATGACTCCAACAGAGTTGGGTTTTCCCGCGTGAACCGAGTTCTGCCTAAAGGTTTGTTTGGCCGAGAATCAGCTACATGCATGTGAACACCATTCGCTACAGGGTGACACCAGACGGCTACATCGACCACTGGCTGGTGGCCGGTCCGGCCGATCAGGAACTGATACCTGAAGGCGGCGCGCTGGATAACGTCTCCTCGTCCGTGTCCTCTGCACAACCAGACTTCTTGGAGACTTTCACCCGTCCGGTGGAGTGGGAACCGCCGTTGCAGGTTGGGTCCGATTCCCACCGCTGGATGTATCGGCGCAGTTTGGCCGATCACCGCTTGGATTTGGCGGACACCCACGCCGAACCGGTCTTGCGCCGGTATTGGCTGTATGCCGAAGTCCTGCCCGGCCACCAGTCCGAGCTGGCACTGGTCGTGGAAGCAGCCGGCAAGGTGTCTCTGTGGGCCAACGGTCGCGAGGCCGAGTGCCTGGAGGGAGGCGGTTCATCAGAGCGGTTTCGGTTTGTCCTGCCTCGCCATGAAGGCACGCTGCGACTGTTCCTGGAACTTCGGGCCTTTGTCTGCGGTGCTTGGCCCGGGTTCCTATCCGCGTGCCTGGAACCTCATGTGGGCAGCGCCAGAATCAACCTGCCGACCACCGTCGATCCGGAACGGCGCCTGGGTCTCGAGGCCGTCATCGGCGACTTTGCCCTGGATCGCCATGTCTATTCCCGGACCGATCCAATCACGTTGCGCTGGCCCGCGGACTACGACCGGACGGCCATTCTGGGCATCAACCTGCGTCGGCCGGGCGGTGCCACCTACGTGGAGGTGATGCAGACGGAAGTCAAGGCGGGAACCGAACACGTCCTCAACATGGACTTCACCGGCCCCGACGGCCGTTATCGGCTGACGGTCAAGCCGCACCTGCAGGAATACTACGAGGAGAACCAGCGGGTTGAGAGCGTCCAGGATGCATACGTAATCGACCACGTGTTCGAACAGACTCCGGAGCAGGAGGACGAGGACCGGGTTCAGCGGCTGTTGCAGGCGGCCTTTCGCCACCAGGGGCATCCCTACCGCGAATTGGCGGTGCTTCAACGCCCGGGCGAGGAACCGGATCGACGATTGCTGGAGGACTGCATCCGCACCCTCTCGGAGGGTTCCGCCGACGCGGAAACGGCTTTCCTCGCACTTTGGCAGATGGGCCGTGACCTGGAGGCCAGGCGGGATCGAGAAGGCTTGGCCATCCTGGACGGTTGCTGGAGCCGATACCTGCCCTCCACCGTCATCGATGGGGTGGAGCCCCACCCTGTCCGCGGTTTCCTGGCGCGTGTCTGTCAGGTGTTGGCCGGCTTGCAGGACCCGTTCGCCGTGTTCGTCGGGTTTGGTGGCAGGTTGGGTTCCGACCTGGTTCGGGAAGGGACCTCCTTGGTGCAGGCGTGGATGTTGAACCGTCTGGCACGCGGGTTCGGGGGGTGTGAAGCGGAGACCGAGCAGAGTTTGATCCTGCTGGCGTGCAGTTGCTTGGCAGAGGGTTGCGGCGACGAGGATCTGGCAAATCTGTCCCTAATGCTGATGGACCGCATTCTCTTTGGCATCGCCTGCGGCTCCTACCGGGGCGTGTACGGCTTGGCGGCCACCGGCGCGGATACGGACAGTGTCCTGGATGCACGGCTCGGAGCTTTGGCACCGGTAGCCTACGCGGCCTGGGGCCTGGGTACGCCCAACGGACACATCGAAGCACCCGTGACCCTGGCCCGATCGGACTATGAAGCTCCCGCCGTGGTTCGTGAGCTGGGGCTGTTCGTGCCGGATGCCGTATGGTCGCGGGAGCGGTACGCCCGGGCCGGCGAGCCGGGTGTCGAGGACACCCGAGGTGAAGAGGTGCACCGGATTTCCTGGCGTACGGCCGACGGCATGCTGAGTTGTCTGCCGGACTACTGCGTTGGGGAACAGGGATACCGGGAACTGGTCTGGCAGGCAGTGTTGGGCGCGGCTGCCAAGGTGCATGTCAATTGCCCCGGGCACATGAACATGGACGATGCGGTCCCGTGCAACTTCTGGCGGGGCAATGCGCGTCTGCCTCGGGTTGTCCAGTGGCAGGACGTGCTGATGGCTTTCTACCGGGGCGGTGATGCAGGCCACCTTGGCTTTACCCACGCACACTTCCCGGTCCACGCCTTTGCGGAGACGGACATCCGGGAGCATTGGGCGTTTGCCCGCCACGACACGGGCTGGCTGGGCCTGTACGCAGCCAACGGTCTGGAGCAGATCACCAAGGGACCCGGTGCCGGCCGGGAACTTCGTTCTCCGGGTGCGGACAACACCTGGCTTTGCCTGATGGGCGGCGAAGGATCGGGCGAGGACTTCGATGCTTTTCGTGGACGTCTTACGAGCACGCTGGCCGTTGCCTCCGATGCAGTCTCGATCGCAAACGCGGAAGGTCAAACGGTGTCCTGTGGATTGGCGGTGCCGCTCACGGTGGATGGCGAGCCGGTGGACCTCGCCGGTGGCCTGCACCTGGACAGCCCGTTCTGCCGCGCTCCGTATCCGGCAACTGAGCTAACAATCCAAGGACCTGGCAATCGGAGTCTGGAACTGGTTTTCGGGTGACGACCCCCAAAACAAACGGTAATCGGCGTCGGGTTAGAATCCTCGACGCACAACTGCATCCCAAGACAACCCTAGGAGTTTTCTCATGACTCGCAAGTTCACGCGCCGCGAGGTATTCAGGCTCTCCGGTGCCGCGGCCACCGGAGCGGTGTTGGTCGCTTGCGGTGGTCCCGCGGCGGAAGAACCCGCCGCGGAGGCCGAAGCTCCCATGGCGGAAGAAGCCATGGCTGATGAGGCGATGGGCAAGGAATCACCCTTGCTGGCCAAGCGGGTGGCTGCCGGCGACCTGCCTCCGGTTGAGGAACGGTTGCCGCTCAACCCGCAGGTTGTCCAAACCTGGCATGAGGTCGGTACCTACGGTGGCATGTTTACGGTCGGCAATCCGGCTGCCGGCACCTTTCACAGCGGCCGCACCGGCGTGGGCCAGGAAGGGGTTTGTCGCATTGGCACAGACCTCACCTCTGTGGTGCCCAACATCATTGAGAGCTTCAACATCAGCACTGATGGGCGGGAACTTACCCTGAACCTGCGGCGCGGTACCAAGTGGTCCGACGGCCATCCGCACACCGCCGACGACTTCGAGTTCTGGTATGTCGACATGCTCAACGACGACCTGGCCCCGACCAAGCCGGGCTGGCTCCAGACCAGCGGCAACTTCATGGACTTCGAACGGGTGGACGACCATACGGTCAAGTTCATCTTTACGGACCCGTATC
>DAOUIC010000518.1:0-3176 GCA_034428255.1 Anaerolineales bacterium
CGTTTTCCTGGAGCAGGGGATAGTTCGCCAGATCCGCCCAGGCACCGCCGAAGTTGTAGTCGCCGGTGATGGCCTTGGCCTCCAGGATTTCCCGGCTGCCGACTAGAACGCGTTCGTAGTAGTCGATGTAGGGCAGCTGGTTGCCGTCCGAGTCCACCTTCCAGTAGAAGGGGTTGCGCTCGGAAAGGCGGGTGCCCACCGAGTCCAGGGGGCCCACGATGTAGGGTCCCAGGATCGGGCGGTCCGGGCCGTAGATGATGAAGGCGCGCCCGGCGTAGTGGGCCAGGAACGCCTCGTACCACTCGGCGAAACCTTCGTCCGTGGCAACCGCCGCGGCGTTGTCGCTGTAATCCGGATGCCAGGTGGTCAGGTAGGCCTTGGGCGCCCACGGCTGCAGGCTGGACAGGCGGTCCGCGATGGCGGCGTAGCGGCTGCTGTACTGCAAGCTGAACGTGTAGTCGTCGATTACGTTGACGACCATCGGCTCCCCGTCCGCCGACTTGAAGTAGGCCGGGATGGAGGGGGTCAGGGTCTCGTTCAGCATGATGTCGTTCCACCAGAAGGCAATATCGTCCGTGGTCAGCGCGTTGCCGTCCGACCAGCGGACCCCTTCCCTGAGGTTGACGGTGAGTTCGGTCAGATCGTCGTTGACCGACCAGGATTCGGCGATGTTCTCGGTGAAGACGCGGTCTGCCAGATCAAACGTCGCCAGCGACTCGTTGACGTAGCCTCCACCGTCGCCCCATTCCGCACCAAAGGCGTCATAGTTGGGGTCGATCGCCATGACTGCCAGCGTCCCACCGTACTGCCCAATGGATTCGCCCAAGTCGGCCCGCGGTGTGATCACCACAGGGTTGAGCGGCAGTCGCTCATCCACCGGAGGCAGCGTCCCGTCCATGACCCGCTGGTTCAGCATGGGGGACTGGTTGTAGCGGGACTCCGGCATCGCGTCTTCCATGGGGGCCGGTTCCGGTGCCTCTGCTTCTTCCGCCGGGGCTGGACCTCCACAACCCGCCAAGAGCAGTACAAACAAGACAATCACAATCAAGGGGTACAGGCCCCGTATGCGTCGGAAGGCCATCGGGCACTCCTTCTTTGTTTTTTTGGGTTTGGGACGGCCGCAAGCCGACCGGACGGAGTGTATCATCGCCTTGGAACCGCCCGACATCCGCCCCCACTGCCGGATCCGGGCCTGACGGCACGGCATCAACATGGGTCGCCGACTCGTGCTTCTACCGCGCGTGAACGTGTACGAACGGTCGGCGGTCCATCTCGAAACTGGTCTGCAAGGTGGATGTTGCGGCAGTTGGGGGAGACGGACCTGTCCTCACCGGCATCAGCCGGTTGAAAGGTTGGTGTGAACGGTCCAAGCCGCGAGCGTGCCTGAACCGGGGAGTGAGGATGGAAGCGGGAACATCCGGCTTCCTGGGCTGGATGGCGACCGCCATGGCTCCAGGAACACCAACAGGATTTTTTCTCCTCAAAGGTGTCGATGGTGGGCTCGGACCAAAGTCAACGGAACTGCAAGAGTCCCGGCGAAGGTGCGCGGGCGTCGCGGATGCCGGGATATACCCCCAATGAGTTCCGTGAAGGCGGCAACGTGTCCAGTTGGTTTACCTCGTAAGGCGCACGTCAGCCTTCTTTGCAGCGCGGCCGGTTCCCCGAGGCTGATGACCGCCTTTGGGCTTTATGCATGGAATTGAACCGGACCCACCGCTGGTTTGTGTCGTCCGACTCGATTACCGAAACCTGGACAATGTTTCCGTGTCGGCTTTGAATCACCCTCCCGGCGCGACTGCGCAGCTGCCCTGGTCATCATCCCGGAATATCCCCTGGAATACCTCACACCGACGCAAGGCAGGTGTCTTCTGCAATCGTTCCGGCCAGGCGGATTGCAGGCTGTGGAGGTCGGATTGGCTCACTGCGGCTGCGCGCGCAGGATCCGTGCTGCACGGATGAACTGCGGGAGAGCCGAGACTCCGTCCTGGTGCAGGGACGAAGTCTGCCCGGTGGACCCATAACTCGTTCGTGCGGCCAGCCGTCGTTAGACAGCCTCCGCAGCCGCATCCTTCATCGTAGTGGCCAGAATGCCGTAGACCGTTACCCAAGCCTCCCGCACATCCAGTGTGAAGTCGGTGCCGAGGCCCTGCTCAAGGGTCCAGATCAGGGCGCTGCCGACGGTGTCGTAGTGTTCATCCTTAACACCGTATCCTGCATGACGACGCCCAAGGGCCTGCACGACCGGAACCAGGTTGTCGAGTTGATCCAAGCCCTTGACCGCGGTGCCGATCATGTCCATCAGCTTGCGTCCCTGCTCTGCCATGTCACTCTTGAAGAGAGGCCGCAGGTCAGGATCCTCCTCGAACAATCGGTTGTAAAACATGCCGGCGGCGGTCTCGGCGATCGGCTCGATTTGGGCAAAGGTCTTCTGGACTAGGCGTTTCTGTTCGTTTGTCACTGTGTCGTCCTCCATTGTGCGACGTGGAGGTCCCGGTCCAAGGACTCCCGTCGGATTGCGCGGACAATCAAGGATGTCCTACGTTATCCGATAGGTAGAATATCCATTGCCATACCGCGATGGAAAACTCTTGACGAACCCCGCTATTGGTCCATCCTATCATCCGCCATGGAGAAAAATTTTATCTTTGGCAGGTCTGTGGAGCTTTCTTCATGTCCTTTTGACATGGAACGTTGACGCGTTGGGATTCGGTTGGGAAAGCCAACGGATTGGAGACTTCAGAGCCGGTTGCGCGCCGGGAGTCCTGCTTGCTAAAGAAGGCTGCCACCTCTCCCGACAGAGGTTTGAGGGGAGGTCCGCGCCCGTCAATACCCCAATTTCTTGTCCACCAGGTTGTTCAGGGGCCGTCCCTCGTTGAACCTGACCAGGTTGTCCAGCAGCACCTCGGTAGCCCGTTCACCGTAGGACTCGGACTGGCCCGAATAGTGGCTCGTGACAATCACGTTTTCCATATCCCACAGCGGCGAATCCTCCGGCAGGGGTTCTTCGTAGGTGACGTCCAGGCCCGCGCCCTTGATCCAGCTCTCCTGCAGGGCCCGGACCAGGGCCGGTTCGACCACCACCTTGCCCCGGCCGATGTTGATGAAGTGGGCGTGCGGCTGCATCGCGCGGAAATGCTCCTCCTGGACGAGTTCATGCGTGCCCGGCGTGTGCGGCG
>DAOUIC010000519.1:0-1965 GCA_034428255.1 Anaerolineales bacterium
CTCCCGTAGTTCACTTCGGTTTCCCGGAGCAGGCGGAATTGCAGCAACTGGAGATCCTTTGGCCCGACGGGGAAAGCCAGACGATACAGGGATTGGACCCGAACTACCTGTACACCATTGTGCGAACGGGCTGAGAACATTTTGTGGACCAAGCACAGTTGTAGGGCAGCCGCCTGCATGCGCTTTCGGGAGGGGCGGCACTGGAAGCGGAGCCGTCCCAGTCACAGCCTCCGAACAACCGGGCCAACCCGCGGGACCGCTTAAGGGCTGCCAGGATGCCGGTGTGCCTTGGTGCGCGCGTAGGTTGTAGTTTGACGCGGGAAATGGCATCCGGCCAACATCGGAAGGATGGTGCCAGGTCACTTATCGTTGGTCGCCGGAATGAAATCCCGGGCATAACGGCCATAGGTGGTGAGCCGGTATCGTTGCGTCCTGCTTCGGGGACGGTCCGGTTTGGTCATTTCCATCAGACCCGCGTCCAGACCGGGTTTCAGGTAGGTCTTGGTGAAGTGTTGGCGGTCCTTCAATCCCAAAGCCTTCATAAGTTCCACCCGGCTCATCTCTCCGTGCAAGACGGCGATGAGCCGTCCCACATGGGGGGTGACATGGGGGGTAACATGGGGGGCAACATGGGGGGTGGAGGCTTCCACTGGGCGTGGAAACGTCACCGTCACCCAGTCGGAGGATACTTCAATGGCCGGTTCCGCGACGCCATGCTCTCGGCAGGAGTCGTGAATCCGCCGGATGCCGCTGCCAATCTGCTCCACCAGCCTCATCCGGTACAGCATACTGAACAGAAGCGGATTGCGGGGGACGCTCCTGATGCCCAAGTCCTCCTTCCGCATTCCGGCGGGCAACCCTCCCGGCGCAACGATCTCCACTCGGTCCTGGAAGATGTACACCTGCACGTTGGCGGTGCTGCGGTAGTCGCGGTGGGCGATGGCGTTGACCAATGCTTCCCGCAGGGCACTCTCGGGCAGTTCCAACCGCTCCTCGCGCCCTTGGGCGGTGGGAACGAAGGCGGAGTTTCAGCTTGGCTTGGAAGTAGGCCATCACCTCCTGGTAGATGGCGTAGAGATTGCCGTGAAACGCCTTGCGATCCAGGATGTGGGTCTAGGCGTTGCCCCGGAAGACGGCGCAGGTCACACTCGCTTGGAGGGTGAAACGAGTGATGTCGTCGGCCAACAGCCAAGCCCCGGCGTGGGTCATTCTGGCATCTTTGACCAAATGCAGGTTCTCCAGTACCGTCATTGGGTTCAACTCGGAGTCTATGCCGGCACGCTGGGCAAACTCGGCCCAGCGGACAGGAGTGATTTCCACGGAAGGATCGAAGGCGTTGCAGGGCGTCTCGTCCAGCCGAATGAGACCCTCCTTGAAGAAGAAGTCCCGGATCTCGTCGCGGGACAACTGCTGGCAGGAGGCCCCCTCCCGGACGAAGAAGCGGCCCCCGAAGGCGTAGGGTTTGCTGTGCTGTTCCGGCACCGTTACCAGCAGCACCTCTTCCTCGCTCTCCATCTCCACGGCCACGGGCGGGTCTGCCGAACGGGCGACACTTTGCACCTGGGATTTCAGCCGATTGTGGTTGGCCACGCCGACCACGGTTCCGGCGTCGTCAACCCCGACCAGAATGACGCCGCCGGTGGCGTTGGCGAAGGCTCAGATCTCCCTGCCGAGGTCAGAGGGCAGGGACCGCTTGAACTCGGTGGTGAACCCTTCACCCAGAGAGATCAGGTCGGATAGAGTCGGCTTTTTCATCCTGCAATACGATTCTCCTGATAGCAGCTTGTCGGAAACCGAGCATAGGGCGGGGGTACCAGTCGATCCCCGCCCGGGATCGCCCGCGGGCCTACGGTTCCGATCCGTCGGAACACTCCCGGGCCGTGATCAGCCTGTAGTTCCGATCGTAGAGGTAGGCGGTGTCCGCATCGTTGTTCCAGATCAGTTGGTCGGTCAGCCGAATGTCCG
>DAOUIC010000520.1:0-11941 GCA_034428255.1 Anaerolineales bacterium
AGGCAATCAGCATGTCGGGTACGCGCAGTCCTTTGATGCTTGACAGAAAATCGGGCGAAACGTACACCGTCTCATCAATCATGGTGGTTTCGGGCTCGCCGAAGGGCCCGGCCGGTAGTGGGCGCCACCAGTCTTGGCAAGGTGTCAAAAACCGTTCATTTCGTCGGGGTGCCGGGGCGGGTCGGGAAAAGGTGCCAAGAGGGTGGTTTCCGATCCGTTCGGGCCGATGGTGGCGATACCCACGTGGATCCTGGTCAGGCCGGATGGGGGCATGGACGGTCCGGAGCGGATTGGACCGGTGACCATCGCAGGATGCTCCGGGGCCGGGCAAATCCGGCGAGCCCCCGGTTTGCAGGCATGGGCGGATCCGCAACAAGAGTCCGACATGAACCCGCAGATCATGGTCCGGACACCGATTACGGCCTGTTTGCAAGAATTTCGGCCACTTCGGAGAGACACTGCTCCGTCTCGCCGGGGTTGCCAACCGAAATCCGCACCCATCCCGGCATTTGGAACCCGGACAGTTCCCTCACCAGGATGTTTCGCTCCGCCAGTTGGCTCTCCAGCCACTTGCCGGAACAATCCGGACGAAATGCCACGAAACTGGCTTGGCTGGGCAAGACCCTGATTACACCGTCCATCCCGGACAAGGCGTTGTACAGGACCGTGCATCCTTCCTGCATCAAGCGGATCGATTCGCGAACTCCCTCCGTATCTTCCAAAGCCGCCAGCCCGGCGGCCTCGGTCATCAGGTTGACGCGGAACTCGGAAACCGGCGGACAGAACTTCTGCTTGATGCGAGGCGACGACACTGCGTAGCCAAGACGCAGGCCGGCCATGCCGAATGCCTTCGAAAAACTATGCAGCGCCACCACGTTGCGGTCTGCATGCACATGCTTCCAAGCTCTCGCCTGGGCAGGATCACTGGCGAAGTGCCAATACACCTCATCGAACACAAGCAGGACATGGTCCGGCAGATGTTCCATGAGCCAGTCCAACTCATCCTGCGTGGTGAGTGATCCACAGGGATTGTGGGGGCTCGTCAGATACATCATCCTGGTGGCAGGCGTGACCGCATCGAGCAGGGCCTGCATGTCCAGCCTGTAGTCGTTCAGTTCAACCTGCACCAAGGTCGCGCCGCGGTTGGCAACGTTGTTGACATAGACGGGGAAGTTCGGTTTGGGAACGATGGCTTCATCGCCCGGATGCAGGAAGGCAACGGCCAATTGGTGCAGCACATCCACGCCCCCGTGGCCAACCGAGATGTTCTCAACGGTCAGTCCTTTCCCAAGGTATTCGGCCAGCCGGCCGTGCAGCCTGTTAGGTACCTTGGGATAGCGGTTGAGGCCAGACAAGACCCCCAACACGGCATTGGCCACGCCCTTGCTGGGCGGGCGCGGGTTTTCGTTGAGGTGCAGATAGGTCGGCGCGTGTTCGGGCATTTGGTGACCGGTATTGGAGGTTGACACGAGCGAAGGGGGGCGGACACAGTTCCGGACCAGCTTAGTCCACTGCCAGAATCCGTAGCCGCCTGTCGGCAGATCCTACCGCGAGGATTGTCCCATCCGACGACCAGGCCGCGCAGGTCAGCACATTGGAGGCGACCTCAATGGCATCGAGCCAAGTCCAGTTATCGAGGTCAAACAGGCGAATGCAACCGGCCGTGAGGACCGCCGCGCATCGACGCTCAAGATCCAACCGGCATCCCATAATGCGCTCGTCCGAGAGCTTTGCGGAGCGGACCAGATGCCACCCGTCTGCATCCCACACCTTGAGTTTGCCTTCGTACCCAAGTGTCCACACCTGCCCGTTGGCAACATCCGCCTTCAAGGCGCTCAGGGCAATGTCGTGGGCTGGCACGGCTCCCAAGGGCTCTCCGCCTGGAAACGACCAAAGGGTGAGTTCACCCCCTAGGCCCCCGGCCAAAATTTGGGTGGAATCCGCCCAAAACGCTACGACAGTCAGATTGCCTCGGCTGGCCTTGAAACCGGCTGCAGGTTGCCCGTCGAAATCCCAAGCCGCAATCCGCCCCCCATAGGAACAGATCGCGAACAGGTCGGTATCCGGAGACATGGCCAGGCCCGATACAACCTTCTTGCGATCCCGCACCCGATGCCGCTCCTCCAGACCGGGGAATGATCGGGTGGCGGCCGTGCAATCGCTGCTCCCGGTAACCAGGATGGTCCCGTCCAGGCTCAGGGCCAATGCGTTGATGCTTTTGTCGTGTGCGTTGATGTGGGCTTCCCGGCTCCAGTTGGCAGTCTGCCAGACTGTCAAATCATTGTTCATGCCGGCGGTTACCAGGCGGGTGCCGTCGCGGGAGAATGCGGCGGCAAGGGCGTAGGGGTGTTCCAGGGTTTGCAAAAGATGCATGACAGGCGCTCCTGACGGTGGTTTCCGGTAGACTTATCCCCGGACGGACAGAGGATACTCGTTTCCCAACAGCAAGCCTCCGGAACGGATGGCTCGGGCCCCAATCGAACCCCGGCCGACATCCGGACATCAACCGTTCAACCCGTCTTGGCCAGACCGTTGTCCTCCCCGAACCCCACCGCACGTCAGGCATGTTGCTAGGAAGTCTGGCCATATTGAGCCTGACGGGCTTGATCCTGTGGCGGACCAAGCCCGAAACCACCCGGCTTTCCGCGTGGTTCGGCGCAGCCGTGCCGTTGGCGGTTCTGGTCTGGATTTGGCAGCACACCGGCAGGACGGACGCTCCCTACCACGAACACTGGGCCTGGCTGCCTTCACTCAACCTGGACCTGACCTTTGGGTTGGACGGGTTGTCGCTGTTGTTTACGGTGATCATCCTGGGGATTGGCGCGGCCGTCGCACTCTACACACCTTACTATCTGGAAGGCGATCCCCGACTGGGTGCTTTTTATCTGTTCCTGTTTCTCTTTATGGCCAGCATGCTGGGGATCGTGTGGTCGGACAACGTGTTGTCGTTCTTTGTGTTCTGGGAAGGCACAACGGTCACAAGCTACCTTCTGATCGGCCACGGATTCAGCGCGACAGCCAGTCAACGCGGCGCGCGCAACGCCTTGATTGTCACCGGCGGCGGCGGCTTCGCGATGCTGGCCGGCTTCCTGCTGTTGGGTCAGGCGACGGGTGATTGGACATTTTCGGCATGGAACACGGCACCCCCGACAGGAGTCGACGATACGACCACGGCGGCGCTGGTGTTGATCCTGCTCGGTGCATTTACCAAGTCCGGTCAGTTTCCCTTTCATTTCTGGTTGCCGGGCGCCATGGCGGCGCCAACGCCGGCATCCGCCTACCTGCACTCCGCGACCATGGTCAAAGCCGGCATATTCCTGGCGGCCCGCATCCATCCCGCGTTTGGAGATCATCCAGCCTGGCTACCCCTGCTGGTCGGGTTTGGTGCCGTGACCTGTGCCGTCAGCGGGGTACTGGCGCTGACCAAGACGGACCTGAAGGGGATGCTCGCCTATGCCACTCTGGCCCAGCTTGGATTGTTGTTTGTTGCCTTGGGGCAGTCCGGCAAAGCTGCCCTGGTGGCCGCGGTGGTTGGCATCCTGGCCCACGCCCTGTACAAGGGCCCCCTGTTTCTGTCCGCGGGAATGATCGAGCACGCCACGGGTACGCGCGACATTCGGCGCCTCGCCGGACAGGCCCGTCCATTGTGGACCGTGTTCATCATCGTTGTGGCCAGCGCCCTTTCCCTGGCCGCCCTGCCCGTGTGGGGAGGATTCCTATCCAAGGAATACCTACTTGACAGCCTGCTGCACCTTGCCGACTCCGCATGGATTGCTTGGTTGGGCCTGATTGGGGCCCTGATCGGCAGTACAGCCTTTGCATGGTTGGCGATCGCCTTCGTGCACAGGATTTTTTTGCGCCGGGAACCGGACACGGCGGTGGACCGAACCCATCCACTGCACCCGCCCGCGGTGACCATGGTGGCAGGGCCAATGGCATTGGCGGTGATTGGATTCACGTTGCCCTTGACTGTGGACCGTTTGTTCCAACCCTTGGTACAGGGCGCGGTGTCGGCCATCGCCGGTGAGGTCCAGTCAGTCCATGTTCACTTGTGGGGCGGCCTCAACGCCGTGTTTCTGCTCTCGTTGGCCGCGTTGACAACCGGCACCGGCGTGTACCTGCTGGGAGATCGCGCGCTGCGCGTCCTGCATCGGGGAGTAGACCGGGTACCTTCCGGGGACTTGCTGCTGGAAAGGATCTTGGGACTGGCCGCGCGCGGCGCTTCGTGGATTTCCCATGGCCTGCAGGACTTGTCTCTCACCAGCCACGTTTCCATCGTTTTGGGGGCAGCCGTTTTGGTGGTGGTTCTGGGAGCCAATCGTCTGGGATCGCTGTTCAATCTGTCCGACCTGCGGCTCGTGGCGGAGAGTCCCGTGGCGCTGTGGTTGGA
Organism: Anaerolineales bacterium; assembly: GCA_034428255.1. Lineage (GTDB taxonomy): Bacteria > Chloroflexota > Anaerolineae > Caldilineales > Caldilineaceae > Bin34. The sequence goes on from DAOUIC010000520.1 coordinate 4,391, forward strand.
GGGCACCATCCTGCTCTTGTCGCTGATGGCCGCCCTGACAGTACTTGCCTCCAACAACCGACTGGCACCCATCATCGCCTTGAGCGTGGTCGGATTGAACGTGACCCTGTTCTTTGTCCTGTTCGCAGCCCCCGACCTTGCCTTGACACAACTCCTGGTTGAGGTTCTGGTGTTCGTGCTGATCATCCTCATCCTCTACAAGCTGCCGGCAGCACAGCCGCCCCGGCTGCCACCGGGGCACAAGATCAGGAACATTGGCATCGCCTGCATCACGGGCGCATTCGGGTTTGTGCTGGTCCTGCTGGCATCCGGCCGGCCGCGGTTTGAGCCGATCAGCAACGAAATGATCCGGGCCACGTGGCTGGACGCGCACGGGGCTGCCAATGTCGTCAACGTGATTCTGACCGACTTCAGGGGGTTCGATACTTTCGGCGAAATGACCGTAATTGCCATCGCGGGCATAGGCGTGTACAGCCTGGTGCGCGCCTATCGGTTTCGGCCCCGGCGCAGCCGGGCATCGGAGTAGGGCGGGATTGATCCGGACGTGGGTGTGCCGTGACCGAACTCTATCTGAAGTATGTCCTGAACGGCCTTACCGCCGCCTTGATTCTGCTGGCGTTCTTTTTTCTCCTAAGGGGCCACCTGCTACCCGGCGGAGGTTTTGTCGGCGGTTTGATGGCCGCCGCCGTGGTTGAGCTGGCCATCATCAGCCAAGGCGCCGTGACGGTTCAGAGACGGATCGGTCGCTTGCTGCTCCCGGTGTCGGGTCTGGGTCTGCTGACGGCGGTGTTGGCGATTGTCTTCGGCTGGCCGACGTCCGGCACCGTGTTCGCACCGGTGTACTTCCACCTGCCTTGGCTGGAGGTTGAATTCAGTACGGCCCTGGCCTTTGACTTTGGCGTATTCCTAGTCGTCATGTCGGTAACGTCACTCTTCCTCCTGGATCTCACGCTGACCCGGTCGGCCCGATTGGAACAACTGCTGGACATGGAGGACATGGAAGACCGGTCAGTCGGCAAAGAGCAGGTTTCCCCGCCGTCATGAGTGTCCTGCTGCTGGCCTTGCTTGTCATGCTGTTGTTGGGGTCGGGCACATACCTGATCCTGCGCCAACACGCCATGAAGCTGATTTTGGGTTTGGGACTGATCAGCCACGCCTTCAACCTCATCCTATTCAGTGCCACCGGACTGACCGCGGGAACAGTGCCGATCCTGCCCTTGCCGCCGCGGCAGGCCGATGAATTGCCGGAAGCCGGCCATTTTGCCGATCCCCTGCCCCACGCGCTGATTCTGACCGCGATCGTGATTGGCTTCGGGGTGACCGCCTACCTGATTGCGCTGATTCAGCGGTTGCACGAGGTAAGGGACGGCGCGGACTACTCTGCCGGCACCGCCTACCATGACGTTGAGCATTTCAGTCCGGGCCGTACCGGGGAACCCGACGATTACATGTACCTCGAGGACACCCTGAACGAACCTCCGATCGGCCGCGCCGGTGCGGAGGGGTTGGGAGAGGCCCGGTGACCGCCAGCACCAACCTTGCCAACCTCCTGGCCCTGTTCGCGATCGCGCCTTTGTGTGCGGCCGGAGGCAGCCTGTTGATTCCCCGGTATCAGTTGCTCCCGCGACTGCACACGCACAGCCTGGCGGCCCTGTTGGCCGGAATCGTCAATCTCATACTGGCCCTGTGGCTGATGGCCTGGACCGTGCAGGGAACCCACCTCGTCCTTCATGTTGGAGGCCATCACGGCCCGTTTGGCATCGTACTGGTGGCGGATGTGTTCTCGGCGCTGCTGTTGTTGCTGACGGCCGTGATTTACCTGGGAGCCGTACCGTTTGCAATCGACGTTATCGATCAGCGGGATCGGATGGGGTTCTACCCTCTTTCCCTGTTTCTGCTGATGGGGGTCAACGGCACCTTTTTGGCAGGCGACCTGTTCAACCTCTATGTGTTCTTCGAGATCCTGGTAATCACCAGCTTTGTGCTGGTAACGCTCGGCGGACAAAGGGACCAGATCAGGGGCGGATTGCGTTTCGTAGTCCTCAACCTCCTGGGCAGCATGGTGTTTCTGGGTGCCGTTGCCGTTGCCTACGGAACGCTCGGCACCCTCAACATTGCCCACATTGCCGTGCTGCTGCGCCAACCGGACCTTCCAGCCTGGCTGGCACCGATGATGGCCGGTCTGCTGTTTGTGGCGTTCGCCGGCAAGTCGGCCCTGTTTCCCCTGCATTTTTGGCTGCCTTGCAGCTATCACACCACCCACCCGGTGGTCAACGCCCTCTTTGGAGGCCTGTTGACCAAAGTTGGCCTCTATTCGCTGTTCAGGCTCTTTCCGCTCCTGTTTCCCGAACAGTTGGCATCCTGGCAACCCGCCTTCCTGACGCTGGCCGGAGCTTCAATGGTCGTAGGCACACTGGGAGGCCTATCCGGTGACACCATACGGCGCGCCCTCAGCTTCCAAATCGTCAGCCACATTGGCTTCATCTTTGCCGGGTTGGCACTGGCCGGCGCGCGCAACGGGGTACTGGCCGTCGGCCTGGCGCCGGCAATCCTGTATCTGGCCCACCACATGGTCGTCAAAACCGCCGTGCTCATGGCAGGAGGGGCGGTTGAACTGGAACTGAGAACCGGAAGGGTGGTCCCGGGACCGGACGGAGGCACCGGGGGACTGCTGGCACACCGCCGGTGGCTGGCGATCTGGTTCTTTCTGACGGCACTGTCGCTGGCAGGCATCCCTCCGTTCAGCGGCTTCACCGGAAAGCTGGGCCTGTTGCACCTGATGGTTTCCATGGAGCAGTGGCTGCTCCTGGCCGTCGCGGTCCTGTCCAGCTTCGTAACCCTGTACATGATCATGCGCCTCTGGCAAGGCGCGTTCTGGGGCTCGCCACCAGTCCGACACGAGGGCGGACCGGTAACCGATCCCGCCCGGCTTGAACCCGGTTTCGGCATGCTTACCCTGACTCCGATTGCAGTGCTGGTCGGCTGCAGTTTGTTGATGGGGGTGTTTGGCGAAAGCGCCTGGAGCGTAGCCAACCAGGCTGCGGCTACGCTGACGGATGTGGAAACCTACATCGACAGCGTGGCGCTCGCCGGACATTTGGCGGACGCAGGCCATTAGGATTGCCGGAGAAGGCACCGGGACATGACCCAAGACACAGCCAGGTTGGCCACCGAAAGGTTTGCCGTTTGGCGTCACCTCATCATGCTGGTTGGCAACACCCTGATGGCCATCCTTTGGTTGGTGTTCAACAGCACGTTTACCCTCAGGACGGCTGCCGGAGGCTTCCTGTTCGTTGCCGTGGTATTGACGATCTACCGCAGGTCGTACCTGCGCTGGCTGGCCCGCATCCTCCTGTACACCGGGTATTTGACCTGGCAGATTGCCGCCTCCTGTATCGAGGTGGCCATGAACATCCTCACCGGCAAAAGGTACCCTCAGGCACTGGTGGCCTACGAGTTGCGGGCCGACACGGACATCGAAACGCTGTTGCTCGCCTCGTCGATCACCTTGACACCCGGCACAATCGCGGTCGACAGCCGCTTCCGTCCCGACGGCCGGCGGCTGCTGTACGTGCACCTGTTGGACGGTCGCGACCCGGAGTTGTTCCGGTTGCAGACACGGCGCGGATTTGAACGGCGCATCATGCAACTGGCCCGTGAGTAGCCCCATGGAATCCGTCTACGCGCCGTTTCAAACCGGCGTCCAACTCTGCCTGTTGATCATCGCCGTGTCGATGGTGCTGACCGTTATCCGCCTGGTACGCGGCCCGGAGACCCCCGATCGGACGGTGTCCTTCGACCTCCTGGCGGTGCAGGCCGTGGCAGCGGTCCTTATGGTGTCCATGCTGCTGGGACGTTCGGACATTTACGACGTGGCGATTGTGACCGCCGTGCTGGGGTTCCTGGGAACGGTCCTGCTGTCCCAATTCCTTGAAGGGGACGGCTGACGCGGGCATACCCATGGAAGTCCTCAACCACTGGGAATATTGGATGCTGCTGGGCGTCATGGGCTTGGGCACGCTATTGATGCTGACGGCATCGCTGGGGGCCCTGCGCATGACGAATGCGCTCGCGCGCATGCACGCGGCCGGCCTCGGCTCGTCTCTGGGAATACTTCTCCTGCTGATGGCCACGGGTTATTACTTCCAATTTATGGGCAACCACGAAAAAGGTTCCCTCCTGCTGATGGTTGCCCTTGGATTCCTGTTGTTGGTAACCAACCCAATCGCCACCACGGCCATGTCACGGGCCGTCATGAGATCCTCACCGGACAACGACCGACAGTACTTGGCAGTGGACGAATACGCCGTTGGCCATCGGCTCACTGTACCCGTTCCTTCGGAGCCAAACACCATGATTTACGTTGATCGACGCGGCTGGGATTCGAGCAAGTGGGAAACATATGACCGCGATGTGATTCCGCTATGGGTTGCCGACATGGATTTTCGATCCCCGGACCCCATCATCAAGGCGCTGCAGGTGCGGGCCGCACACGGCATCTTTGGCTACGGGGCCACGGAAGAGGCTGTGGGCGAATGGTTCTGCACCCATCTGCTTGAACGATACGACTGGCACGTGACCCCGGACCAACTGGTCTTCCTGCCGGGTCTCGTATCCGGCCTGAACCTGGTGGTCCGCGCCATCGGCCGGCCCGGTTCCGGTGTGATGACACACGAGCCCGTCTACCCGCCGTTCCTGGTCGCGCCGGGGTTGCAGGACAGAAAACTGCAGTCCGTGCCGATGCCGCATGACCACGACGGCGGCCTCCTGCACTTCAGATTGGACATGGAGCGGTTCAGGGCGGCCGCGGACGATTCCACCGCGCTGTTTCTCCTGTGCAATCCCCACAACCCGACCGGCCGCAGCTTGGCCCGGCACGAACTGTTGGAACTGGCCGAGTTCTGCCTCAACCGCAGCATCGTGATTTGTTCGGACGAGATCCACTGCGACCTCATGCACGAAGGCCGCCGGCATTTGCCCATCGCCTCGCTCGAGCCGGAAATCGCCGACTCGACGATCACGCTGATGGCACCCAGCAAGACATACAACATGCCCGGTTTGGGTTGCAGTGTGGCAGTGGTGCCCAACCCGGCGTTGCGCACCCTCGTGCAACAAGCTGCCATGGGCATCGTGCCCCACGTCAACGTCATGGGATACGCAGCAGCCTTGGCCGCCTACAGTCATGCGGACTGCCGTACTTGGCTGGAGGAGTTGCTCCAAACCCTGACCGTCAATCGCGACTATATGGAACAGGCACTGCTCGCCGCTTTCCCCGGTGTTCGCACCACGCGGCCGGAAGGCACGTACCTCAGCTGGGTTGACTTCGGTGCCGTGGTGGAAAACCCCTACCGATTCTTTCTCAACCACGCCCGGGTGGCCCTGAGTGAAGGAAGCCGCTACCACACGACCGGTGGCCACACATGGGCACGCATCAATCTGGGCACCAGCCAATCACTTCTGGAGGAGGCCGTCGCCCGCATGCAGGCGGCTGTGGCTCAGCACCGAGGTTCCTGACCCCTGCCGGCATCCCCTCCGGTCAGTTCGCTTCGAGATTGCCGAGCAGGTCCAGGAACGCGCCCTCGTCCAGTACGGATACCCCGATTTTTTGGGCCTTGGCCAGCTTGGAACCGGCATCCTTGCCGGCCAGCACGTAGTCCGTCTTGCCGGAAACCGATCCGGTCACCTTGGCGCCGAGTTCCTTGAGGCGAGTCGTCGCTTCGGACCGGGTGAAACCGGACAGCTTGCCCGTGATCACGAAGGTTTTGCCGGCGACCCCCGCCTCCTTGGACTCGGACACCGCAGTTCTTGCAGGTCCCAACATGCAAAGTCCGGCAAGAGCCAGCGAGTGCAATTCCCGGCGCCGCACCGGATCATTGAAGTATTCGGTCACGGCACCGGCGATCTCGGGCCCCACGCCGTCGATCAGTTCCAGGTCATCCGCGGAACAATGCGGCAACTCCAACAGGTTGCGCACTGCGTCACAGATGAGTTCCGCAACCTGCAGACCGACAAAGGGAATGCCCAGGGCATGCAGCAACCGCGCCGGGGGTCTGGACTTGGCTGAGGCCAATCCGGCCTTGAGACCCTCGATCCGTCGCTCGCCATACGATTTCAGTTTGGCGATCTTTGACCAGGGCAAACGGTACACGTCGGCCATGTCGGCGATGAAACCCTGGGCAACAAACAATTCAGCTTGGCGTACGCCGAACGAGCGAATGTCGAGTGCGCCCCGACTCACGAAGTGCTCCACGGCGCGTGTCAATTGCCGCGGGCAATTTCGGTTGAGACAGCGGTGGGCCACTTCATCTTCCTGTTGGACAAGGACCGTCCCGCATGAAGGGCAATGTTCAGGCGGCAGCCAGGGACATTCGCTTCCGGTTCGGTGTTCCGGCAGTGCCTTGACAACCCGCGGAATCACATCGCCGGCGCGCATGACCATGACCTGATCCCCCTCCCGAAGGTCCAGGGAGGCCACGTAGTCGAAGTTGTGCAGCGTCGCGTGTTCCACGACCACGCCCCCCACCTGCACCGGTTCGAGCCGGGCCCTGGGTGTCACGACCCCGGTGCGGCCCACGAACGTCTCAATCTCCAGCAGGCGGGTGGCCACCTGTTCCCCCGCCCGTTTGTAGGCCCGGGCCCACCGCGGATCGCGTCCGGTCTGCCCGAGGGCCTGTTGAGCGACCACCCCATCCACCTTGGCCACCACGCCGTCCACTTCGTACGGAAGGTCGGCCTTGGCGTCCAGGAACCGGTCGGCCGTCTCCACCAACGCCGCGAACTCGCTGTCGGCAAACCTGTGGATGGCGGCGCAGGCCACCGGAAATCCAAGCTGCGTCAGGAAATTCAAGCGCGCCTCGTGCGTCGGGAGATCCGGTCCACCTTCGATGTCCAGCAACTCGAAGACCCACAACCTGAGCGGCCTCCTGGCCGATTCGTTGGGGTCCAACTGGCGCAGGCTGCCGGCTGCGAAGTTGCGCGGATTCGCGTACACGCGGTCCTCCTCGGCAGCCAGGGTTGTGTTGAACGCGGCGAAGTCCTCCTTGCGAACGTACACCTCGCCCCGCACCATCAGGACCTCCGGTGCCGGCATCCCTTCCGAAGCGACAGCCGGAATGCGCAACGGGATTTGCTTGACGGTTCGCAGGTTGGCCGTCACGTCCTCGCCTATGTCACCGTTGCCTCGCGTTGCGCCCTGTACAAACAAACCGTTACGGTACTCTAGGGCCACCGACAGGCCGTCGATTTTGGGTTCAAGCACCCATCCCAGCGATTCCTGCAGATCCGGATCCAGTTGCGGCACCAGCCGTTCGCGCCAAGTCATCAGATCGTCGGCACTGAACACGTTGGTCAGGCTGAGCAGAGTGTGCGGGTGTTCCACCTTGGCAAACTGGCTGGCCGGGGAGCCGCCGATCCGCTGGCTGGGACTGTCCGGGGTCACGAGCTCGGGATGGGCCCGTTCGATTTCCAGCAACTGGTCCCAGGCCGCGTCGAACTCCTCGTCCGACAAGTCGGAACGATCTTCGACGTAGTACTGGTGCTGACTGGTTTGAA
>DAOUIC010000521.1:0-1538 GCA_034428255.1 Anaerolineales bacterium
GGCTCAGGTTGCCGACCCGTTCCATCACCAGTTCGGTGACCAGGTGGGCAAGGCTGCGCATCTCCTCCTCTGGCATCTGGAGGTCAAGGCTGTCTTTCAATGGATTCATGACTGTTTTACTGAGGGTTGTCGGGCCTGATTCAACCTAACGAGCTCCACCTTGATCCCTGCCGGATCCCAAGGCTCGCTGTTGACCTGCGTCGCCCTGATTCTACTGGAACCTTCGGTGTACCCCCATCCGACCCAGGGCAATCACATTCTATTGTAAGTCGAAGCCAAGCAAATGGGTATACCAAAATATCATCAATACAAATATGGGGTGCCAATTTTGGAAACGAAACAAGCCGGTCAGCCGACATTCTTTCGCACAGGATGCATTGTATGGTGTCATAAATATAGAGATTTGGAGTCAATGAAAATAACAATATGAGACTTTCGAAGTCGGGCGCGGCGAGTGTGGCACTAGGGACCGAAGGGACTTGACAGGTAAATGTGAGGTACACGACCATATCCGTGATCGGTGTGAGGAGATCTTCTCGATGACGGGCAATCCGGGCAACAAAATCCTGGAGATGAATCCGGCCCTGCAGCTGGTGTTCACGGCCCCCGCGGTCAAGGGGACATTGAGTTCCATCCTGGGAGATGGCTACTTCATGCATCCGCATCGGCATTGCCACTAAAACCAGCCGGGCACCCCGGCGCAGCCAGCCGTCCCTGTCGCCGCAGGCGGAGTGGGTTGAGGATTTGATGGCCGTCGGCCATACGTTCTCCTGCCGACTGTACGGGTTGCGCCGATACCGAAAGCAGATCCGGGAGTCCATCTCCGATGGACAAGCCGGTGAAGGTCGCGCGCATCCTGCACAGCCAAGGGTTGAACAGGTCGAAGTACGACCGCCTGGCGGGCATGCAGATCTGCACGGGCGCGTGCGTTCCGACACTGGGTGCCGGTGCAGCGGGATTTCCACCATCCGGCAATCCTTCCACAACATCCGCGACCACTGGATGGCCGAGGGCTGTGACTGGCACGGGCTGCCTGCGCTCCTGGGCAAGGCCATGTTGACCGACGCCCTGGGAGCCGTCAAGGCCGTGCGGGAAGCAGCCAGGGTGAAGGTGAAACGCGCCATCCGTCACCGCACCCGGAACGACCCCGCCGAACGCAAACGCCTCTGCACGCTGCTGAAGTTGGGCTAGTGGGACGAGGATCCATTCCTGCACCGGCAGATGCGGAAGCAGTGGAAGGGCGGGCGTTCCCATGTGGCGAACCGGATCGTGGCTGACAGCGGTTCCTACACCGCGAAGGTTTGGAACGGCAGGGCTGGGTGTACCTGCAAGGTATGGAGCGCGGCCAGCGCATTGCCATTCCGCTCAAGGGCACGCATCTGCAGACCGGACCCCTGTGCATCATCCTGTGCAACCCAACAGGCAGGTGGCCTTTCACTACGCGGTGGACGAGACACAGGCATGCAGCACGCGCCCCTGCGGGGATGCCACCGTGGGCGTGGACAAGGGCTGCACCGACAGCGATGGGGAGCGGCACG
>DAOUIC010000522.1:0-13482 GCA_034428255.1 Anaerolineales bacterium
CGGAGTCGCGGACCACATGGATGTTGGGGAAGGCGGCCTCGAAACGATCCACCGCTTCCTCAAACAACGCGTTGGCCTGTTCGCCACCTGTCCACCAGGCAAAACCGATCTCGATCTGCTCCATGTCGGCGGCTTCACCGGCATCGCCCGCAGGCGCAGTCGGTGGGGCACAGGCCACCAGAGCGGCCGTGGCGGAGGCTCCCGCCGCCAAGCGCAGAAACGCGCGTCGGCCCATTTGACTTTGTTTTTCCAACATGGTCATCGGTATTGCTCCCTGTCTGAATGACGGAACATGAAGTTGCGATGCCGTGCGCTCGCAACAGGACTAAGCGTACTAAACCCGGAAAACCGCTTTACTTCGGCACCGGCAGGACTGCCGGCTCACGTCTCCAAAATACCCAGTCCGCCCAGCACCACCCTGGAATACCGGTTGAACTTCCCGTAGAAGCGTCGGATTTCCGGGTCATCGTGGTCCCGCCAGAGGCGCGGCGGCATTAGCGTGACGTCACTCAAGGGGGGGCGATCCGGGTGCCCGTAGTAGACCTGGATAGTGCGCCGTACTTTGTTCGTCTCGCGCAGGGTCACGCCGTGGAGAGTGGCGGCATTGAACAGGATGCCGCTGCCGGCCTTGCCATGGAAGTCAAGAACGCCCCCGCGCTCCAAATGCTCCTGTGGTGGCAGGGTCGGGCCCGCGGCCGGTTCCGGGCTGATGGAGAAGCAGTGGGTGGTCTCATCCACGTCGGTCAGGTAGTAGATGATCTGGGGGTAGTCGAGGCGCAAGGGGTGTTCGTCCCAGTAGTTGCGGTCGCGGTGCCAGTCGGTGGGCACGCCCGCGGTTTCCCCTGTGCGGTGGCGCACGGCCAACTCCTCAAAACAGAACGGACCGTCCATGATGCGCTCCAGCAGGGCCAGCAGCCGGGGCGCCCGGATGGCGTGTTCGAACATCGGTTCGTTCAGCAGGAGGTTGCAGTTGTAGCCGCGGGCACCGGATGTCCACCACATGAACGGGTTGGCGCGCATGTCGCGGTCCATGGCCTCGTTCATCTCCCGGACCAGGTCGGGCGACAGCAGCTCCGGAATGACCACGCAGCTGTGGTCGCGGAAGCATTGCTCCTGGGCATCCAGGTCGTGGGGATCGGGTGTTGCCACCTGTATGCGTCTGTGCATGGAGAGCCTGTGCCGAACGGCACTATAGGGTTGGATCGTATTGGTGTACGTCGCGGTCGGGCATCTTGAGCCCCAGCAACTGCAAACGCAGTGCGGAAGCCTTGGCCTTGGCCTGCCACGGCAGGTCCGTTTCGTGTTCGTAGCGCTTCATCCACCACCATCCGAAGTAGAGGAAGATGCCGCGTCTCAGGCCTTGCGTGCGGTTGGCGCCGCCCGAATGCCAGATGGCGCCGTTAATGAACACCGCGTCCCCCGGCTCGGCCAGCACCTCCACCTCCCCGGGCAGGGAGGTGTGTATGCGGTCCAGGGGCGGGTACTCCTCGCCACGGTGGGTGCCCGGAACCACACAGGTGGGGCCGCGCGCGTGCGTCATCGGGTCCAGGTAGACGATCGTGTTGATGGAGTGGGGCCGGTCGCCGGGGAAGATGAAGTCCCGGTGCCAGCTGCGGGCCGGCATGTCACTGTCTGCGTCCTGTCGCAGCAGGTCGTACTGCAGCAACTGGGTCTGGTTGCGGAAGATCGCCTGCTGCCGCTCCAGGATGGGCGGATGCTCAATCAGGTCGATGAACGACTGGTACTTGAGCAGCTTGTGCTGATTGACCTTGGGTGCCTCCTGCTCCCACACCCGGTCGAATTCCGTGCGATAGAACTCGACCTGTTCCCGATCCAGGATGCCCGGCACGTGCAGGTATCCATGCTCGAGAAAGAAAGCCTTTTCGGCATCAGTCTTCATGTCCGCGTGCCTCCGGTTCAACCAACCTTGTATCGTTCCAGCGCGGTCCGGTTCAGTTCCACGCCCAGGCCCGGCTGCCGGGGCAGCGGAATGACACCGTCTTCAAGTTTGATTTCGTCATGGGTCAGTTCCCGCCGCAGCGCCGATTCGGAGAGGTTGGCGGGCAGGAACTCGATGTAGGGGCACATGGGCGACACGGCGGCAAAGTGGGCGCTCGCGGCGATGCCGATGCCGGTTTTCCAGCAGTGCGGGACGATCAGGCGGTTGGTTCGGGCAGCCAGATCCCGCACCTTCAGGGCCGGCGTGAAGCCGCCCACGCGGCCGATGTCCGGCTGCAAAACGTCGAGTTTGCCGCGCAGCGCCAGGTCCTCGAACTCGAAATGGGTGTTCTGCCACTCGCCGGCGGCCAGGGGAATCGGCGACCGCTCCTGCAGCCAGGCGTGTCCTTTCAGGTCGTCGATGTCCAGGGGCGTCTCCAGGAAGAAGATGTCCAGGGGCGCCAACTGTTGAATCACGCGCAGCGCGGTCTCCGGGTCCGGCCACGAATAGGCCACGTCCACCATGAGGGTGAAATCCGGCCCCACCGCCTTGCGACACGTCTCGACCATGGCCACGCCGAGGGCGTCGTCCTCCTGCAAGCCGTTGTGGCTGTAGGGTCCGTTGATGCAGATTTCGAGCTTGGCGGCCCTGTACCCGAGATCGCGGGCGGTCGTCAGCTTGTACAGGAGCGAGTCGCCGTACTCCGCGATCGTATTGCCGTCCGGCAACAGGGATGCGTATGGGGTGATGACATCCCTGGCGGGTTTGTCCAGGAGCCGATGGACCGGAACCTCCCGGGCCTTTGCCCGAAGGTCCCAGAGTGCCATGTCGATGGCGCCCATCGCGCAAATCAGGGCTCCTCGGCGGCCGGTCATCTTGGAGCCGTTGTAGAGGTCCCACCAGATTGCCTCCACATCCTCCGGATCGCGGCCCAGGAGCATTTCCTTCAGGCCTTGGCCCATGACGTGGGTGCCGGGAGCTTCGATGCAGGCCTTGGCCACCCAGGGATTGGTGTCCGTCTCGCCAATGCCGGTCAGGCCGTTGTCGGCGTGGACCTCGACGACCAGATTGTCCTGGGCGGAGGAATTCGCTGCGACGCTGTACTCCGGGACCAGGAGAATGTGGCAGTCAATGCCGGTAACGTTCACGGGTAGCAGCCCTTCTCAAGCCGAAATCGGCCTTGACGATGTCGGGGACCGGCCGAGCGCAGGCGCCGGCCGGCAGCCTGGTTGGGGCCCAATGCGGCTTGGGACGGGGCCGGAAGGTCCCATGGGCCTGCAACGCGTGCCACCGTTGGGGATGTCCATTCATGCTTCCGCTTCGAAGGGTCGGTCCGCCGAATCCGCCATCGGGAACTCGGGATTTGCCTACCCTTTGAGCCCGGTGAAGGTAATGCCCTGAATGAAGTACTTCTGGGCGAAGAAGAAGATGATGACGACCGGAAACATGGCGAGGGTTGAGGCGGCCATGAGGTAGTGCCAGTCGGTGCGGTGGGGACCCCGAAACTGCATCAGGCCCAACGCCAATGTGCTTTTGCTCTCCGAGGTCAGGTAGATCAACGGGCCCAGGACATCGTTCCAGGTGGCATTGAAGGTGAAAATGCCGCAGGCCGCCAGCGCCGGTTTGGTAAGAGGCGCGAGAATGCGCCACCAGACCCCGAACTCGCTGGCACCGTCAATGCGCGCCGCGGCGTCCAGCTCGTGAGGAATCGTGGCGTAGAACTGGCGCATGAGAAAGATAAAGAACGCATAGCCGAAGAAGGCCGGCACCCAGAGGGGCTTGAAGGAGTTCGTCCAGCCTATTTCGTTGAAGATGATGTAGCGCGGAATCAGGAGCACGGTGGCCGGCAGCATCATCGTGGCCAAGGTGATCACGAAGAAGATGTCCCGGCCACGCCAGCGCAGCCGGGCAAAGGCGTAGCCGACCATGCTGGCCGTGGCCACGGTTCCTATTAGGTCCATGATCACGATGTAGGTCGTGTTGAAGATGTAAATGTGAAACGGCGCCTTGATGAAGAGGTCCGTGTAGTTGTTCCACATGAACTGCGCGGGGAGGAAGGTGGGCGGGAACGCGAATACTTCCTTGGGATGCTTGATCGAGGTCGAGAGCATCCACCAGAGCGGAATCATGATGATCACGGCTCCAGCCAAAAGCAGGAAGTAGATGATCGCCTTTTCCACGTGCCGGGCCACGATTGGAGCCATCGAACGCCGGCGCGCGGCGGGTTGGAGTGCGGAAGTTTGGGTTGTCATCTGGCGCGTCCCTTGATCTCGCCCGAGTAGAAGACCCAGACACTGGATGACCGCAGTACCACCAGGGTCAACAACAGGATGTATAGAAAGAGCGCCCAGGCCAGGGCGCTGGCGTAGCCCATGTGGAGAAACCGAAATGCGTTGCGATACAGGTGAAGGATGTAGAACAAGGTTGCATTGTTGGGGCCGCCCTGGGTCATGACGTAACCCTCCGTAAACACCTGCAGGGCCCGGATGATGCCCATGATGAGCTGGAACAGGATGACCGGGGACACCATCGGCAGGGTGATGTTGTAGAAGGAGCGGAAGCGGCCGGCACCGTCGATATCGGCCGCTTCGTACAGCTCGGTCGGGACGCCCTGCAGCCCGGCGAGGTAGATCACCAGGCCGCCGCCAACGCCCCAGAGGCTCATGACGATGAGGGCGGTCAGCGCCCAGTCCTCACTGGTCAGCCAGTTGGGGCCCTCGATGTTGATGAGGGACAACAGGAAGTTCAGGACACCCCAGTCGGCGGAAAACACCCAAATCCAGAGAAACGAAACGGCCACGCCGGACAGGACGGCCGGAAGGTAGTAGAGGGTTCTGAACCAGGCCAATCCCCTGATGCGTGTGTTGAGCAGGATGGCCAGGAAAAGGCCAAGGACAATCTGCAATGGTATGGACACCACCGAGTAAATCGTAGTGACGCTCAGGGACTTCCAGAAGAGAGGATCGTCCGTCAACATCGTGTCGAAGTTCTCGAAACCTATCCATTTGGGGGCGGTGAGAATGTCGTAGTCCGTCAACGACAGGTAGAGGGCCGTTCCGAACGGGCTGAAATACAACCAGAGAATGCCCAGCAGCCAAGGGGCTGCCATCAGATAGCCCACTACTTCCTCGCGCCGGGCCAAGCGGCTCAAGCGCGGTTTGCGCAGTTCGCCAGTCACCTGGCCGGCGGTGGTGCCAGCCGCGGTCATGGAATTGGGTGCCGCACCGTGGGGGACCGGTGCGTCGGTGCTAGTCGGGTCATGGCCATGCCTCGCATCCTCTGAATGGCATGTGTTGGCCGGGAACGTACCTTGGCAATTCCCGGTAGGTGTTTCTGCCAACCGTGTCGGTGCCCCTGAGCAGGAAGACCGGCCAGTCCTTCTTGGTCACCTTGGTGGTGGTGGGAATGTACTGGTAGGTGCCTCCCCGGCGCCACCTGGAACTCGTGTTGGCTTCGGAGCCGTGGATGATCATGGGATGGTGCAGGGAGACATCACCGGGTTCCAGAATGAAATCGACGGCGTCGTCTTCGGAAATCAGGGACTGGTCCATCCCCCTCAGCATCTCGCCCTGGTAATCGGTTTCGTCGGGGTTGCGCGGCTGCAGGGACATGTGCTGCGTGCCCGGAATGACCCGCACGCAGCCGTTGGCCCGGTTGGATTCGGTATAGGCGACCCACAGCGTTATCACCTGCATGGGTTCCAGCGGCCAATAGCTGGCATCCTGATGCCAGGCCACACGCTGACCTGTGCCGGGAGGCTTGGCGATGTAGTCCGCGGCAAAGAGGGCCACGTCAGGGCCCACCACGGCGGCGGCCACATCGACGAGGCGCGGGTCGGAGACCAGGCGCATCCAAAACGGATCGGTGGGCGTCAGCCAGTACCCAAGCCGCTCCGGCGGCAAATCCGGATTGTGTTCGATCAGCCAGTTCACATGACGGTTGGCCTCTGCCACGAGGCTCTCGTCAATGACCTGTCGCACGATAGCGTAACCATCCCGGGCGTAGGCCTTGTCCAGGCCGTCCAAGTTGGGATAGGCGAACTCCGCCATGCCTGTCCTCCAGGAGCCAACTGCGTGCGAACGAGGTTCGCACTACGGAAGTGGAATTATATGAACTTCGGGAAACGACCTGAAGTGGCGTGTCCACCACCGGCGCCGAACTTTCCTGCCGGCATCCTCGATGCCCCGTGCAAGCCATTGACAATGAGGCTGGGATGCGGACTGCGCTCCCGGTGGGGAGCGCGTTTCGTGCACACCGTTCCCTGGCGGCCTGTTGCAGCTTGACACAAGGCGGCTGCGGGTGCCCCGCAACTATCCGACTTCGCCCCCGCCTTGCATTTCCAAGTCGCAGACAGAGCATCCGGTCACAGTTCCAACTGCTCGAAGTTCTGCCAGGTCCAGACGGGTTTCCAGTCCAGAAGCCGTTCGGCTTTGCGGATGCCGAACACGCTTGCGTGGGGATTGTCTTGAAACAACCGCGCATCCTTGAGAGGAGGCACCGAGCCGAATCTGGTTCGCGCCAGCTCCAGGGTGGGGACTTCAATGCAAGTGTTGCGGGCGGACAGGTAAAACGCCTCGAACGGCATGTCTGCGGACCCGAATTGGAAGCTCGTGGCGGCGGCGAAGGCGCGCGCGACATCCCGCACGGCGATGTACGCTCCCAGCCAGTCCTTCGGTTCCAGTGCCGCCAGTCCGTTTCCCCGGCGCGCCTGCACCACCATGTGCTTCACCGCTTCAAAATTGCGCCGGAGCCAAACGTGGGGGTAGCGCAGCGACACCACTTCCAGGCCGAATGCCCTGGCGTAGTTGGCCCCGATGCGTTCTCCGAAGTACTTGGACAGGCTGTATGCCTCGTGAGGCCACAGGGGATGTTCCTCGTCGATGGGAAGGTACAGCGGCACCAACTCGGCTTCATGGATGCCAAAGCCGGAACCGCACTCGCTGCCGCCATACACCACCCGGCGAATGCCGCTCCGGCGGGCCGCTTCAAACACGTTGTAGGCAAGCACCGTGTTCCTTCCCAGGAGTACTTCCCGCGGCAGGTCGCCGGAGGTGCCCAGGAGCGCCGCCAGATGCGCGATCTGTTCGCAGTCCGCAATGGCCTTTGACGCGGCCTCAAGGGATGTCAGGTCGCACTGCCGGAACTCCATTGGGATCTTGGGCTCGGCCGTGTCGAGGCAAACCACCTCGTGTCCCTGTTCGATGAGTTCGCGGCACACATAGGTGCCTATGGCGCCGCTTCCGCCGGTTACCGCTATGCGCATGGATCCTCCGAATATGCTGGACTGTCCTTGTCGGCTTGAGGGGCTTCGGGCCAATTCCTTACGGCCTGCGGGCTGTTAATTCGGCCAAGGTGGCCGCGAGTGTCTCCGCAGTCTGGTTGCGGGACGGTACTGGTCGCGCGCATGCGCCGGGCCGGTGCCATGCGTCCGCGGTCCCAGCCGAAACCCGGGGAGAGCCGGGAGGAACGGCATGACAACCGAGGAAGCCTTTCCCGCCGCTCTGAATTCCGGCAGTTGGACCAGGCGGTCAAGGGGCAACAGCATGAACAGCATCCCCGGTGCACCTCCCAGGCTTTTCCGTTTGGCATCGCCGAGGGAGGCCGGATTGGATTGACCAACAAGGTTGGTCAAGTTGAGCAGCCAGGGCACTGGAACGGCGAAACCGATCGGAATCAGG
This sequence comes from Anaerolineales bacterium, assembly GCA_034428255.1. Taxonomy (GTDB): domain Bacteria; phylum Chloroflexota; class Anaerolineae; order Caldilineales; family Caldilineaceae; genus Bin34. The sequence continues at coordinate 7,618 of DAOUIC010000522.1, forward strand.
TTCCTTCGGCTACGGCCTTGAGTTTCTTGATCTGGCTGCCGTCCGTGATTCTCATCATCAGGCGCAGGATGGGGCCGAACCACTGATGGCCGGACAACTGGCAGGTGGCAGTGAGGGACACCCTGGTACCGCCGGCGACTTCCTCCAAGCCGTAGGCATAGTCCGCCGTGACGCTGCCGTGTTCGGTTCTGAGCGTAAGGGCGCGTCCTTCGTCCAGTTCCGTGATGGTGGAATGAAAGGTGTCCCGGCGCGTCCTGTAGCTGATCTTCGTACCCACCTGAGTCGGGCCTTCGACCTGCATCGACGTTACGGAAGGCATCCAGGTCGTGGCTTTGGACCAGTCGGTTAGAACATCCCAGACCTCGGCCGGTGGTTTTCGGATTGTTTCGCTGGTGGAGATGACGCGGGTCACGAGGCGGGTGAACAGTCATTGGCGGTGTGGGTTCGGCAGTATAGCAACAGCCGATTCTCATGGGAGGCGGCCATGGGCCAATCCCGACCACGAGTCACAGCGGATGGGGGCTTGCCATGCAAGCCAGGTGGCATCGACATGCCGAGGCCAGGGCTGAATATATGCCTCCCGACTGGCAGCACCTCCGGCGCAGCACGGCCATGCCGGGCGATTTCCTGTCCGAAATCAGTCCGGGCGTTGTATGGGGACCGGTGTCCGCGTCATCCGGTCCACCGCCATCGGACATGGGCTGGTTCATCCCGTTGGAAACCCGCGCTGTCGCCTGGGCAACTCCGGACAACCGTAGGGGGTGTTGTTCATTGACGGCAGTTGGGGTAACCGGCACGCGGTCGTATGCCAAGATGGGGCTATTGCCGCTGTAGGCTAGAATCGACTGGTCCGCCGACTCGGGGCGGTTTCGGCCTGACGTCGCGCCGGATTCCAGGATCCTTGCCGGAGTCCGCGTGCGACTGGAGCCTTTTTGCGGTACAGCCAATCAGGAGCAATTCCATGACTCGACGCATTACCAGACGCGAATTCCTCGTTGTCAGCGGGGCCACGGTCGCCACGGGCCTCGCAGCGGCCTGCGGCCCCTCCGAGCCCGACGTTCCGGCGGACGCAGCACCGGCGGAGGCACCCGCGGCGGACGAACCGGCGATGCCGATGGGCAAGTACCGCGAAGCTCCGGAACTGAGCGAAATGGTGCAGGCCGGCCTGTTGCCGCCGGTGGACGAGCGGCTGCCGGCCGATCCCTGGGTCCTTCCCGTCCTGCGGGAAATCGGCAAGTACGGAGGCGAGCTGTCGAGCATCGTGGCCGATCCCACGGCCAACCTGTTCGAGATTTCCAATGCCCGCGGAGCCAATGCGGCGGGCAGGTCCTACGATCTGGGTTCCATCATTCCGATTGCCGTCGAGAGCTTCTCGGTCAACGATGACAGCACCGAGCTGTCCGTGAGCCTGCGGGCCGGCCAGAAGTGGTCCGACGGCACGCCGTTCACCACCGAACATGTTTCGTTCTGGTACGAGGACATTCTCCTCAACGAGGAGTTGACCCCGGTGGTGAACAAGAAGCTGGCCCCCGGCGGCGAAACCCTGAAGCTGGAGGTCGAGGACGACTTCAACTTCAAGCTTGTCTTTGCCGTGCCCTACCCGGTCATCATCGACATCCTGCCGTCCCTGTCACTCTGGGCGCCCAAGCAATACCTGTCCCAGTGGCATCCCTCCTACAACGAAAACGCGGATGCCAAGGCCAACGAGGAAAACTTCGACGCCTGGTACGAGGCGTTCCAATACCACGCCGATGCGGGCGAAACCCAGCAGGACGCCGACCTGCCCGTGTTGGGTCCCTGGGTGTTCGAGAAGCAGGATACGCAGGGCAACACCACCTACGTCCGCAATCCCTACTACTGGGCTGTGGATGCCGAGGGCAACCAGCTGCCGTACGTGGACCGGCTCCAGAAGCTGGTGGTGGAGAACCGCGAGGTTCTGACGGCCAAGATCCTGGCGGGAGAGGGTACGCACCACAGCTGGTTCCTGTCCCTGGCGGACTTCCCGCTCTACAAGCAGAACGAGGCCTCTGCCAACTTCATGGCCCGGCTCCACCCCGATCTGCGTGCGTCGGAGATGGGTTTGGCGTTCAACTACACGCACACCGATCCGGTTCTGCGGGAGTTGTTCAACGATGTCAGGTGGCGTCAGGCGTTGTCCCACGCCCTGGACAGGAATGAAATCAACGAACTCAGGTTCGCCGGCAGGGGCGTTCCGCGCAATCCGATCATGCATCCCGGCCCCCTGTTTTGGCAGGAAGGCCTGGATCAGATGTTTACGACCTACGACGTCGAACTTGCCAACAGCCTGCTGGACCAGGCGGGGCTGACGGATTGGGACAGCGACGGCAAGTTCCGTCTGCGCCCCGACGGCGAACCGCTGGCACTGACCATGGAGGTCGATGCCGGGCGCGCGGATCTGTCCGAAACGGGCAACCTGATCAAGTCCTACTGGGCCGCTGTCGGTGTGAACATCAACGTCAAGGGCCAGGACCAGCAGTTCTACATGCAGCGCATGCGGGCCAACGAGCACGACATCGGGGTTTGGGCCATCGGTGGTTCGTCCGAGCCGTATTCGCGGCAGAACGAACCCATCCGCTACCGGCCGCCCTGGCACTGGTCCAGCACCCCGCTGGGCGGTCCGCTCTGGCGGCAGTGGCTGGACACCGACGGTGCGGAGGGCATGGAACCCCCCGACATCATCAAGGAACTCTGGGAGACCACGGTGCAGTGGCAGGCCGAGCCGTTCGGCACGGACCGGTACAAGGAACTGGGTCTCAAGATGTTGCAGATCAACGCGGAGAACGTCTGGCTGATCGGCACCGTGGGTCTGGTGCCGCGGGCATCCATCATCCGCAACACCGTGCGCAACGCACCTGATTCGGACAACATTCTCAGCATCGAGTACGGAATGTGGACCCACTACCAGCAGGAACAGTGGTGGATCGACTCCTAATGTAGCCAGTCCGGGGGAGCCGCCCGGCTCCCCCGGCATTTCCGCCGCTTGGCGGGCCGTACATGTGGAAATTCCTGCTGCAGCGTCTGCTGCTGTTTATCCCGACCTTTTTGGTGATCTCCGTGATCACCTTCGTGCTGATCCAGGCACCGCCGGGCGACTACATCAATTCGTACGCCACCCAGCTTGAGGCATCCGGCGAAGAGGCCAGTGAAGCCCTGCTGATCGCCTTGCGCAAGCGCTACGGACTGGATCAGCCCGTTTATATCCAGTACGTGAAGTGGTTGTGGGGCATCTTCACGCGCCTGGACTTCGGTCACTCCATGCAGTGGAACCGGCCGGTTGGCGACCTGATTTGGGATCGGTTGGCCTGGACCGTTGTGATTTCCTTCCTCACGATCATCTTCACGTGGATCCTGGCCTTTCCCATCGGCATTTATTCCGCCACGCATCAGTATTCGGGTTTCGACTACAGCTTCACCTTCCTGGGATTCGTGGGCGCCGGCATGCCGGACTTCCTGCTGGCCCTAATCCTGATGTGGCTGGGTTTTGCCTTCTTCGGCCTCGACATGGGTGGCCTGTTTTCGGAGGCCTTCCGCGACGCACCGTGGAGCTGGGCCAAGTTTGTGGACATGCTGAAGCATCTCTGGGTGCCGGTGGTGGTGCTGAGCGTTTCCAGCACGGCGGGTTTGATCCGGACCATGCGGGCCAACCTGCTCGACGAGTTGCGGAAGCCCTATGTAGTCACGGCCCGGGCCAAGGGAATGACGGAATGGCACCTGGTGTTGAAGTATCCGGTACGCGTAGCGTTGAATCCGTTCATCAGCAGCATTGCCTATGTCCTGCCCCAACTCGTGTCCGGCACCACCATCATCTCCATCGTCTTGAGTTTGCCCACCACGGGACCCGTCCAAATCCGCTCATTGATGAGCCAGGACATGTACTTGGCGGGCAGCATTTTCCTGCTGCTGGCGTCACTGACCATCCTGGGCACGTTCATTTCCGACGTTCTCCTGGCTGTCGTGGATCCGCGCATCCGCCTCGAGTGACCATTTCCTGCCCCTTCCGCTCATGACGGTAGCTGCTCCTCCGCAGAAATCCGCGGAAACCAGTCTGTACACCGCTTCGCAGTGGCAGCTGATGTGGTGGCGCTTCTCCCGCCACCGCGTTGCCGTGGTGTCCCTGGTGTTGCTCCTGTTTGCCTATGCCACGGCGCTGTTTGCCGAAGTCGTCTCACCGCACGACCCGAACCGGTTCAGTTCCAGCTGGGTACTGGCACCTCCCATGCGCCTGCATTTCATGCGGGACGGGTCGTTCAATCTGCGGCCGTTCGTATATGGGCTCACTTCGGCCAGGGACGAGGAAACCCTGGCCATGATTGTCGTGCCGGACGAAACGCAGGTGCATCCCATCCGCTTTTGGATCAAGGGCGATCCCTACACCCTGTGGGGGCAGTTCGACAGCGATCTCCATTTATTCGGGATTGACGCCTGGGAGGAGCAGCCGCTGTTTCTCATGGGAGCCGATGATCTGGGCCGCGATCTCTTCTCCCGCATCATGTTCGGTGCCCGGATATCGTTGTCGATTGGCCTGTTGGGGGTGGGCTTCTCGCTGTTGTTCGGCGTGGTCCTGGGGGGTATTTCCGGTTACTACGGTGGACTGATCGACATGATCATCCAAAGGATCATCGAGCTCCTGCGGTCCCTGCCCACCATTCCGTTGTGGCTGACCTTGGTGGTAATCCTGCCCCCGCACTGGAGCGCCCTGCGCATCTACTTCGGTATCACCCTGATCCTGTCCCTGATAGGTTGGACCGGCATCGCCCGGGTTGTGCGCGGTCGGTTTCTGGCCCTTAGGGAAGAGGACTTCATCATGGCCGCGCAGCTGGCCAATGCCCCGCAGATGCGCATCATCATGCGTCACTTGGTGCCCTCGTTCACAAGCCATCTGATCGCCCACATGACGCTGGCGGTCCCCGGCATGATTCTCGGCGAGACGGCCCTGAGTTTTCTGGGTCTCGGCCTCCAGCCTCCGGTCGTCAGCTGGGGAGTTCTGTTGCAGGGCGCCCAGAATCTCCGCTCGGTGGTGCTGGCCCCATGGCTCCTGTTGCCGGGTTTGTTTGTGGTCGCAGTGGTGCTCGCCTTCAATTTTGCCGGCGACGGCCTGCGCGACGCAGCCGATCCCTACGCCATATAGGTGGACTGCGAGGAGATGTGACTCGTGGATCCCGGAATCCTGATCGACATCCAGGAGTTGCATACCAACTTCTATCTGCGGGAGGGAGTGGTCAAGGCCGTAAATGGAGCCAGTCTGACCATCCCCAAGGGCCGTACCCTGGGCGTGGTCGGTGAGTCCGGTTGCGGCAAGAGTGTGACGGCGCAGTCGATACTTCAGATTGTGCCGCGGCCCGGCCGCATCGAGTCCGGGGACATCCTGCTGCACATCGCGGAAGGCGACCTGGACGAGACCATCAACATCACCGATTTGAACCCCGGCGACCCGCTCATGCGGGACATCCGCGGCTCACGGATCAGCATGATCTTCCAGGAGCCGATGACCTCCTTCAGTCCGGTGCACACCGTGGGCAACCAGCTCGAGGAGACAATCAAGCTGCATCAACCCGAGCGCAGGAATGAAGCGCCCGCGCGCGTGTTGGACATGTTGCGCCGGGTCGGCATCGCCAATCCGGAACGCAACGTGGAAGCGTATCCGCACCAGTTGAGCGGCGGCATGCGACAACGGGCCATGATTGCCATGGCCCTCATGCTCGAGCCCAGCCTGTTGATTGCGGACGAGCCCACAACGGCCCTGGATGTCACGACCGAAGCACAGATTCTGGCCTTGATGCGCGACATGCAGTCCCAACTGCACATGGCCATCATGTTCATCACCCACGACTTGGGTGTCATTGC
>DAOUIC010000523.1:0-3116 GCA_034428255.1 Anaerolineales bacterium
TGCACGTGAGCAGGACCAAGGTGGGGAAATCCCGCACGGGCCGCAGCAACCGGACAGGACTGAACCTGTTCGTGACAGGGTTGGTTCGCATCTAAGGACGGCCGTGTATTTGACCTCCTGCATCAAGCATGGTCAGGCACGCGCGCTCCTTGCGATCCGATCACAAACTGTTATAGCACTGATGGCTATAATCTTCCCCAATTGCACCGGGAGAGGATAAGCAGCCAATGTTTCATCGATTCCCATGGTTGGCCTTGCTTGTATTGATGCTGGGAAGCCTCGCAGGGGGGGCCTGTGCCGCATCTCCTGCGGAGGACGGCACACCCGACGCGCCAGAGGCAGCCCCCCGCGACACTCTGGTCTTTGCGGACTACGCCTGGCCCAGTGCCCAGATCCAGAATCGAATTGTCCAGTACCTGGTGGAAGAGGGGTACGGTTATCCCACCGATGTCGTGTTCGGAGAGACACTGCCCTTGTACCAGGGCTTCCGGACAGATGATATCCACGTGTCCATGGAAATCTGGTTGCCCAACCAGGTGGAGATCTGGAGTCAGGTTGAGGACGACGGTGTCATGGTTGCAGTGGGGGAAAGTCTGAGCGGCAGTTGGCAGTCAACGTTTGTCATTCCCGCCTATCTGCAGGCGGAATATCCCGAATTGGACAGCATCGAGGATCTGCGGGAAGAGAAGTACAAAGCGTTGTTTGCAACGGCGGAAACAGGTGGCAGGGCGCGTCTGGTCAACTGCGTGATCGGCTGGGCTTGCGAAGCCGTGGGAGCTCAGCAAATTGAAAGCTACGGCCTGTCCGAACACGTCCATGTCGTGAACCCGGGTAGCGGTGCGGCACTGTATGCCGACCTGTTTGGTGCCTATGAGAAGGGCCAGCCTTGGCTGGGCTATATGTCAAAGACGGATGATCCGGCCCAAGTGCTGGATCTGGTTCGGTTGGAGGAGCCTCCCTACAGCGATGAATGCTGGGCCACGACCAAGGCCTGCGCCTATGTGGACACCACGATGCTGATTGCCGTGCGGCCCTGGCTGATGGAGCGTGCCCCCGACATTGTGGACATGCTGCGCGCTTACGGCATCAATGTGGACATCTACCAGACAGTCTTTGCGTGGATGACCGCGAACGAAGCCTCAGAGAATGATGCAGCCCTCTGGTGGCTGGCCAACCATCCCGACACTTGGGGCCGGTGGGTAACCGAGGCGGCCGCCGCCTCGGTCCTGCACGCGCTGGAGACGGGGGAAATCCCTGACGGCTGGCCTGTCCAGTGATCCGGAGGATTGGCAACGGGGAATTGCGGCAGGGAAGGCGGACAGGACAACCGATCCCCGGAGGCCGGTTGCCGGCCGCGCGTGGATGCCTACTGTGGAAGCCTGGGATCGGGGTCCGGGCGACCATTGCACGGCACTGCCATGTGGCTTGGTAGGATGGAGAACAATCGGTAGGGCCTCCGAGTGAACACCCGCATGCCTTGGGCACTCTCTTGGCGTCGCCGCGGAACCGGACCGCCGGGGAATCCGCCCCCGACGTCATGGGATTTGACGCCAAGGAGGCTTATCATCCACATTATTTGGCCCTGAAGGTTGCGACAATCAGGAACAGGTGGTTCCGTACCCGGTTGAGACCGACAAAATTTTGAGGAGGACGAAGTGTCAGACAATGGAAGCCGATGCCCGATGTCGGGCGCAAACACCGCACTTGGGAGTTCCCCGAACCAACGCTGGTGGCCCAATCAGCTGAACCTGAAGATTCTCCACCAGAACTCGCCGCTCTCCGATCCCATGGGTGGGGAGTTCAACTATGCAGAGGAATTCAAGACCCTCGACCTCGATGCCCTGTATCGGGACATTGAAGAGGTGTTGACAACCTCCCAGGATTGGTGGCCGGCCGACTACGGCCACTACGGTCCGCTGATCATCCGGATGGCGTGGCACAGCGCCGGCACCTACCGCATCGGCGACGGCCGCGGCGGCGGTGGCACCGGTACGCTCCGCTTCGCGCCCCTCAACAGTTGGCCCGACAACGCGAACCTCGACAAGGCGCGCCGCCTGCTCTGGCCCATCAAGCAGAAGTACGGCCGCAAGCTCTCGTGGGCCGACCTGATGATCTTCTCCGGGAATGTGGCCTTGGAATCGATGGGCTTCAAGACGCTCGGATTCGCCGGCGGGCGCGAGGATGTCTGGGAACCCGAAGAGGACATTTACTGGGGCTCCGAGACCGAGTGGCTTGGCGACGAGCGCTACAGCGGCGACCGGGATCTCGAGAATCCGCTCGGTGCCGTGCAGATGGGCCTAATCTACGTGAATCCGGAAGGACCGAATGGCAAGCCGGATCCGCTCGCAGCCGCCCGCGACATTCGGGAGACGTTCGCTCGCATGGCGATGAACGACGAGGAAACGGTTGCGCTCATCGCCGGGGGCCACACCTTTGGCAAGACCCATGGCGCGGCGGATGCGGACAAGCACGTCGGTCCCGAGCCCGAAGGCGCGAGCCTGGAGGAGCAGGGACTGGGCTGGAAGAACAGCTTTGGCAGCGGCAAGGCCGGCGATGCCATCACCAGCGGCCTTGAGGGTGCCTGGACCTCCGAGCCAGCGCAGTGGGATAACGGCTTCTTCGACAACCTGTTCGGCTACGAATGGGAGTTGACGACGAGCCCCGCCGGCGCGAACCAGTGGATTCCCGCCAACGGTTCTGCCGCAGGCACGGTGCCGGATGCCCACGATCCGTCGCAGACACACCCTCCCGTGATGCTCACGACCGACCTGTCGCTGAGGGTGGATCCGGTCTACGAGCCAATCTCGAGGCGCTTCCACGAGAACCCGGACGAATTTGCGGACGCCTTCGCCAGGGCGTGGTTCAAGCTGACGCATCGCGACATGGGGCCGCGTTCGCGGTATCTCGGCCCGTTGGTGCCGGCGGAACCGCAGCTGTGGCAGGACCCCGTCCCGGATGTCGATCACGAATTGATCGACGCGCAGGACATCGCCGCCCTCAAGGCCACAATCCTCTCGTCGGGACTGGCCGGATCCCGACTGGTTGCAATGGCCTGGGCCTCGGCCTCGACGTTCCGCGGCACCGACAAGCGCGGCGGAGCCAACGGGGCTCGCATT
>DAOUIC010000524.1:0-2669 GCA_034428255.1 Anaerolineales bacterium
AGAGCTCCCAGGCCGAGTCGAAGTCCGCGGTCTGGTCGCTGACGCTGATCGCCTCGGACGGAGCCCAGACCACATAGTGGGGGCCCATGATGGGCACCACCGCTTCGCCGTAGTCGATGCTGGTGTGGGACAGGGCCTCCAGGCTCCAGTTCCCGGTCAGGAACATGGCCAACCGATCGTTTTCCATCAGCTGGATGGAGCTCATGCCCACCTGGCCGAAGAACTCGGGGGAGGCGGCCACCTTGTGCTGCACATAGGTGTCGGCCGTGCGCTGCAGCACCTGGGCCGCGATCTCCCTGTCCGGGAAGAACGTGTTCTCGTCCTCCGAGTACACTTCGGAGCCGTTCTGCCAGAGTCCCGGGGAATAGACCCGCCAGGATCCGCCCCAGCGCGGCAGGTCCACGCCGTAGGTCCGGATGTTCTCGGCGTCGAATCCCGCGTCATTGGCACTGTTGCCGTTCTCGTCGATGGTCAGCTGCTTGGCAACCTGGATGAAGTCGTCCCAGGCCCAGGCGTCCTCCACGGTCGCGGGCGGATACTCGACGCCCTGTTCATCGAAGACCTTGCGGTTGTAGAACATCATGTAGGGCTCGGTGCACGCGCCCGTGCCGAAGAGGCGCTCGCCGATCAGGAAGCGGTTGACCTCCACGATCTGCTCGATGTCGGCTTCCGGATCGGTGGCGTGGCCGTCCGTCAGATCCTTGATGACCGACTTCTGCGCCCAGGCCACCAGGAAGGGGGTGGGCAAATAGAAGACGTCCGGCAACGTATTGGCAGCGGCCCGCGCCTGCATGTTGTTCATGTAGTCGCCGTAAGGCACGTGATGCTTCTCATTGGGAATGCCGGTCGCCTCCGTGAAGGCGTCCAGCATGTTCACGACGGTGTCCTTCTCAAAGGGGGATCCCCACCAGGCAAACGTCATCACGCTGGGCTCCGCGGCCGGTTCGCCTTCGGCGGCCGGCGGAGCCACGACGCAGGCGGAGAGAGCGAGTCCCGCCGTCAGCAGACCGGACGTACGGAGAAAGTCTCTGCGACTGACTTGGAATGCATTCACGCGAATATGCTCCTTGCCTGCAGGGAGGCCTGGGTGGAACCTTCCGAATCCTCTGACTGGCGGAACTCCTTCCTGCCTTCAGGCAACGTGCCGGTCACACTGTCCATTCCCGAAGGGACCGAGTGCCGAAACCACCGCCGACGACAGTATCCGCCCGGAGCCGGGCGCGGTCTAAAGACCGCCTTCCAGAGACTCGAAACGGATTCGTATTGTGCCACAGCGGAATCCGGCCCCGTCGCGCCGCAGATCGGCGGCACTGTTTCACTTTCGTTGATATTGATTCCGGGCCGTCATGGACATAGCCTCCGTACAGGAGCCCGTGCAAATCAACGATGCTATTATCCAACCGCACCGAACAGACAGCAATTTATGGAATGTACTCATCATGATCGAGCTCAAGCGCCTTGGGGACAGCAGCCTGCAACCCGCGGATATTGCGAACGGACAGAAAAAGGGTGATTTGCGTCAACTGGCAAATGACATGATTGATGCACAACTGACCATGATCGCCGACAGCACCGATGCCGATGTTGCCTTTACACCCATTGACGAAGCAGCTGATGATCCCCATGCGGTTTCGGAAGCAGAGGTCGGAATGGCGTGGACATTGGGCCATGTGATTGTCCACTGTTGTGCATCGTCCGAGGAGTCCACGTTCCTGGCGGCCGAACTGGCCCGGGGAATCGAGAATCACGGACGGTCGCGGTATGAACCGCACTGGTCGACCATCAAGACGATCCGGCAATGCCGGGAGGCACTCGAGGAAAGCCGCAGGATGCGGTTGGCCACTTTGGAAGTATGGCCCCGTCGGCCCAATCTCGACATTCGCTATGAAGTCTGGCCCGGTGGTCCGGTCGCGAATGCAATGGAACTCTACGTGGTAGGCCACATGCACGAGTATTCCCACTTCGACCAGATTAGGGAGATCGTGAGACAGGCGCAGGCGGCACGAACGTAAGGAGCAGGTTGAATTGCTCTCTGCCGACCCCGTGTATTGATTTTTGGGCAACGAATTCATTCTGGCCGTATCCGTTGGCACCGAAGGAGGGGCTTAACCGGTCCAGGTGCGATTTGGTGGCGGGATCCAACAGGCAAGGCAAGCTGACAGCAGGAACCGAATCACGACAAGGGCTTCATCATGTCTCCGGGGTTCCCGCCATGCTGCCGACCGGCAACACCTGCCGCCTGCCGCGGCGGGCACGGCGGGATTCGATCCCGATCATGCCGCCTTCATACCAAGTCCGGCCGAGGACCGCGCCAACGGCGGCAGCACAGGTGCACGGGAAGGATTGAGGCTTGCATGCCGGCGAGCTTGTGAACGAAGGCAACCGGCTGGTTGAACGGACCAACAAGTCAGTCTGACCATCGACCAAGCCGGAGAGGTGCTAACCTGAACCCGTGCACCACGGATCCGGAAGCTGCCATGAAAGCCCTGCCCAGCGATGTCAACCTATATTGGACCAGCCCGGACTTCACCGAAGACTCGCTGCCGGCGAATCTAGGCGAATCCCACCAAACCGGCGAGGACACATGGGCAAAAATCGTGGTTCTCGAAGGTCGGCTTCGTTATTGCACTCTTGAGCCGGAGGCCAAGGAGCACGAACTGTCGGCCTCC
>DAOUIC010000525.1:0-4088 GCA_034428255.1 Anaerolineales bacterium
TTTCGTCGCGCGCCTGCATGGGCAGCCGGTGGGTGCCCGGAATGACGCGCATGCAGCCGTTGGCCGGGGTTGAGGCGGTGATGGCCACCCATAGGGTCAGGGCTTCCATCGGTTCCAGGGGCCAGTAGCCTCCGTCCTGATGCCAGGCTACGGCCTTGCCGTCATGGGGCGGCTTGCACAGGAAATGGGCTCCGTACAGGGCAATGTCCGGGCCCAGAAAGGCGGCGGCCAAATCCAGCAAGCGCGGGTCCGCCACCAGCCGCATCAGGAAAGGCTCGTGTCGGGTCAGGGGCGAGTTCAGGTTTTCGGGACGCGTATCGGGATTGCGGGCCAGGATCCAGTCCACAAACCGGTCCGCCTCCCGGATGAGCGAAGGATCCAGAACTTGGCGCCAGATGGCATAGCCGTGGTCATGGTACTGGCGCACCGCGGCAACATGGGAGTTGGACATGGGAATCGCTAGCCTTTCATGCCGGTCAGGGCAACGCCCTGAATGAAATATCGCTGGAACAGGGCAAAGAGGATGAGGATGGGCGCCGTCATCATGGTGGCGGCCGCCATCATCTGGCCCCAGTTGGTCGTGTCCTGGTAGGCGCGGAAATAGTAGAGGCCCACCGCCAGTGTGCGCATGCGCTCCTTGTTGAGGTAAATCAGGGGATCAACGAAGTCGTTCCACTGGCTTTGGACCGCGAAGATGGTAATGACGGCCAGGGCCGGGCCCGACATCGGCAGGAAAATACGGTACAGGATTCCGATTTCCGAGGCACCGTCCATGCGCGCCGCATCGGCAAGTTCCTCGGGAAAGGTGCGGAAGTACTGGCGCAGCAGGAAAATGAACAGCGGCGACCCGAAAAAGGCGGGCAGGACCATGGGCAGATAGGTATTGAGAAATCCCAACTGCCGGAACATGAGGTAGGTGGGAATTAGGCGCACCACCCCCGGCAGCATGATCGTCGCAATCAGGACGATGAACAGGAAATCGCGGCCCGGGAAGCGAATACGGGCGAAGGCATAGGCAATGAGGGGACAGGAAAGCAATGTGCCGATGACGAACAGAACCGTAATCGTCAGCGAGTTCAGGGTGTAACGGGCCAGGGGCAAAAACGCGGCGGCATCCGGGTAGTTGCGCCACACAAAGGGCTGGGGGATCCATTCGGGGGGCCAGGCGGCCTGCTGGGTCAGCGACTTGAGCGACGTTGACACCATCCACAGCAGGGGAAGCAGAAACAGGAAACCCGTGGCGACCAGGGCCAGATGCACCGCGCTCATGCGCAGCACCTGGCGCGTGGAACGGCGATACCGCCACGACGGACCGGCCCGCGCCGGGAGGTTAACGCTCTCCGCCGCTCTCATAGTAGACCCAGCTTGAACTGGACCGGAACACCACGACCGTCAGGGCCAACACCAACAGGAACAGAATCCAGGCCAGTGCCGAGGCATAGCCCAGCCTGAACTCCTCAAAGCCGTAGCGATACAGGTAGAGCACATAGAACAGGGTTGAATTGAGAGGTCCGCCCTGCGTGGCCACATAGGCGGTCACGAACACCTGGAAACTGCCGATGATGCCGATGATCAGGTTGTAGAAAAGGGTTGGGGTCATCAGCGGGATGGTGATCATCAGGAAGCGCCGCATCTCGGTCGCTCCGTCGATCTCGGCGGCTTCGTACAGGTGCTGGGGGATGGACTGGAGGCCGGCCAGGTAGATGATCATGCCGCCGCCCACGCCCCACAAACCCATGATCACGATGGCGGGCTTGGCCCATTGCGGCCGGCCCAGCCAATTCGGGCCATCCAGCCCCAGCAAGTCCAAGGCGAAGTTGATCAGTCCAATTTGGGGATGGAAGAGCCAGACGAACAGCAGGACGGCGGCTACCTGGGGCACGATGGAAGGCACGTAGAACGCCGTGCGGAACAGCGTTTGGCCGATCAGGCGCGTGTTCAGGGCGACCGCCAGCAGAAAACCGATCACGGTGCTCAACGGCACCGAGAGGGCAACGAAGTACAGCGTGTTGCCCAGCGTGGTCAGGAACAGGCGATCATTCGTGAGGATGTCACGGTAGTTCTGGAGCCCGATCCAGGTGGGCCGTCCGAAGATACCGTATTCCATGAACCCCAGGCCGAAGACGGCCAGGATGGGAAAGAGCGTGAAGGCCAGCAGGCCGACCAGCCAGGGGCTCAGGAACAGGTAGCCCAGGAACGTACGGCGCCGAGCCTGTCCCAGGCGCGCCCACCAAGTGGAGGGCGACAGGGTGGAAACGGACACTAGGCGAAGATGGCTTCAACCTCCCCCTGGGCCCAAGACAGGGCGTCTCCCACCGAATCGACTTCGAGCATGACGCGCTCGAAGGCTTCCCGCAGGATGTTTTGCGCGGCGCCCAGCTTGTCCGACACGGGCAGGCTCACCTGTGTGCCGTTCAGGACCTCCAGGGCGTCGTCCCAATAGGGATTCACTTCCCGCGCCTTGGCGTCGTGGGGGGCCATGTTGTAGTCCCGGATCATGGCCGGCCGGCCCTGAATCTCCACCATGAACTTGAGATGGCCTTCCCCGTGGGACAGGTACTTGGCCAGAGTCCAGGCCGCGTCCGGGTTCTGGGCATTGGTGGGTATCACCATGTTCCAGCAGGCTTGGATCAGATCCAGGTGTTCGCCGTTGGGGCCATGGGGATACTTGCCCAGCTTGTAGGGCAGGTCGGGATTCTGGTTGTTGATGACGTTCACGGTGAAGATCCCGGACCGGATGGAGGAGGCCACGCCGGCGATCATGGGATTGCCCAGCTGCTGATTGCCCCAGCCTTCCAAGGCCGCGCCGACCGAATCCCAGCCGCCGCCGCGGGCATAGAGGTCGACCACAAACTCAAGGGCTTCCTGTGACAGGGGATGATCGATGGCAATGCCGTCCGGGGTCGCATCGCCGTACCAGTCGTGGCCGTTGCGGTAGGTCCCCATCATCCATTCGCCCCAGCCGCCCGGCACAAACCCCAGATGGTCGATGTTGCCGTCGTCGTCGAAGGTACTGAGCTCGCTCATGACGTGCCGCAGATCATCCCAGACCAGGGCACCGGCCTCGGGATCAAGTCCGGCTGCGGCGTAGTCGTCCATATTCCAGTAGAAGAGCTGCAGGAAGTTGCCCACAAAGGGCACACCGTACGTCGCGCCTTGCCATTGGGTCATGTCCCAGATGCCCGGATACCAGGCATCGCTGGACACGTCGTCCGCGGCCAGCCGATCATCAACACTTTGGAGAGCGCCTTGCGCGGCGGCCGGGGCGAACTCGACCGTGTAGATCATGGTGAGATCCGGCGCGTCGCCCGCCAGGGCCGTCACAATCTTGTCGGCGTAGCCCGGATTGGGCAGCAACAGCGGTTCCACGATGATCTCGGGGTGCGTCGCCCCGAAGTCATCCAGCACCGTCTTCAACTGTTCGTCGCGCACGCCTCCCCATATGTGCCAAAAGGAAATCGTGGCGGGTTCCATGGCGGGCGCATCGCCGGTTTCCGCGGGTTCCGACGTAGTGGGCACGGCACATGCAGCCAGCACGGCCAGTGCGCTGCCGCCGGCGGCCCCGCGCAGAAACTGTCGTCTGCCAATTGGATTCATGTGGCGCATGATCGCGTCTCCCGAGAATTTGGAATGGGACCCGGCACCCGGATAAGATCCAAGTTAATTCCGGGTGAAGAGCAACGCAATCCTATACCTTTTTGGGGTTTTGCACAATTGGCAACAACATCTTTATTCTGCGGATATGATGCGACTTTATCGATTAATAATTTCGTGTCTTGCCTATAGATCGTCACAGGCTTGGGATGAAATGGCATTTTCTTTGGACTGCCACTTAACACAAACAAGGGGATGCACTTGAATTGGTCCCGCAGCAACTGCCCGGGAGCCCGCCCCGGAGCCCCTGCCAGATGACACCGGCCCGGGCACTCCCGGACGCGCGGAACTGCCCGGTAATCTTCATCCGCAGTTGCGTCATTCACAGACCCTGGCCGGCTGTGTTGTTGGCGAGCGGATCGTGTTGTCTTCCGGGAAGCGCAGGTGCTCAACCCGTGGCCGGTCGAACGGAAAGGCCGGTTGCGGCCGTCCTT
>DAOUIC010000526.1:0-7143 GCA_034428255.1 Anaerolineales bacterium
ACGCGCAGATACTGGCCGAAGTATCCAACCCCGCGAAATAGGGACCCAGGAAAGCCACCGGCAAGTCGGTCTCGGGCAGAAACTGCGGGTCGGTCCTGTGCAGTTCGAGGAGGTCATCGATAAAGTCCGAATGCCGGTGCCGCCGATTCTCCGGCTGATGCGCCGCCAGGAGCGCGGCGTACAATTCCATCACCCGTCTGCGCGCCTGCCGGAAGCGCGGCCAGTGCATCATGAACTTCGGCCATTGGCGTACGACCTGGATTTTGAGAAGGGTTTCGAGAAAAACTGTCAGATCGTTGATGTAGGGCTGTGGCGACAGACTGGTCAGGAGCAGTCCGATCTGTTCGGCGACGATTCTCTGCAAGGCTGGCAAACCGCCCATGGCCTGGTCCATGGGCCAGGTGTCGATCCCGCGCCGGGTGATGTCAACGACATCGCCCAACCGGTTCTGGATCACCTTGGAGGAATAGCCTGCCGCCTCCACCTTGCGCATGCGCAGGTGCTCGGGACCATCCATGCTCATCACCGTGCGGCCGCTTCCAGTGGCCGCATCGAAATCCCGCCACATCTCGTGTGAGCGCAGATGCACATGTCCAGCCTTGGTCACGAAAACATTCGCTTCGGGACCCGCCAGGACGATAAAGCGACGGTTGAAGGCCTTGATGCGGAAAATGGGACCGTGCCGTTGGTATTGGCGGGTGAGGAAGATCCGCAAGTCGCGGCTCATGGCGAAAGCGTGGCCGGCGATGGGCCACCCCGCAACACACGGGATTTGCTGGTGAGGGCGGGAGGATTTTCGGGGCCGGGCAGACGAGGTGTGCTGCCGGAGGGCCGCGGCCACCGTGCGGCCGATCAAATCAAGTCGGGCAACCTGATCGATCCGCTCCCGAACCTGGGCCCGTTCCTCCGAGGAGAGCATGCTGTCGAATACGCCGCAGGAGGCCGCCAGACTGACGATCACGGCATCGCGCGGATCCGGAACATCATGGCTGAAAAGCACCCTCATGATACGGACATGGACATCTTCCATGTCCGTTCCGTCCACGGACGGGTAGCGACGAATGCGGGCAACCAGACGCGAGAAAAAGACAGGGCCATGGCCCTCGGTTTCCAGGATGCCGCGGGCGGCCAGTCGGTTAATCGCCCTTTGGCGGATTTGCTCACCCCGCTCCGCCGTGCGGGCGATCCAATATGCAGTGTCGTGTGTGTCGGTTGCGTTCTCAATGTCCGCCAGCGTGGGGTCGAGCAAGTCGTCTCCCAAGGGCGTCGGGTTGACCAGGATGAGTTGCTGCAAATCCGTGTCGATGCGGTCTTCCATGGCCAAATCCATCAATACCGCACCGGCGATGACGATATCCCGGGTATGCGCGGGGAGCGAAACCCGGATGTTCCCTTGCTCCGTATCCAGAATGAGAAGCAGGATCTCTTCCGTAATTCTCAGCATGCGCTCAGACCATTTGCCACAGGCAGTGTCCATGGGCACCGGTGTTTACCGCCCATCGTCGCTTCAACCAACGCGTGCGACCCGGCATCGCACATCCCGCACGATCCGCCAGGGAATGCACCTGCCGCGCCTCAATGAACCGTCAAACCGTCGGCGTGACGTACGCTCCCCGGATTGAACACGTTGCCACCGTCGAGACGGGACGGACAGTTCGACTTGGAGAGATGAATCATCCACTACAACGGCACAGTCGTTCCGATGCCCAGTTCCCTGGCCCTGGCATAGACCAGGCCAGCGGAAACCGTATCCTGGACGGCCAAGCCAACCGACTTGAAGAACGTAGTCTCGTGGGCGGACGTGCGTCCGGAACAGCGCCCCGTGAGCAGGTCGCCAAGCGAACCGACAACATGGTCCTCCGTGATGGTTCCGTCGGCCAGTGGGATCAGCAGGTCGCCGGCCTCCTCCATCATGGCTTCCCGGTCGTCCACATACACCTTCGCGCGTGCGACGGTGGTCGCCGGCACCTCCCGGCGATCCGGCTGAAACACGCCGACGGCATTGACATGGACCCCTTCCTCCAGATCGCCGTCCGCGAAGACCGGCGTCGCGGAGGTGGTCGCGCAGCATACGATGTCGCTGTCCGCCAGCGCCTCGCGCGGAGAGGTCGCGGCCTGATACTCAATGCCATCGGGCAGTTGATCCCGCAGGTCCTCGATCATCCGCGCCACGTTGGCCATGGTCGGGGAATAGACACTGATCCTTTCGAGACGGCGTACCTCGCTGACGGCCGCCGCCTGGGTCCGCGCCTGCACGCCCGCGCCCAACACGGCTAGCCGACCGGCTCCGGCAGGGGCCAGCAAGTCGGTGGCCAACCCCGCCACGGCTCCCGTGCGAATGGCCGTCAAGGCACCGCCGTCCATGCCGGCCAACACTTTCCCGGTGGCTGCATCCACCAGGAGCACCAGCCCGTGGATTACCGGTTCGCCGCGCGCGGCATTGTCCGGATAGACGGACACCACCTTGACCGACGTGTGTCCGGCAGAGGTGCCGCCCCGCATCCAGGCCGGCATCACGAGCGAGATCCCGGAAGTACCGGGCGGATTGATCTGGGAGCGCACCGGCTGCAAGACTTGGCCGCGGGCCAAAGCCTCAAATGCCGTGCGCATGCCGCCGACCGCCCTGTTCATGGGCAGGCAGCGAACCACCTCGTCTCCCGACAGCATCAGGATCGCGTCTCCTGGTTGGAATTGGGACATGTCACCATCCTTTGGTGCTGCATCGGGATCGAATCTGCGCGGACTTTCCGGGACAACCTGTACCTGGATCCCCCTTGCGTGTTCCGTGCCGGCGGCGCGTTTGGCGGCATCGCTGCCGCGTGGCGCCAGACCGGAACTCGGGTCGAGATCGACCCTGTCAAGCAACTGGCCAACCCGGCCAGCCGTGGTGCCAAGCTCACGGGCCAACGACTGCCGGGACCATTGTGTGCTGCCGTCCGCCGGCGCCTCCGACAGCTTGAGCAACAGGCGTTCCAAATCCGGACCGGCGTCCTTGCGCGGCCGGCCGGACCGAGGCCTGTCGGTCAGGCCACCGATTCCCTCCTCCAGGTATCGGCGGCACCAATGCAGGACCCTGGGACTGGCCATGTCCAGCCGTTCGCCGATGGCCGGAGCATTCAGGCCCTGGTGGGCCAGAAGCACCGCCCGCGCCCGTTGGGCCAGCCGGTTTTCGATCCGCGGCTGCTGTACCAGTTTCCGGAGTTCCAGAACCTGCTCATCGGTCAGGTCCACATCCCGGACCGCGCCTCGCTGACCTTGCAGTTCCTGATTGGACACCGAGGCCTGCCGCAAGTCCCCGAGTTGCGGTCGCCGTCCCGATTGCCCCGCATTCAGACGGCGCATCAGGATGCCTTCGAATCCGAAATCGGCAAACCGCCGACGCCACACGCTGACCTGACTGGCCGAAATACCCAGTTGCCCGGCGATGTCGCCGGTGGTGCGGCCGTCCGCAGCCATCAGGATCGCCAGATACCTGCGCCTCATCGCCTCGCCGGTGGCCGGATCGTTGAGAAGCTCCTCCAGTTGCGCGCGTTCGGACGCGGACAACTCCACACGGATGGGCGGGCGTCCAATGTGGGAACTGGATGGGCGGGTCATATCTCGGGTTTTATCGGTGGACTGTCCAGGTGTTTGCCGGCCCATGCGCGGCGGTGGCAGGAGCAACGGCATCCCCCCGAAGCCATCCGGGACAGTCTGCCGTGTCCGTCCACTGCGCCGGGACGGTCCCTACACAACCGCGACGAGGCTGAATCCGTAGTCCCTGGCCACCGGCATGCGCCCTGGCCGGATTGAGTTCGTTCGCGGAGGGAATCAGCATACACAATTGGGACTGCGGGCCATCGGCGCGTTCTCGGATGGGATTCACCAAACCGCCGCGGGATATGCACGTCCGCATCCCGCCTGGTTGCCTGCCGACAATGGGACCGTCCTGTAGGATTCGCGTCCGATCGTCCGCTCCCTTGTGATGCAGGACCTTCACAATGCAGCTTCAAGGCAGGTAAACATGATGCTTACGGGTCGCAACGCTCTCATCACCGGCGCCACCAAGGGCATCGGACGCGCCATTGCCTTGGCCATGGCGGAAGCCGGCGCCAACATCGCGGCGACAGGACGCAACGAGGAAGAGTTGGCCAGCTTGCAGATCGAAGTCACGCGGATGGGTCCTGCCTGTCACACCCGGGCCGTGGACTTGTCGCTCGAGGATGCCGCGGCCACCGTGTTCAAATTCGCCAAGGAAGCCTGTGGGGACATCCACATCCTCGTCAACAACGCGGGCATCGGCTCCAGCCAGCAGCCCATGCTGGTATCGGAATACGACGATGCGTTTTGGCACCTGATGATGCACGTCAACCTGACCGTCCCCTACCAGCTCGTGCGCATGGTGTTGCCGGAAATGATCGAACGCCAACACGGACGCATCATCAACGTGGCATCCATCAACGGCAAGGTGCCGACTTCCTTCGGCGTGGCCTACACCGCCAGCAAGCATGGTCTGCTTGGGGTGACCAAGTCGGTTGCCCTCGAGAATGTGGAGCACGGCATCACGTCCAATGCCATCTGTCCCGGGCCGGTCGTGTCCAAGTTGAACAATGCCCGCATCCAATTCGACGCGGACCGCCTGGGCCGCAGTTTCGAGGAGCAGGAGGAAACCATGACCGGCCACGGCCGGCGGATGGTACCGGAGGAAATCGCACCCCTGGCCGTCTTCCTGGCCGGTGACGGCGCGGCCATGATCAACGGTCAATCGCTGAACGTGGACGCCGGCAACGTGATGGCAGCCTGACCAGGCTGTGTCAGTCCTCCAGGGGCAGGCTGATTCGCCGGCCCTCCTGCGCGGACCGGTAGGCCGCCAGGACCATCTCCACCGAAATCCGTCCCTCTTCCGCTGTGATGGTTTCGTCCGTTCGGCCCAGCACGTAGTCCACAAAGGGCCTGGGCACGTTTCCGATGCGCGCCCCGTGCGCGTCGGGGATGTCCATCGGAATCTCGGTCCAGGCCTTGTCTCCCTGTCGAATGTAGCGCAGGGCACAGGCGTTGGCGGGCCGCGGCGCGGCGGTCGACGGACCATCGTCGTAATCCTGGATGATGGTGCCTTCGTCCCCGTAGATTTCGGTGGTGTTGACCCCGGCCACCGTGGTCGAGGCGTTGAACAGGAACCCCATCTCGCCCTTGCCAAACCGATATACGGCGATGCCGGTGTCGTCGGTGTCGATGGGCGTCACAATGCGATCAATTTCGGCCATCACCGACACCGGCTGTCCCAATAGCCAGTAGAACCAGTCCGCCGGGTGGCTGGCATCATCAAAAAACATGCCGATGTTGGCCTCCGGATCAAAGTGCCAGCGGCTGGGGCTGTTGACGAACTGAGGATTCAGCAGCACGCCAATGCAGTGGCGGCGGCGCACCACGGAGACATTGCCGACAACCCCTTCGTCCAACAGCCGCTTGATGGCCTGGTTGGAGGGATCCTGGCGCATCTGGAAGGCCATGCTGAACTTGACGCCGCTGTCGTTGACGGCCTTGATGATGCGGTCGCAGTCGGCCAGCGTCGTGGCCATGGGTTTCTGCAGCAGGATGTGCTTCCCGGCCGCAGCCGCCAATTCCACCATGTCGGCATGGCGGTTGGTTTCGATGCCGATCATCACCGCGTCGATGCCGGGATCTTCGACCACGGCGGCCGCGCTGGCCCGAAACTCATGGCCGTAATTCTCCGCGGCGGCTTGGCCGCGCTCGGGATTGTCGTCCCAGGAGGCCACCACTTCGGCGTCGCGAAAGTCCCGCAACACCCCGCAGTAAGCGCCCACGTGCCCGTGGGCATGGCTCAATACGCCCAGCCGTACCTTGTCCATTGCCTATCCCACTGCTGATTGGCGGCACCGGCCTGCGGCGGCAGGCCAGTAAATCCAAGATGGCCGTTGAGGCCGTGTCCAAACGGCCTCAGACCGCAAACAACTTATTGCGCAGAACCGTCTGGTTCTCGTAGATCGAACCGCCCTTGAGCGCCGGCGGCAACGGCATGCGCACCGGTGCGTCGGTCACCCGGGCCTCGTAGGTCGGTTCCCCGCGCAGGATGTTGTCGTTGAAGCTGTCCCAGTCGGACACCCCCAGCAGCGGCCAGGCATCGATGGCCGCCATCTGAAACAGAAGCAGCCGCCGGGGATGGTCCGAGACATTCTTGGCCGAGGCATGGAGCGTGCGCACATGGTGCAGCGAAATGCCTCCGGCATGGACCTCCATCAATTCCGCCCGGTCGGCGTCCGCAACTTCTTCGGTCACCGCTCCCGCGAAGTAACCGTCCTGATGGTGATCAAGAACCGGTCCCCGATGGGAACCGGGAATGCACAGCATGCAGCCGTTTTCCTCCAGCGTGTCGTCCATGCAGACCCCCACGGCCAGCAGGTCGTCGTTGGTGTGGGGATAGAAGGCCCAGTCCTGGTGCCATTCGATGGGACTGCCAAAGTGCGGCGACTTCATGTTGAGCTTGTCGCCGTTGGTGCGCACACCGGGGCCGATCAACTCCTCCACGATGTCCAGGATGCCGTCGTGGTTCAGAATGTCCCGGTATACCTGATGCTGCTCAACCGGAGCCTTTAGGCGACGCAGGCGCGGTTCCTCGGGCGTGTGCTCCGGCTCCAAGTCGAACACGTCGGTGTGTTCGGTCACGGTACGGGCCTGCTCGACAAAGTAGTCCGTGACTTCGCGCAGGGACAGCACTTCATCGACACTCAGTACATCTTCCACCACAAGGAAGCCCTTGTCCTCATAGGTGTCCTTCTGTTGACGCGACAACATGTTCAGCTCCTTGAGCACTTTGGCTCCGGCAGATTCCCGCCCATGCGTTGGGGACTATTGGATCGAAAAATTATAGGGCAGCGGAAGCCGCCGCCTGTCGCAGTCTCCGCAGGAACTTCGTCAGACCGCCGGCACGAGCAGATCATCGATCCTGTCCAAAATTATGTCAAGTTCTTGGGCATCCTGCCCATCGAGGGCGGGCAAGCCGGTGCGGCGGGTGTGCGCCGTCCCGATGATCCCCCGGCGTACCAGAAGCTCCTTGATTACGGACAGTCCCAGACAGAAGCCAAGATTGATGAACGGCAGCAGACGGTCGTACAGGTCGCGGGCCGCAGCCCGTTCCCCGGCATG
>DAOUIC010000527.1:0-1638 GCA_034428255.1 Anaerolineales bacterium
ATGCGTCCCTGCAATTGATTCAGTTGATGGGCTTCCAGGGCGTGGATATCGGACTCTTTGAGGGTCGATCCCACATTCAGCCGTCCGGGGAGTTTGCGGATCCGGTGCGTTCGGGCCAGCGCCTGGAGCACCGACTGTCGAACCTGGGCCTGGAAGTGGCGGACATCTTCCTGCAACTGGACCTCGACTTCGTGCCGTTCGCCATCAACCAGCCGGACGACACCCGCCGGCGGCATGCCCGCGAACAGTTCCTGAGGGCCTTGGATTATGCCGCTGCCTGCGGCAGCCGGCACGTCACCGCGCTGCCGGGCGTGCGCTTCCCGGAGGAATCGTACCGGGATTCCCTGGACCGGGCCAAGGAGGAGCTGGCCTGGCGGGTGGAACGGGCACAGCGGCTACGGCTGGAGTTCAGTGTCGAGCCGCACGTGGGTTCGATCGTCGACACACCGCGCAAGGCCCGGGCCCTGGCCCGGGGCGTGGACGGCCTGACCCTGACCCTGGACTACACCCATTTCACCCGGCAGGGCGTGTCCGACGAGGAGATCGAGCCCTTGGTGGAGCATGCCAGCCACTTCCACTTCCGCGGCGCGCGCCAGGATCGCCTGCAGGCGTCCATGGCGGAAAACACAATCGACTACGAACGGGTCCTGACGCGCATGGAGGAAGTTGGCTATCCGGGCTGGCACGCCGTGGAATACGTGTGGAGCGACTGGGAGCACTGCAACGAGTGCGACAACGTGTCGGAAACCATCATCCTGCGGGATTTGATCCGCAGGCACTGCACACAATGACCTGTCCGACAGATTCGCAGTTTCCCGGCGGCGCCGGAGGGCCTGAGGCGAGCGGTGCAGGAGTCGCCGAACTGCCGGGTTGAGGACCGGCTCCAGTCGGTACAGGAGTTTCGGGCGCTCATCGGGGCTCGACCTCGCCGCAAATCGACTGGCGAAACCGCTAGGCACTGGCCCGGCATCGGATCAGCTTGAGCTCGTCGGTGCCGATGTTCTCGACGGCATAGGCTTCGTCCGTCTCCAGCAACACGGCGCCGCCGTGAGTTAGACGGCCCGACTCGCCGCCGCTGGTAATCAGGGCCGTGCCTTCCCAGATGAAGATCACCGTCTCGCCGCCCCCCTGCTCCTCGCGCTCCAGGCAACCGCCTGGAGCAAGTTCCAGGCAAGTCAAAGTCATTTCGGCCATGCCGCGCGCGGGACTGGCCGGCACGCGGACCTGAGCCCCCTGCACGGCGGCGGCTTCCGCATCCCACATGGACTCGATGCGCACAGTGGTCTCCCCATCCGCCGGGGGCTGTGGCATCACGCCCGTCTTGGCCGGATCCCGGTCGCCCGAATACAGTTCGGGATCGGGCGGCGACTGAAAGCTGATCAGCGTGGCCTCGTCGTCGGTGTGGTTGACCGTGCCGTGGACCTCGCCGGGGGGAATATAGGCGAAGTCGCCTTTCACGATGGGGGTGTAGTGTTCACCCTGGCGCACGGACACGCTGCCGTCCAGCACGATGAAAATGTCGGCCGACACTTCGTGGAAGTGCTGGGGGAACTCCTGTCCGCCCTGGAACACGGAATAGTTCAGCGTGATGTTGCGGCCTCCGCTGTCGGGACTGATCAGGCGCCGCGAATAGCCCTG
>DAOUIC010000528.1:0-2030 GCA_034428255.1 Anaerolineales bacterium
ACCCCCTATAGGTGGTTGATCGCGGGCACCATCGTGACCACCATCCTGCCGGTCATGATGGAACTCATCGTTCCGCGCTTCATGCGGGTTGTCATCGACGACGGCATTCTCCAGTCGGACTTCCAGGCGGTGTGGGAGGGAGCCCTGGTCATGTTCCTGGCCGCGGTTGTGGGTGCGGCCGCGACGTTTGGCCAAGGTATCTTCAGAGCGCGATTGTCACAGGCCCTGGCCTTTGACATTCGCAACGAACTGTTCGCCAAGGTCATGCAGCTGTCCCACCCCGATGTGGATCAGCTCAAGACCGGTCAGTTGATTACGCGCCTGACCTCGGATGTGGATGTCGTGCGCATGTTCTCCAGTGTGGGTGTTTCCCTGGCCCTGCGCGCCGCCCTGATGGTGGTCGGCAGCATGATCATGCTGGTGTTGTCCGATGTGCGACTGTCCCTGATTGCATGGGTCATGCTGCTGCTTACAGGCGTGGTTCTGCGGTGGGTGTTCGTCAAGGCCACGCCGCTCTTTGCCATCGTGCAGGCCCGCCTGGCCGCTCTTAATGTGGTGGTGCAGGAAAACCTGTCCGGCATGTCCGAAGTGCGGGCGTTCGTCCAGGAAAAGGCTCAGATCGCGCGGTTCTCCGAGGCCAACGAGTCGCTGGTGGACCAGAACATCAAGGTGGGCCGCCTGATTGCCGTGTCCATGCCCCTGATCGCCCTGTTCACCAACTTCGGACTGGTCGGCTTGGCCTGGTTCGGCGGCAGCGCGGTGATTGCGGAGGACATCACGCTTGGGCAGCTGGTGGCCTTCAACAGCTATCTCATGGTGGGTCTGACCCCCCTGTTGCTCCTGAGCGGCATGCTGGCCATGTTTTCCCGGGCGACGGCCTCCTCCGAACGCATCTGGGAAATTCTCGACACGGAGCCGGTTGTCAAGGTGCCGGCCGCGTCGCCTGCCCGCACCGTGGCTGGCCGTCTGGAGTTCCGCAATGTTGATTTTGCCTATTCGCGGTCCGGCCAATCGGCACCCGACGGGTTGGCCAACGGGGTCTACGCGTCACCCAACGGCCGACGCGCCGGCGAGAAGGTCCTGTCCGGGCTTGACTTCACCATCGAAGCCGGCCAGACCGTCGGCCTGATCGGGGCCACCGGTTCCGGGAAGTCGTCGCTCATGTACCTGATCCCGCGGTTCTATGATGTTCGGGCCGGCTCAATCCTGATCGACGGCATCGACGTCAGGGACTGGGATCTCAAGTCGTTGCGGCAGGCCGTGGGTTTGGTAGCCCAGCATCCTGCTCTGTTCAACCGCTCGATTCGCGAAAACATCGCTTTCGGCAATCCCGATTTGCCCACCGAAGATGTGTGGCAGGCGGCCCGCATGGCTCAGGCCGACGGGTTCATCGAGGACAGGGACGATGGTTTGGAGCACATCGTGGAGGAGGCCGGAGCCAACCTGTCCGGCGGCCAGAAGCAGAGGATGGCCATCGCCCGGGCCCTGGCCGTCGATCCGAGCATCCTGTTGTTGGATGATGCAACGTCTTCCGTGGACTTGGAGACCGAAGCCGAAATCCAGGAGGCCTTTCGCGATGCTTCGCGGGGGCGGACCACCATCATCGTTGCCCATCGCGTGACCAGCGTTATCGACGCCGATCGCATCCTGATTCTTGACGAAGGCCGCGTCGTGGCCGATGGCACCCACACCGAGCTCCTGGATGCCAGTCCGATCTACCGGGAACTGTACGACTCCCAGCTGGGTTGATGATGTTCAGTCGCCCTTTCACCACATCCTGAGCCCATGTCCGTAGGCATTGCCCGCGCAGCCCGAACTTCGCCTGCCGGCGGCCCGCGCATCGGGGGCATGGGCGGTGGCGGCCGGCCGACGGGCGAAACGGCGCGAGACCCGGCCACCACCCTGAAACGGCTGTTCGGCTATCTGCACAGGTTCAAGGGCCGGATTGTCCTGGTGGCGGGTTGCGTCTTGGTCAGCACGGCCCTGGGGTTGCTGGGCCCCATATTGCTGGGTCGGGCCATCGATCGATT
>DAOUIC010000529.1:0-3575 GCA_034428255.1 Anaerolineales bacterium
CCTGAGCTTGAGCCTCTACTTTCTGTCGCTGCGCCGCTGGCAGCTTGTCCATAGCCTCCTTGAGAGTAGTCGTCATTGTCACCTTCATATTTGCAATCAGCTCAGATGCGATGGTCAAGAGCGCTGCATAGAACAGCGACCCTCCACGTCCCGATGCCGCAGAGACGGAGCGGTAGGGCAAGGCAGACCGGTGGGGGACTTCGTCATAATCACCATGTGCCGGGGAACCGCGTCCAGGGTTCCCTGACGCGGGGTGAGTCGTCCAACGCCGCCTGTGGCGCAGGCAAGTTGTAGGCGGCCCGCACACAGCTCTCCAACTGGCTCAGGAGTGGGGCGGGCAGGTCGCGGAAGGCTTCCAGCTTGCGCTTCCACTCGGACAGAGTCCCGTTATTCTGCACACACAGCCGGATGAACATGGCCAGTGTGGGGGTGGGGCTACTCCACCAGGTCTTCGAGACCGTGCTGGACAGCGTCAAAATGCCTGATGAACTTGATGTTGGGCTTCAATTCCACAAGTACCGCAACTTCCACAAGGCGACACAGGGACAGGGCCTCCGACGTGAGGTCCGGGAATTGAAACCCTACCTTGATGTCGTTCAGCACCTTCAGGCTCCCGTCCGGCAGGTTGGACATGGGTGACCGCGACCCTCCAGGCGGAAACAGGCGCATTGAGGGGCATGCTAACGGATTCAGGTTCAGCAACGCGGATACAAGCGCGAATCGCCCGTTTGGTGCAGATTCATGCGCAGGCGGTGTGTTCGGGTGCACTGTCTGCACCGCAAACGGAGACCACAATTTCCATGCTTCGGCAGCGAACTGCAGTTGCCACAGCCGGGTCAGGCCACCGACCAGCCGCGGCCAAGCCGGGGCCTTGAGGAAGGTAGCCCGAGGAAAGCGGCGTTGTTGAGTTGATGGTTGGCAGGGCCCATGGCTCCTTGACGCCCTATGTCTGCATGTCCCGGAGACGGATGACTTCGGGATCCCAGATAGCCAGTCGCCGGACCATGACCTCAACGGCCTCCGAGCTGGAGTCCACCAGGATGGCATGGCGACCATTGCAAAGGGCGGCTTCTCCCGTGGTGCCCGACCCGGCAAAGAAGTCCAACACGGTATCGCCGGGATTGGAGTGCACCCGAACAATCCGATTGAGCAGGGCCAGCGGTTTCTGGCTGGGGTAGCCGGTCTTCTCCCGGCTGTTGGGACTGACGATGGTCTGCCACCAGCAGTCGGTTGGGGTCTTGCCCCGGCGCGCCTTGTCCGGGCCCACCAGGCTGGGGGCCATGTAGGGGATGCGGTCGATGTCGTCGAATCGGTAGGTGTAGCGGTTGGCATCCCGCACATACCAGAGGATGTTGTCGTGTTTGGGGGACCAGCGCTTCCGGGACCGGCCGCCGTAGTCGTAGGCCCAGATGATTTCGTTCATGAAGTTGTCCCGTCCAAACACCGAGTCGATCAGGACCTTGCAGTAGTGGACCTCCCGGTAGTCGATGTGGAAGAAGAAAGAGCCGTGGGGCCTGAGCAGGCGCAGGGCCTGTTCCACCCTGGGGCCGATGAAGTCCAGATAGTCCGAGAACGAGTCGGCATATGAAAGGCGGCCTACCTCTGTGGTGCGGTACCGGTGACCCTGAAACCCGGTCCGGTCGCCCTGTTCCTCGTCGCGGACCGTCTGCAGGGTGGTTCGGGTTTGCTTGCGGCCGGTGTTGAAGGGAGGATCGATGTAGATCAGGTCGACGGATGCCGCAGGCATGGCCTCCAGGATGGGCAGGTTGTCGCCAACGTGGATTTGCAGGTTCATGGCGTGTGCGGACATTGGTCGCGTTGCGGGTGGCGGAGCCGGTAAATGCTACAGAGATCGGATTCGTACCGCCACCAGCGGACCCCAGCGGAGGGTACAGTGGGTGATGGGAATCGGATTCACGTCCGGACTGCTACAGTAACGGTCAAGAGCGTGCCATGCCTACAGATTTCTTTGAGGAAACACTGGCCCAACTCTGCCAGGCTGAGCGCAAGCGCGACGAAGCTGCTGCCCATATGGACGAACTGCTCGCAGAGTTCGGCTATGCACGGTGGGTTGGAGTTGGTCAATAGATGCTGCTGATAGAGGAAGGAAAGGACTACTTCAATGACTGAGACACGGGTCCCACAAGCCGCCGCGGTCTCACTGACGGAAGATGCCTTGACAGTGGACCTGTCCGACGGTCGCACTCTCTTGGTGCCCCTGGCCTGGTTTCCGCGTTTGACATACGCCGATGCCAAGGAACGCGAACACTGGGAGTTGATCGGCGATGGCGAAGGAATCCACTGGCCGGAACTGGACGAAGACATCAGCGTGGAAGGCCTGCTTGCGGGCAGGCCGTCCGGGGAAAGCCCAAAGTCCTTTCAGCGCTGGCTCAAGGCCAAGCGTGCAGGCCGCCCATTGACACTCGAAGCCCGGCGCACCCAAGTCCACCAAGGGTATGACAGTTGATCCATTCAAATCGGCAAGTTCCTGATGGCTGGCGTCGTGCGCGACTTCGGGACATTGTGGAAGTGGTTGGTGGCAGCACTCCTTCAAGCGTGAAGGCTGAGAACTTGAGAATCGTGGTGGCAATAACCGTAGCCCTGTCTGTATTGGCGGAGTGGCGAGACAGGCACCTTGCAACCTATCCAGAGTCGATTAGCGAGCAAGAACCTGAAGCTACAACTTGTATGTAGTTGCATGCAGTTGGCGGCGATGCCAGTGCCATTAGGGCAAGAGCCTCTGCACTCCGATTCGGCATGCGGACGACCAAGTGTCACAGGAGATGGCAAAACGTCGCCA
This sequence comes from Anaerolineales bacterium, assembly GCA_034428255.1. Classification (GTDB taxonomy): domain Bacteria; phylum Chloroflexota; class Anaerolineae; order Caldilineales; family Caldilineaceae; genus Bin34. The sequence continues at coordinate 2,801 of DAOUIC010000529.1, forward strand.
TGTTCGCTCCGGTCCTGGGTTGTGCAGGGAATAGGGTCGATGTCGTTATGCCCTTGGAGTCAGTGTTGAAGGGGGGATTGATGTAGATCAAATCGACCGATGCCGAAGGCATGGACTCCAGGATGGGCAGGTTGTTGCCAACGTGGATTTTCAGGTTCATGGCGTGTGCGGACACTGGTCGCGTTGTGTGCGGTGGACCCGACCAATGCTACAGAGATCGGGTTTGGACTGCCGTCCACGGATCCCGGCAGGACACACTGCGTGCGATCGGAATAGGAAGGGGCTTATATACCTGACTACGCAGTCGGTGCGACAGGCACAACCCTGTACACCTGTGCTATAATCGTATCCTGCCAACAAGAGAGCCCGGCGGACATCCGGACTCTCCACCGGACAGGAAGCAGCCGTTCCGTGCCCGACACCGGCCATCCCACAACAGAGGCCCCGGAGACCGTGCACCGCACGGCGCGTCTGCGCCTGTTTCCGGGCGATGCCGCCACCGGCATTCTGCTGACGGCCATCGCGGGGGCCTGTCGCTACGTCTGGAACCACCTGCTGGCCGACCAGGAGCGGCGTTATCGCCTGTGGCAGGTGTACCGGATTGGCTCCAAGCCCGTTCCGACCTTCTTCACCCTGGGCCTGCGGTTCACGGCACTGCGCCACGACCCGGACCACGCCTGGCTGAAGGAGTATCCGTACCAGGTGGTCCGCTACAGCCTGAAGTACCTGGCCGACGCGTACACGCGGTTTTTTGCGGATTCGGAGAACGAAGGCA
>DAOUIC010000530.1:0-10634 GCA_034428255.1 Anaerolineales bacterium
CTGGTCTGCATTCCGGCGCCTTCCAGCCGGGAACACCAAATCGCCGCCACCATCTGCGAACAACTCCAGGCAATGGGGCTGCAACCCGAAAGGGATGCCGGCGGCAATGTAATGGTGGAAGTGCCGGGCCGCAATCCGGAACTTCCCCTCTGGTGCTATGCCGCCCACATGGATGAAATCGCGATCGTGGTGACCCGGATCCGTCCATCCGGGGACTTGGAGGTCGCGCGGTCCGGCAGTCTCTACCCCTGGAAACTGGGGGAAGGTCCCGTGGAAATCCTGGGGGACAGGGAGTCCGTGGTCGGCATATTCAGCATGGGGTCCATGCACATCCCCCTGTCCGAACGCAAACCCGTAGGCTGGGAAGGCGTATGGATAACCACAGGCATGACCGAGGCGGAATTGGCGGAAGCCGGGGTACGGCCCGGTTCACTGGCGGTCCTCCATGCTTCCCGGCGGGGACCTTTTCTCTTCGGCAGTCCCGACAATCCCATGGTGGCTGCCTGGTCCTTCGATGATCGGATGGCATGTGCCTTGCTTCTGGAGCTGTTGGCGCACATGCAGACTACGGGAGAGAAACCACTCCATCCCAGTCTCTTTGCTTTCACGCACAACGAGGAAGTAGGGGGCTGGGGCATAAAAAACCTTGCCCGGATGAAGACACCGGAAGCCATCATTGCCCTTGATTTGGCTCCAACCCCTCCTGGCACTCCGTTGCAAATGGATGATCGGCCCGCGATTTGGAGCAAGGATTCCCATGGCCACTATGACCACGAACTGATCCTGGAACTATTGGCGGCGGGCCGCGAAGTGGATGTCGATCTTCAGACTGTCGTGTATGAACGTGCCGCCAGTGATGCTTCCATTGCCTACACGGCCGGTTTGACTGAACGGGCTTTGTGCTTTGGTTGGGTTTGTGGCAACAGCCACGGCTTCGAAACCATGCGCCTAGGAGCACTTCGGAACATCATGCTTACGCTTCACCGGTTTGTCACCACACGCTGAAGCTCTTTCCGCGAACGTCGCAGCAGCTGGAAGACAAGCGGCATCGCTTGCGTGCATGGCGATGCAGTCCCCTCCTGGGACCTGCCGTCTGCACTCAAGTCCTGCAGGAATCCCGCAAGCGTCACCGGGTTTGTCCATCGCAGTGGAGTCGGCATCAGGCATACCCAGTGGCAACGGAGCGCCGGTTTTGCCGGCACTCCGTTGCCTTATGTCAAAAACAAGGGCTTGGTGGTCCAGATCCGGCACCGCCCAACGTCAGACAGGCTGGATGCTCACCTGTTGGGTGGCCGTCCGGCCTTCTTCAATCAGCAGCGCGACACCACCGGACCGCAGGCCCTGGTCCGGTACGTCCCCGGACAGTACTTCCGCGCCATCCACGGAACACGCAATGCGTCCGTCCTTGGTGCTAACGGCCACTTCGTAGGTCTGCCCGAATTCAACCGGGTAGTCCATCTCGGCCAACACCTGTTCGTCGCCGTCAAAAGCGTGGACCAGCCGCGCCTTGCCGTCGGCGGTGAGCAGAAAGCCCACGTACCGCTTCATGCCGTGGACGTTGACGCCCACACCGCAGCTTTTCACCATGTGCGGGGTCACGTCCGCCTGCACCCGGTAGCCGTCCCACTCCCGGCAGCCGGTCATCAACAGACCCATGCCTTCGTTGTGGATGATGCGGAACGTCTCCGGATAGAACCGCTCGTAGTGGTCCACGCCGTTCACCCAGGCATGCTTCCACATGATCCCGCTCTGCTGGAACCGGTTCTTGCGCGTGAAGACATCCGGGATCCGGAAGGTCGTGTCCGGCACCCCATCCCAGGTCAGGTAGTCCAGGAAGGCGTAGCCGTTGAGGGCCTTTTCGGAGCAGAGTTCCAGCCCCACCTTGGCTACCGGGCTGCCGCCCGTGTCCGGGATCGTCCATTCGAAGACATGCACGCCACCCGGCTGCAACTCAACGCAATCGGACCGCACAATCTCCAATTCGTCGTCCTTGCCGAACACCTTCACATACAGGCAGGCCAACAAGCCACCGCCGTTGTGTGGGCAAGCTTCCAGACGCGCCTTGACGGTTTGTCCCGCATACAGGGCCGGGGAGGCGTACAAGGCATAGCCGCGGTTTGCGAAGTACTCGTGGGTTTCGCGGTCCGGCACAAAGACATCCGTCTCGACCCGACTGTTCTTGCCCAGCCCCATGCCCCGGAAACGGATGGCCAACGCACGCTCTCCACTCTCGCTGTGGCCCCGGATGTTGCGCACCGTCGACACCCCAACGGAGTCGCGGGCGGGATCCTCCTGGAACCCCTGCACCGAACCGGGGAACGAGAAGTGGTATCGGGCACCGTGCTTGTAGACCGGCGGCTCCTCTCCCGCCAGCCGGGCACCCATGTTTACCAAGCGTGTGGTCTGCGTCACCGCGTCCGTTACGGCATTGCCACCGTCGGCCGTGGGCAGCAGTATGCGATCCGCGACCGGTCCACGCCAGTCGGGGCCGCTTTCCTCGATGCCGGCCAGGCCGTTCTTGATGCCCAGCAGGCAGCCGACGTTGCCGGAGTTGCAGTCGGTGTCCCAGCCGCAGGTGTTGACAATCATCAGGCTCTTCTGGAAGTCGTCGTCTCCATGCAGCAACGCGTGGATGATGAGTGCGTGGTTGGGCACCATGTGGCAGTTGCCGCCGTAGGTGTCATACCCGTACTTCTCCGCAATCAGCTCGCGGCCCTTGCGCCAGTCCGGCACTTTCTGGTGCCACTCGCGCAGTTCGTCGATCATGCGATAGATCACGCTGTCGCGGGGAATGAACGAGACGGCCGTGTCAATCAGCTTGTTCAGGTCGTTCTCGACAAAGGCCTGGGCTTCCATGGCTGCCACCACCTGGGCGCCATAGACGGCCTCGCCGCCGTGGGAAACCATGGATGCCTCAGCAGCCAGCCGCGCCGCGCGTTCCGGGTCTCCGGGATGGATGAGAGCCCAACCGTCGATGAAGATCTGGGATCCGATCTGCTCGGCCACCACCTGGCCATTGGTCTCAATCGAGCCGCTATCCGGCCCGTCGATGCCGCTCTTGAGGCGCAGGTAGGCCGTATGCTCGGTCGAGTTGCCCAGGCCGCCCCACCAGAGCACGGTGCGCTCCTCAATCAGGTAGTTGAGCCAGGTGCGCCCGATGTCGCGTGCGGACAGGCTCTGCTTGAAGTGGTAGTCCTCCATCGCCCGCACAAAGGTGAACGTCCCCGAAATGTCGTCGTCGGTGACCACCAGCGGCACGTCCAGCATGTCGTGCACGTAGTAGTTGATCTCCCCCAGGTGCTCATCGATCATCTCGATGGGCCAGCCTTCGAACGGCCGTCCCAGATAGACGCCAATAATCTTGCCCAGCACGCCCGCGTAGACGCGCTCGGCGTAGTCAGCCTGTAATGCCATTGGTCGTTGCTCCTTCAAATGGAACGGGAATGGAATATGACTGGAATGTGCGCGTGCGGACCGATCCGCAACCGACAACGCAAGGCGGACGAACCGCGGATGCGTCCCTAAGCCATCGCCGTCAGGCGGTTGTTGACCTGGGCCGCATGTTGTGCCTCGGCCTGCGCCAGTTTCAACGTGAGGTCGGCCAGACCGCGGGCCAACGAGTCCAGGTCCATGCGGTTGGCGTCCGCGACCGTCCGGCGCCAATGCTGCGGCACGGTGTCGGGTGCCATGGCCCCGGCAATGCTGCCGGCCATACCGGCCGTGGAGTCGCAGTCCCGCCCGTAGTTGGCGGAAGCCTGCACCGCGCTGACAAAGTCGCCTTCGGTGACCAGCAGGAGACCCAAGGCCGCCGGAACTTCCTCGATGCTGTGTTCCCGACTCGGCGTCCAGTCGTTGGTGCGGTTGCCCCGATCCCGGAACACCACCGGTGCCGTGTCGTAGGGCGCGATTGCCTCCCTGACAATGGATATGCCCTGACGCCAGTCGGAAACCCCCTGTACGGCTGTGTGCACCGCACCCAGACAGTTGCGGGTGCCTTCGTGGGCCCATTCCTCGACCACATCAAAGAGTTCGCCAATGGAAATCCCGGGTATGAAGGCCGCCGACACGGCCACGGCCATGAGGCCCGCGGCCTCCAGCCCAAAGCTGGTCTGGTGGGCCGAAAAGATGTCAATCGCATCCCGGTAGGCCCGATCCGGATTGCCCGCGTTGACAATCCCGACCGGCGCCGCGTACATGGCGGCACCGCAGTTCACCATGTTGCCGGCACCCGCGCTGCGCGGCTCGGCATTGGCCAGGGCATTGCGAATGTACACCCACTTCTCCGGGAAAAACAGCCGTTCCAGAAGCGTGGCCTCCCGGCCATACTCCGCAATGAAGCGGGGCTCGTCCGCGATGCGGCCCGGCATGATGCGGGCGAAATCGTAGACGTCCAGCCGCTTGTCCTGCTCGATGTAGATCTCGGACAGCAACCGGATCATGTGTGTGTCGTCGGTATGCCGGCCGTCTCCCTTGCCAATGTCCGATGGACCGTCCCAAGGCTCCACAAAATCCAGGATTTCGCCGTAGCGTTCCTTGATCTCCTCCGGATCCTTGCCTTCCGGCGGCGCGCCCAGGGCATCCCCGATCGCGCCTCCATACAAGGAGCCGGCAATTCGTTCAACAAGGTTGGGCGAGGTTTGGTCAGGCATGGAAGTTCCGAACTTGAAAGAAGCCGATGGTCAGGAGCATGGATAAACCGTCAGTTCCTTGGCGTCCTTTGTTGTATCACGAAAACGTTGAGGCGCGTGTTCCGCCGCCAACACATGACAGGGAGAACTGAGGCGGGTCAGGGCGGTTGGCCGCGCCCTTGTGTTGCAGCAACTACTGGCGTGTGGGGATCGGTGGGACGGCCCCGGCAGCGAACTCCTCCTGGAACAGATCGTCCAGGCCCTGGAGGTACTCCTCGGCCGTGATGTCGCCGGACCAGACCCTTTCGATTTCCCCGTAGATGTAAGCGTCGCTCCTGGGCGGCCAGAAGGTCCACGTGGTGTAGCCGTAGCCACCGCTGTCGGAAGCCGCCGCCAAGTCGATGAAGATGGCTGCAATGCGCGGATCCACACCTTCCATGGCGTCGTCGGTCAGCCGCACGGGGGCGGGAGCCTTGCCGCAGTTGCGGAGCAGCGCAGCCTGACTCTCGGGCGAGAAGCTGTAGGACAGAAACTCGGCCACCGCTTCCGGATGCTCGGAGTTGCGATTGATGGACCAGGTGTCGCCTATGCCGATTGTGTAGATCGGCTCGCCAGTCTGGGACGGGGTTGGAACCCAGTCCCACTCCATGCCGCCGTTTTCCTCGGTGAAATACAGCGTGTCGAGATCGGCCGCAACCCAGGCAGCCTCGATGTTCATGGCCGCTTCGCCACGGCCAAGCATGCCGCGCACCTGATCGAAGGTCAAGGTGTAGTAGAACTCAAGGCCACCGGAGAACCAACCGTTCTGCTGTGCTTCGTCCAGGAGCTTGACGGAGGTCACGAAGTCCTCGTGCGTCCACGAAATCTGGCCGGTCAGGGCTTCGTAGACGCGCTCCGGACCTGCCACACGGTTGAAGTACTCGCCCACATGCCATTCGTTGGCCGGACGCCACTCGGCATTCGTGTGTGCGAAAGGAACGATACCGTCCGCCGCAATGACCGCCGCCAGCTCGTACAGCTCGGCGACCGTGGAGGGCGGGGTCCAACCCTTCTGCTCGAACAGGGTCTTGTTGTAGTACAGGACCAGGGTTTCAAGTTCGTCGGCCAGCGAGTAGATGGTGCCTTCAACTTCTCCCAAGCTCAGCGCCCAGTCGACAAACAGGTCGTCCCACCCTTCGGAGACGGCGTAGTCATCCAAGGGCAGCAGTTGACCGGCCTGCGCCAGCTCGACTACGAAGGACGGACCGGGGGTACGGACAATATCCGGGCCTTCACCGGCCGCAAGGGCCGTACGGGTGGCATTCCAGGTTTCGGGCTGGGCCACGGCGTTCACGAAGATCGTGTCGCTCATCTCATTGAAGGGATCCATGACGGTGGTCTGGTAGCAGGTGGCACCTTCACCATCCGCCGACGGGTCGTACCAAAATGAAATTACGGCATCTTCGGCTTCGGCAGCCTCGTCGCCGGCCGCCGGTGCTGCGGCCCCACAAGCAGACAGCACCAGCAACAGCAGGAGCAATGGGGAAACGACCAGTCGTTTGCACATGAAGGAATCCTGCACGCACATGAAGTGTTTTGCAACTGCAGGCGCACGCACGCGGTTGTCCACCCCGAACGGGCGACCGGCGTGGAACAACCTCCATCCTTGAAAGTCCCTCCAGGGGTCTGGCTCGGGTGGACAGGTCCCGAATGGTGGTATGCAGGTGCTTTGTTGACGTTGCACGGAATTGTCTCGGGTACGTTAGGGGACAAGCCAACCTAAAGGCCGCAGACCGCAGCAACTGGTGTCCCGGCTGTTCGGGCAGGTCCGAGTCAAGGCGCAACCGCATGGCATGGGGATAGGTGACATGCCCGGCAACTCGAAACCAGACCTGATCGTCACGGGTACAGGCCAAACCCAACAAAGCTGAAACCCCTTGCCTTGAACAGACTCCTTCCGGCCGGGCCCGGACCCTGTGCTATTCTGCCGGGCGGCCGTCCGGGCCCGGCGGATTTCCCCTCCGGCAAACCACTCCCCACCCGTTTTGGACTTCCATTCACCGTATCGACACGGTTTCGTGCGGGTCAGCCTTTGCACGCCCCGCGTATGCCTCGCGGACCCGGCCGCCAACGCCGCAGAAACGCTGAAGACCCTTCGGGGCTGCCACGCCCGCGGCGCGGTCCTGGCCCTGTTTCCTGAACTTGGTCTCAGCGGATACAGCATCGACGACCTGCTGCACCAGGACGCGCTCCTGCAGGGAGTTCTCGACGGCTTGGCCGAACTCCTGGCCAACTCCCGCGACCTGCCCACCGTTGGCATTGTCGGAGCACCCCTGCGCTTCGGCGGACACCTCTTCAACTGTGCAGTCGTGTTCCAGTCGGGAGCCATCCTGGGTGTGGTACCCAAGACCTACCTGCCCAACTACCGGGAGTTCTACGAAAAACGGCACTTCACCTCGGCCAGCCACACCCACCGGACCCAAGCCGACCTTCTGGGCCAATCCGTTCCCTTCGGCAACCACCTGCTCTTTGCCGCCGATGGGGTGCCCGACGTCACGATCCACGTCGAGATTTGCGAGGACGTCTGGACACCCATCCCACCCAGTTCCCACGCGGCGCTGGCCGGGGCCACGATTCTGACCAACCTGTCGGCCAGCAACATCACGACGGGCAAGGGCGCCTGGCGCCACCAGCTGTGCGCGGCCCATTCCGGCCGCTGCATTGCCGCCTACCTGTATGCCGCCGCCGGCTGGGGCGAGTCAACCACGGACATGGCCTGGGACGGACATGCCATCGCCTACGAAAACGGCCGGCTGCTGGCGGAATCGGAACGGTTTCGGCACGACAGCCACACAACCCTGGTGGATCTCGACTGTCGGCAACTCGTCCAGGACCGCATGCGGCTGACCAGCTTCGGAGACAGTGCCCGCATCCACCGCGACGCCGTGGCGCGCATGGAGACAGTGACCTTCCGTTGGGACCCTCCCGACCATGCCCGCGGCCTGTTGCGTGCGATCGAACGGTTCCCGTATGTGCCCAGCAGCCGGACCGAACGCCACGAACGCGCGGCGGAGGTATACAACATCCAGGTGTCGGGGTTGGCACAACGGCTTGAGGCGACCGGGATCCGCAAACTCGTCATCGGCGTGTCCGGCGGCCTGGACTCGACCCAGGCCCTGATTGTCTCGGCCAAGACCATGGACACCCTGAACCTGCCGCGCACGGACATTCTGGCTTATACCATGCCGGGGTTCGCCACGACCGCCGGTACCCGGTCCAACGCCCATGCCCTGATGAACGCCCTTGGGGTTTCGGCCAGGGAGATCGACATCGTTCCCAGCTCCATGCAGATGTTCCGGGATCTGGAACACCCGTTTGCCGAAGAGGAAGCGGAGTACGACGTCACCTTCGAGAACGTGCAGGCGGGGGAACGGACCTCCCACCTGTTTCGGCTGGCCAACCACAACGATGCCCTGGTGGTCGGTACCGGTGACCTGAGCGAACTGGCACTGGGTTGGGCCACCTACGGCGTGGGCGACCAGATGAGCCACTACAACGTCAACGGCTCCGTACCCAAGACCCTGATCCAGCACCTGATCCGCTGGAACATCCACTCGGGACAGTTCGACGAAGCAACCGGTGCCGTGCTGCAGCGCATCCTGGACACCGAGATCTCCCCGGAGCTCGTGCCGGGCGGTGATGGCGACAGCCAACCGGCTCAGAAGACCGAGGAGACGATCGGGCCCTACGAACTGCAGGACTTCCACCTCTATTACATCTCCCGCTTCGGCCATGCCCCGTCCAAGGTAGCCTGGCTCGCCCTGCAGGCCTGGGGCGACCGCGGCAGGGGTGCCTGGCCGGAGTTTTTGGCCGAGGAGGCGCGCAACGAGTACTCGCTGGCGGAGATCAAGCGCTGGCTAAAGGTGTTCCTGTTCCGGTTCTTTCAGATTTCGCAGTTCAAGCGCACGGCCGTGCCCAACAGTCCCAAGGTGGGTTCGGGCGGTTCCCTGTCGCCCCGCGGCGATTGGCGTGCCCCCAGCGACGCTCCGGCCACCGTCTGGCTCGATGAACTGGCTCAGAACGTTCCGGATTGACCCAACTCCAAACCGACAGAGCCGATCCGTGCAAAAGCAGAGAGGGGACCGACTTCGGTCCCCTCTCCTCATCTGGCGGAGACGACGGGATTTGAACCCGCGACCTTCGGCTTGACAGGCCGATATGCTAACCGCTACACCACGCCTCCGCGCTGGGACCGGAATTGTAAAACAGATTGGATCGATTCGCCTTGATTTAGTCCCAGTTTGCCCGGCGTCACCGATCGGATTCAAGGTCCCAATATGGGGCCCGCGGACAAGCCAATGTGAGTTGCTCCTGCTGCCGGAGGACGGACCTGAGGACGGAACCCGACCGTGCCCCAACCGACAGCCGCAGCACAGCCTTCAGCGCCCCAAACGCCGATCCTCGGCTGCCAGCCACTCCCGGGGATTGAAGGGGGCCGGTTTCGGTTCGGGCGACAGGCCCGCGGCCTTCCTGAACTCAACCAGGGGATGACTGCGCGGCAAGTCCGCAATGGAAACCAGCCGTCGCTCCACCGCGGACAGGAAAATGGCGTTGATCACCTCCAGGACGTGGCGGCCTTCCCGGCCGCTGCTGGGATGGTCCCGATCCTCGTCCAGGGCCCGCGCATAGTGGTCCACAAAGGTGTACTCGTCCACCTGACAGTCCATGCCCGGCTCCCAAGTGTCGGGGACAAGAGGTTCCAGCGGTTCCCAGTGGGCGTTTTCGCCGGGCGGGTCGCTGAGGTTCGGGCCGGGAGGGATTGCCGGGGAGGGCAGCCAAAAGGCACCGTGGGGCCGCCACAGAAGCCGTCCCTCGGATCCGTACACCTCGACCACGTGGGCATTGAGATCCATCGTCTCGAAGCGGTGCTGCAACAGGGTGGCACAGACGCCGTTCTCGAACTCCAGCAGGGCAGTCACGTTTTCGCCGGCCACGATGCCCATGCCGGCCGGGGAATGCAACACGTCTTCCGGGCCAATGTCGCGCCCGTCGGTCAGGACGCTGGCCGCAACCGTTCGGACATGGCCGGCCAACTCAAAGAGCATGTTCAGGAGGTGGGTGCCGATGTTGGGCAGGCCGTAGCCTCCGTAGTATCCCTTGCCGCTGGCATACATGTAGCGCAACTTGCCGATGCGACCCTCCTGCAATGCCTGGGCAATCGCGGCCGCAGCCGGCGCGGTCCGCCATTGGTGATGCACCGCAATCCGCAGTTGGTGGCTGCGCGCCAGACTCAGCAGCTCGTCGGCCTGGTCGAGATGTTCGCTGACCGGCTTTTCCACATCGATGTGGCATCCGTGTTCCAGGACCCGTTTGGCCAAGGGAAAATGAAACTGGGTAGCAGTCGGAATCAGAACGATGTCCGGGCGCTCCTTCCGAATCATTTCATCCAAGTCGACGTACAGCGAGGACACCCCCAATTCCACTCCCAACTGGTTCAGCCGCTCCCGATCGATATCGCACAGGGCGCGCAGATTCATGCGCGGATGGGCCTTGTAGGCCCTGGCCTGGGCTCTGCCCCTATGGCCACAGCCAAGCAGACAAACCTGATACACGTCTTTCATGGGACCGCCTGTTGGATTGGGTGTGGGGAGACGCTGCCGAGGGCCGCTCGCGCACATCCGCAATTCGGGAATTCACCGCGACGCAGCACGGGAATTATCCCCGCTTCCGAACCATGCATGGGCACCGCTCAGGACTCCCTGCCGCGGATGGCATGCTCCAGGCACTGCCGAGCACGGCTCGGCCGGCCCCAAGATGGATAATGCAGCACTGGGCGGTTCCCACATGCATCGGAACCCGGATGCCCGGCCGCCAACGGTCCCGCAAACCCACGGGATGCGGGCACGCTGTTCCAACCGAATTCCCGACAAGACCCCAACCTGCACTCATGAACAGCCAGTCCCCACCGGACGATGTCCGAACCGCCATTGTGCGGATGACCGCGGTCGCGTCGGATCGGGAATTCAA
>DAOUIC010000531.1:0-6999 GCA_034428255.1 Anaerolineales bacterium
GTGATCGCCGCCGTCAAGGTCGTCTTGCCGTGGTCCACATGCCCAATCGTGCCCACGTTCACATGGGGCTTCGTCCGCTCAAATACCGCCTTGGCCATCTTCCGTTTCCTGTTGCAACTGGAATTGACTTGGACCAATCCATGGACACCAATTCAACGCGGCAGCAAAGACCGCAACCCGCCTCAGAGGTCTGCCGACCCCGACCTGCGGAGAGCGTTCCCTTGGGGAACTTGGCCGCGCCTGATGAGCAACCCCGAATCCGGAGTCACGAAGGGGCAGTATAGCCATACGGCTGCGCCCCATGCAAAAACAGCCCCAAGCCGATCGCCGCGGCAGCCGCACGTCAACGGGAGCGGACATCGTCGTCCAGCTTGGCGGGGGCATACCGATCGAACTGCATGGAGAAGTTGCCCCGGCCGCTGGTGATGGACCGCAGCGTGGTGGCATAGCCGAACATGCCGCGCAGGGGCACCGAAGCCTGGATTTGGTTCATGCCTTGTCCATGCGGCTCCATGTTGGAAACCCGCCCCAGGCGTCCGTTCAGGTCCCCCATCACGTCGCCGGTGTACACCTCGGGGGTAAGCACTTCGATCGACATCATGGGTTCCAGCAGGATGGGATGGGCGCGCGCCATGCCGTCGCGAAATCCCATGCTGGCGGCAATGTGAAAGGCGCGTTCGTTGGAATCCACGGGGTGAAAGGAACCGTCCACCAGCGTCACCTTGACATCGACCACCGGGTAGCCCTCCATCGTTCCGTTCAGCATCGCGTCCGCGATCCCGCGCTCGATGGGCGCAAAGAACTGCTGGGGCACGGCGCCGCCGACGATCTTGGTTTCGAACTCGAACCCCGCACCCGCGGCATTCGGTTCCAGGACCAGTTCCACGTGTCCGAACATGCCGCGGCCTCCGGTTTGGCGCACAAACCGGCCCTCGGCCTGCACCGTCCGCGTAATCGTTTCCCGGTAGGCCACCTGTGGTTCGCCCACGTTGCAGCCGACCTGGAATTCCCGCATCATGCGATCCACGATGATATCGAGGTGAAGCTCGCCCATGCCGCTGATCAGGGTCTGGCCGGTGTTCTCGTCGTAGCCAACCTGGAACGTCGGATCCTCCTCGGCCAGTTTGTTGAGCGCGATGCCCATCTTGTCCTGGTCCGCCGTGGTCCGGGGTTCCACCGCGATGCGCACCACCGGTTCCGGGAACTCAATCGCCTCCAGCCGCACCGGGCGCTGGCGGACATACAGGGTCTCGCCGGTGAAGCTGCCCTTGAGGCCCACAACGGCCGCGATGTCCCCGGCGCGGCACGCCTCGATTTCCTCCCGCTTGTCCGCATACATCTGCATTAGGCGGCCGACGCGTTCGCGCCGTCCGTCGCGGCTGTTGTAGATGGTCTCGCCCACGCTGAGGGTCCCGCCGTAGGCCCGCACGTAGGACAGCCGTCCCACATAGGGATCCGTCACGACCTTGAACACCAAGCCGGCGAACGGTTCGCCGGGATCCGGACGAACCTCCACCACGTCGCCCGTATCGGGATGTCGGGCTTCCACGGGAGGCACGTCGGCCGGACTGGGCAGGTAGACGGTGATGGCGTCAAGCAGGGGCTGGATACCCTTGTTCCTGAGGGCCGTCCCACACAGCACCGGTACCAGATCGCCGCGCAGGATCGCCGCGCGGAGGGCCTGTCTGAGATCCGCGGTGTCCAACTCCTCGTCCTCCAGGAAGGCGGACATCAGTTCGTCGTTCGACTCGACGATCTTCTCCACCATGGCCTCGCGCGCGGCCCGCGCGCCCGCCATGAGCTCCGCCGGGATGTCGGTCGTTTCGGGCTGGGCTCCCAGCTGGTCGGTAAAGACATGGGCCTTCATCTCCATCAGGTCGACCACACCGGCGAAACTTTCCTCAAAGCCAATCGGCATCTGGACCAGCACCGGATTGGCCCCCAGCTGCTCCGCAATCATGGCCACCGTGCGATCCAGGTTGGCCCCCAGCCGATCCATCTTGTTGATGAAGCAGATGCGCGGCACGCTGTAGTTGTCCGCTTGGCGCCACACCGTTTCCGTCTGTGGCTCCACCCCGGCCACCGCATCGAACACCACCACGCCGCCGTCCAAGACCCTCAGGCAACGCTGCACCTCGGCCGTAAAGTCGATGTGGCCCGGAGTGTCGATGATATTGATCCGGCACTCGACACCGGTGACGGAGTGGCGCCAGTTGGTCGTGATGGCAGCGGCCGTGATCGTGATGCCCCGCTCGCGCTCCTGCTCCATCCAATCCGTGACGGCCGTGCCCTCGTGGACCTCGCCCATGCGGTGGGTTCGCCCCGAGTAGAAGAGGATCCGTTCGGTGGTGGTCGTCTTGCCCGCGTCGATGTGGGCAATGATGCCGATATTGCGTATGTGCTCGAGGGGATGCTTGGCACTCATGGAGATTTACCTGGTCGATCGGGATTCGCGCGCAGTCGCCGAGCCCGAAACAGCGCCCGCCGTGCACGGGGGCGCCGCTCCGACCGGCGTTCGGCGGAGAAATATTGAGTTGGCGGGGGGAAGACGGTCCGGCGACGCGCCCTATCGGAAGTGCGTGAAGGCCCGGTTGGCGTCGGCCATGCGATGGGTGTCGTCGCGCCGCTTGATGGTGGCACTCTCCCCATTGATCGTTTCGATCAATTCCTGCGCCAGGCGACTGGCCATGTCGCGGCCGCCCCGCTGGCGGGCATGGTTGATGAGCCAGCGCATGCCAAGGGCCTGCTTGCGCTCGAAGCGCACCTCCATCGGCACCTGGTAGGTGGCTCCGCCCACGCGCCGCGGCCTGACTTCGACACGCGGCATGGCCCGTTCCAAGGCGGTGTTGAAAATCTCAATCCCAGGCTGGCCGAGACGCTGCTCGGCGATGTCCAGGGCCCCATAGACAATGCGCGTCGCGGTCGATTTCTTGCCGTGGAGCATCAGGTTGTTGATGAACTTGGCCAGATCCGTCGAACCGTAGCGGGGATCGGGCTCAATCTCCCGGACGGGCGGTCTGTTTCTTCTGGGCATATGCTTGTCCTGTTACCGCGTCAACACGCTGCTGTTCCCAACTGATCAACTCTTCTTGGTGCCGTAGCGGCTGCGGCCGCGCCGTCGGTTCTCGACCCCGGTGGCATCCAGGGCCCCGCGCACAATCTGGTAGCGCACACCCGGCAAATCGCGCACCCCGCCGCCCCTAATCAACACCACGCTGTGTTCCTGGAGGGTATGCCCTTCGCCCGGAATGTAGGCCGTGACCTCCATGCCGTTGGTCAGGCGCACCCGGGCCACCTTGCGCAGCGCCGAATTCGGCTTGCGGGGCGTGGTGGTCCGCACCTGCGTGCAAACGCCGCGCTTCTGCGGATTGCCGGTCTTGCTGGTGCGGGTGCGGCCGGTCAGGGTGTTGTGGGTCACCCGCAACGCCGGTGCATTCATCTTCTTGGGTTTGGACTTGCGCCCTTTGCGGACGAGCTGGTTGATGGTCGGCAAAAGATCCTCCGCCGCGCGTGTGGACGGATTCCACACGTCCGGGAACCCGCAATGCCTGACTGGCAAGCGGGAAGTATGGGCCAGAAAGACGCTCCGGTCAAAAACCGGTGGGCCGGCCGCGTCCGAACAAGGGGTCCGCAGCCGGCGTTAAATCTACTCCGGCTCCACCGCTTCCTCTTCCTCCTCCAACTCGTCGGCATCGTCGCCCAGACCGACGTTCTGGAGGGAGTCCAGCTCGCCCACGGCCAGAGCCGCACCCAGGATGTCATCGCTGTCCGCAAGCCCCTGCAGGAACTCCAGATCCGACGCCATGTCGCCCAGGCCCTTGCCGACCTCGGTATCCCGGCTGCCGGCACCGATGCGGGCCTCCTCGGTCAGGCGCTGGTGGAAACCGGTGCCCACCGGGATCAGATTGCCGAGGATGACGTTCTCCTTGAGGCCGCGCAGGCGATCCTCCTGACCCTTGATGGCCGCATCCGTCAGCACGCGCGTGGTCTCCTGGAAGCTGGCCGCCGCCAGGAAGCTGTCGGTCATCAGCGCCGCCCGGGTCATGCCCAGCAACTTCAGGGCGCCTTGGGCCGGCTTCAGCCCTTCATCCACCATGCGATCGTTCACGTCCTCGAAGCGGTAGCGGTCCACGTACTCGCCCAGCAGGAACTCGGTGTCGCCGGTGGCCTGCACCTGGACCCGCCGCAGGAGCTGGCGCAGAATCACCTCGATGTGCTTGTCGTGGATGGCCACGCCCTGTTCCACGTACACCTTCTGGACTTCGTCCCGGATGTACAGCTGGCACGCCTCGCGCCCGGAGATTTCGAGAATCCGCTTGGGATCCAGCGCCCCGGGGGTCAGCTGGGTGCCGGCGGTCACATGATCGCCGTCCTGAACCAGCGGTTCCGTGTAGGCCGGGATTTCCGCTTCCCACGCGTGCGGCACCGTCCTGCGCACATGAATGGTGCCGCCGTCACCGACTGCCTCGACCCGGTCGACGGTGCCTTCCATGCCTGCCCGGATCAGGTGGCTGTCCGGGGGATGCGGCAGTTCCGCCGCCTCCTTGGCCATCGCGACCGGCATATCGGCCTGAACCGAATCGCCCATGGCGATCAGGATGTCCCAGCCTTCCGGCGGCACCTGCACGAGCCGGTGCAGTTCGTCCTCCCGACTCACCCTGACCATGCGCACATCGTCCTCGAAGTAGGTCGCGACGCTCCCGTCCAGCTCGCTGATCACCGCTTCGCCCTTGGGAATGCGCGCCTCAAACAGTTCCTCCACGCGGGGCAGGCCGCGGGTAATGTCCTGGGACGAGGCTACGCCGCCGCTGTGAAAGGTGCGCAGCGTCAGCTGGGTGCCGGGTTCCCCGATGGACTGGGCGGCAATGATGCCCACCGCGTCGCCGAGCTCCACCATTTCGCGGGAGGCCAGGTTGGACCCGTAGCAGTAGCGACAGAGGCCGAAGCGACTGTCGCAGGTCAGGGGGGTGCGGACCTCGATCTGTTCGATGCCTCGTTCCACCAGCGTGGACACTTCGACATCCGTGATGAGATGGTTGCGGTGGAAAAGCACTTCGCCGGTGGTCGGGTCGACCACGTTCTGCGCCAGGCAGCGCGCCAGGATCTTTTCCACTTGGGGACCGAGCCAAATCTCGCGCGGGCCCTCGAGATCGCTCAAGGTGCGATGCGCCTTGTCGGCATGCACGTCCAGCACGATGCCGTTGGGGGTGCCGCAATCCTCATGGGAGATGATCACGTCCTGGGCCACGTCCACCAGACGCCGGGTCAGATAGCCCGCGTCCGCGGTCCGCAGCGCCGTGTCGGCCAGTCCCTTGCGCGAACCGTGGGTGGAGATGAAGTACTCCATCGTCGTGAGGCCGTCGCGGAAATTCGAGCGGATCGGCATCGGAATGATGCGGCCATTGGGGTCGTACATCAGACCCCGCATGCCCGCCAACTGGTTGATGGTCGTGTGACCGCCCTTGGCGGCGCCGGAAATCGACATGGCGCCCACGCTGTTGGTGGGGTTCAGCATTTCCCGGATGCGCGTCGAAACCTGGTTCGTGGCGCCGTTCCAGGCTTCGATGCGGCCCCGCTCCATTTCGCTGGTGGTCATCAGCCCCCGGTTGTACTGGGCCTCCAGCTGCAGCTCCTGCTGCCGGGCCTCCTCGATGATGTCCCCCTTGTCTGCCGGCGCCTCCAGGTCGCTGACGGCCATGGTGATGCCCGACAGGGTTGCGTACCGGAAGCCCAGGGCCTTGATGCGGTCCGCCACTTCGGCGGTCTTCTCCATGCCCAGGAACTGGTAGGCGTAGTGCACGACCTCGCTGACGCCGGCCTTGTCCAGCCGTTCGTTGACGAACGGCATCTGGGGCGGCAGCACGCGGTTGAAGATGATGCGTCCCACCGTGGTCCGCTTGAACTCCGGCGGTTCCACCGGCTTTTCGTCCTCTGCGACAGCGGCCAGTGCCTCGAGCATCTCGGCCATGGCCACTGCGCCGAAGTCGTGGACCCGGTCCTGAAACTCCTCGTGGCTGCCGGCATCGGTGATGGCGCTGCGCAACTGTGCCACCGTTTCCAGGCCGCCGGCCTCCAGGGCCTTCACCCAGCGCGGATTGATGTCCAGGTCGGTTACCTTCTGCTGCTCAACGTACGGCCGCAGGCGCACCATCACAGGCTCGCGCAGGCCGACCTTGCCCTGCTCATAGGCGTACACCGCCTGGTCCGCGTTCGGATAGTGGCGCAGGTCGACATCCGGCACCGGCGGTTCGCGCTCCTCCATCAGGGTCAGGTAGAACACCCCCATCACCATGTCCTTGGTCGGGCTGATGATCGGTTCGCCGCTGCTCGGCTTGAGCAGGTTGCGCGAGGCCAGCATCAGTTCGCGGGCCTCGCGGACCGCCTGGTCGCTGAGGGGCACATGCACGGCCATCTGATCGCCGTCGAAATCGGCATTGAAGGCCGTGCAGACCAGCGGATGCAGCTGAATGGCGCTGCCTTCGATCAACTTCACCTCGAAGGCCTGGATGCCCAGCCGGTGCAGGGTCGGGGCACGGTTGAGCAGGACGGGACGCTCCCGGGTGATCTTCTCCAGGACGTCCCAAACCTCCTCCTCCGCCGTGTCCACCATGCGCTTGGCGTGCCGCACGTTGGTGGCGGTGCCGTTGCGCACCAGGTTTTCGATGACAAACGGCTTGAACAGTTCGAGGGCCATGCCCTTGGGAATGCCGGCCTGCTGCAGCTTGAGGTCGGGACCGACAACGATCACGGAGCGGCCGGAATAGTCCACCCGCTTGCCCAGCAGGTTGCGCCGGAAGCGTCCCTGCTTGCCCTTGAGCATGTCGGTCAGGCTCTTGAGGGGATGCCGCTGGTTGCGGTTGGCCGTGTTGCGGTTGCGCTTGCGGTTGTCGATCAGGCTGTCGACCGCCTCCTGCAGCATGCGCTTTTCGTTGCGCACGATGACATCGGGCGCGTTGAGCTCCAGCAGCCGCTTGAGGCGGTTGTTGCGGGTGATGACCC
>DAOUIC010000532.1:0-10126 GCA_034428255.1 Anaerolineales bacterium
CCCGAACCCGACCCGGGCCGGGAGACTGGGACCCGACGGCGACCCGGGAGGGAACCTGAATCGGCCGCGGTTGAACGACTGCGGCAAATCACAGCGACCGGGCGGGATGCTCCGGAACGTGGATTGACAGGACAGGCCGCGGCCGCCGAATCTCCGGAACCGAGTCTGACCGAAGACGAGTCCGGAATGAAAGGCGTTGCATCCGGGGAAGCCGGGTCGGACAGTCCGGACCGGGAGTCGTCGCCTGGCAACACGGCCCCACAGGAACCTCCGGCGAGCCGGGCCGAATCCGGGCCATCGACAGTGTCCAGCCGGCAAGGCTCGGGCCGTGCCGGTGAACAATCGGACGTCGGCGCGACGGACAGTGACCGGAACGAGCCGGATCCTGCGCCGGTACCGCCTGCACCCGAGTCGAAGGAAGGCTTGTACCTGAGGGCCCTGGACGAGGCCAAGGGGTTGAAGGTTCTTTCCGCCAATGTCCTGCAGCGTCGGCTGCAATTGGGGCGCAATGGAGTGTTTGAGATTTTGCAGCGGATGCTGGACGAGGGCGCGATCGACGAAGACGACCTTGACAGCCGGACGTTCGTGGAATTGGTGCGCAGACAGGCGTAGCGGACATCCAGGTCCGTGGCATGCAGTGACGGGGGAGCGGGCGTGGGTACCGCTGCTCCGAACCAAGACCCAAACCGGGCGACAAATCCCCTGTCCTAAAACCATGGGCAAACGCAGCGGGGCGCATTTTCGGTGGCAAGACGTGAGGAGAAGTGGTCATGAAGGGTGAGTTGAGCCTGAACGGCAGTCAACTGATGCACAGGCACGATGGTGAAACCCTTGTGGTCGAACCGTGGGGGCGCGATGGGTTGCGCGTCCGCGCCACCCTTAACCATGAGGTTGACGATCGCAACTGGGCGTTGACGGAAACAGTAACTGGCGCACTTGGGGAGACTTCATCCACCGCAAGCGTTGAGATTGCCGACAACCAAGCCTCGATTGTCAACGGACTGATCTCCGCCCGCCTGACGGAGCCCTCTCCCATCCCCGGGTCCGGCCATGTCCTGCAGGCGGGCCATCTGCAATTCTTTCGGGCCGGAGAACCCGTTCTTGGCGAGTACGACTATGTGGTGGGCGCCCACAACCCGGGTACCCGCACCTACAAGCCCGTCCCCGAGTTTGAGGAAGAAGGGCTGTACCGCACCGAGGTTCACTTCGCTCCGCGGTCGGACGAGCGCCTGTACGGGATGGGTCTCAATGCCACCGGCGGCGTCAACCTCAGGGGTTGTGTGATTGACCTGTATCAACGGCATGTGAAGCACACAGTGCCGTTCCTGGTGTCCAGTGCCGGCTATGGTCTGTTGTGGAACAACCCGTCCTTGGGAAGGGTGGAGCTTGGTCGGAACCGGACGCGCTGGGTATCCGACGGCTGCCGGCAAATCGACTACTACGTCACCGTGGGCGACACCTACGGTGCCATCATGGAGAATTACGCCGATGCCACGGGACATGCACCCGAGATGCCGTACTGGGCATCGGGCTTCTGGCAGTGCAAGCTGCGGTACAGGACCCAGGAGGAGTTGCTGGCGACCGCCAGGGAATTCCGGCGGCGCGGCCTCCCGCTCTCGGTCATCGTCATCGACTTCCGGCACTGGCGGAAAACGGGTGACTGGAAACTCGATCCCGACTTCTGGCCCGATCCGGAAGCCATGGTGCGGGAACTGGATGCCATGGGCGTGAGGATCATGATTTCGCCGTGGGTGCTGGTGGAAGAGGAGAGCGAGAACTTCGGACCGATGCTGGAACAGGGCCTGTTCATTGACGCCATCGAGGGCGGCGAGACCTGGATTCCCTGGCAGGCGAATGATGGTCGGGCGGTTCGAACGCGACAGGTCGATCCCACGAATCCCCAAGCGGCCGCCTACTTGTGGGACAAGTGGAAGCGCAACTACTTCGATCTGGGAATTCGGACGTTCTGGCTGGATCCCTGCGACGACCTGCATTCAATTCAGGACTACGACCGGGTGCGGTACCACGCGGGGCCTGCCCTGGAGGCCCACTGCCATTATCCGGTGGCCCACCAGAAGAACATCCATGATGCCCTGCATGCCGCCGGCGAACACGAGGTGGTCACGATTTGCCGCAGCTCGTGGGCCGGTTCGCAGCGTTACGGCGCCTCTCCGGCTGCACATGACATAAAGTCGTCCTTTGAACACCTGGACGAGTACATGAAGGCCGGTCTGAACCTGGCCATGACCGGCATCCCGTGGGGTGCCGCCGAAATCGGCGGGTTCGTTACGCCCGACAGCCAAAGCGAATACTTCCGGGAACTCATGGTGCGCTGGTACCAGTACGGGGTGTTCACGCCGATATTCCGCACGCACGGCCACCGGCCCAACAACGAAGCCTGGACCATCGGCGGCGACAGCTACCGGTTCATTCGGGCGGCCATGTTGCTGCGCGAGCGGCTGCGTCCCTATGTGATGGCACAGATGCGGCTGGCCTCCGACCGCGGCATCCCTCCCATGCGTCCACTGTTCTTCGACTTCGAGCACGACTCGCAAACCCATGCCGTCGAGGATCAGTTTCTCTTTGGTCCGGATCTGCTCGTCGCTCCCATTACCGCCTATCGGCAGCGCCGCCGGACGGTGTATTTGCCGGAGGGTGAACTGTGGTCCTGCGCGTGGACCGGACGGCAGCACGATGGCGGAAGGACATTGGATATTGCGGCACCCCTCGAACACATCCCCGTGTTTGTGCGAGGGGTCGAGCCCAATGTGGACTTGGCGTTGTTTCAGGTGTAGGTCCCCACAGGGCATCAACGTCGCCTTTGAGGACGCCAAGGGGGAAGGGATTGGCTGAAGCGTTGGCCGATGTCGTTGCATATTGGTTTCCTGCCGAGACCGAGGTGTCTCGGCAGTTTGTGACATCTTTTGACCGGAACATGTGGCCCGCGGTGCTCGGGAGTTCGGGATAGATTCGGCCTTCGCCTGGTCGACCAAATCAACATCGGAAACACCGCGCCAACCAGGAGTGTCCGATGGGGTGGGGTCGACGGAGCCGAAGGAGAGCCCGAACTCGGTTCGCAGGTTTGCCGGAAAGCGCGTCATGCCCGGCGCGCAGGCTGCGGTTGCAGTCTCCTATTCCGAGTCGAGGTTTGGTACTTCCTGATCTTCGCGCGGGCCGCCCAGGCCAAAGCGGCGGAGCATGCTGGACACCGGCCCTTGGAACTTGCGGCTCATGATTACGTTCGCCGATGTCTTGCGCATGACCCGTTCCGGAATCGAACCGCGGAATTGCTGGGTGAAGTAACCCTCGTCGGAAGCGCCCAGCAGCAGCAGATCGGCGTTGCGGCTGGCCTGCAAAATGCCGGCCTCGACGTTCACGGCTTCCACAACCTCGAATTGGGTGTCCACATCCATCGACTGGGCCAAGTCGATGGATGTCTGTTTCACCAGAGGGGTGTTTTCCCTCTCTTCGTCGGAAGTGACGACATAAATGGTCTTGACCTGGATTTCCTCTTGGGAGCCGCCGGGCGATTCGTGGATCTTGAGACTGTCCTCGGACCGGTAAAACGCCACCAGGTCCCGGGTGACCTCGTAACTCATGCGCAGGTTGGCGCCCCGGCCCCGGCTCGGGATCACGATCCGGCGGGGCTTGCGCCACAGCGTGTTGAAGTGTGTGACCAAAATGTCGCAGGGCGGATTGGTTCCGATCAGATCGATGACGGAGCCGAAGGCGTGCTGGCTGCCCACCGTGGCGCCAGGCCACCCGAACACAATCAGCTCGGTGTCGTACTCGTGGGCTTTGGCGCTGATGGTTTGGCTGACACTGCGCCCGACCACGGTCAGCTCGCGGTGGTTGACGTCCAACTGGCGCGAGACCCGCGAGGCCACGCGCGTTACCGAGGTGTCGATCATGTCGGCACGGACCGTGTTCATGTCCGGGGTGCGGACCACGTGCATGCACAGCAGTTCGTGGCCGCGCTGATGGGCAAAGATGGAACCCAAGGCGCCCACACTGCTGGCCATGAACTTGTCCTTGACCGGGACCAGCACGGTGGGCAGACCGGTCGCCGTCAGGACCGAGGCGGACTCGGAGACGGTGCGACTGGGGTCGACTTCCCACTTGGTCTGGTTGGGCAGGATCCACACGAAGTAGATGGTGAGGCCACCCACCATCCAGGCAATGGCGATACCCCAGGCGATCATGCTCAGGCTGGCCAGCCACACCGCCAGCACAAGGCAGATGGCGATGCCCAGGGACGGCAGGAACGGAGTCAGGGGCAGGGTGAAGCGGCGCTTCAGGTCGGGCCGCGACTTGCGCAGGGACACCACCGAATAGCACACCATCATGAACAACAGCAGGAACATGATGTTGGCGCTGGCCGCCACGTCCTCGATGGGCAGGGACACGGCCATGACCACCACCAGCAGGCCGCTCATGGCAATGGCCATCACAGGCGTCATGGTGCTCGGATTGATTTGCCCGAAGGCAGGGAACAGGTTGCCGTCCCGGCCCATGGCAAACGCCACGCGGCTGGATCCGTACAGCGTGGCGTTGAGGGCGCTCGTGGCACTGGCCAGGCCCGCCAAAATCAACATCAGCTTGCCGCCGACCGGAAAGATCTGCGCAGCCACCTCGACCATGCCCAACTCGCCCAGCGTCGAAAGGAACTGGTACACCGGCACGTTCGGATCGCCCGAATCAATGGCGCCGATGACCACGGCGGCTGTCATCAGGTAGATGGAGACTGCAATCAGGATGCTGAGGGCAATGGCCCGCGGAATGTTGCGTGTCGGGTTCTTCACTTCCTCGCCGCTGGCGGCGATGATTTCGAACCCCTCGAACGCGATGAAGGTCAATCCCATCGCGAGCAGGACGCCACCGATGCCGAACGGCAGGAACGGCCGGAAGGAGGTCTCCACAATCGTGGACACCTCGCCGCCGGCTTCCCGGAACATGAGGGACAGACCGAAAGCCGCCATCACCACCAGAATCACGATCTTGATGCTGGTAACGATGTTGCCGATCAGGCCGGTTTCGGAGGAGCCCTTGTAGTTGATCCAGGTGAAGGTCGCGGCCAAGGCCACACCCAATCCGACGCGGCTCCAGTGCAACAGGGGGCAGCCATGGTGGATGTCCGCGCAGTCGGCGGCCAAATCAAGGCCCCACAGCCCCAGCAGTTCCGTGAAGAAGGCGCCGAACGCCAAGGCATAGAGCGCGCAGGCCAGGGACTGGGCAAACCAACTCATCCATCCGGACAGGTAGCCGAACAGATCGTTCATGCCCTGCTTGATCCACAGGTAGCCCCCGCCCGCCGCCGGGAAGCAGCTGCCCAGTTCGGCATAGCTGCCGCCGATGATCAGGGCAATGCAGCCGTTCAGCAGAAAGGCCAGCAGCAGACCGGGTCCGGCCTTGCCGGCCGCAATCCCGGTCAGAACAAAGATGCCCGCGCCAATCATGGCGCCGACACCAATCATGGTGACGGCGAGCAGCCCCAGATTGCGACTGAGGGAGACCTCGACCTGAGGTTCCGCCTGTGTCATGGGAGGGCCAGGACGGTGGTGTCAGGGCGCGAGCGAGGTATTCGGCTGACGCACGGGACGGCGCGGACGGAGCGGTCGAAACAGTGCCGGACGACCATCCGGCGGTTTGGGCTGTTCGACATGGGGCTGGGGTTCCGGGAGGGGCGCTCCTCCCGGAGTGCGGGAGACCGTGGGAACGCGGTTCAGCGTTCGATCGGCAGACCGATGGCGTTGCCCCACTCGGTCCAGGACCCGTCGTAGTTGCGAACCTTCTCGTATCCCAACAGATAGGTGAGTACGAACCAGGAGAAGCTGCTGCGCTCGCCGATGCGGCAGTAGGCCACCACTTCGTCGTCGCTCTTGAGACCCTGTTCGGTTTCGTAGATGGCACGCAGTTCGTCGGCCGGCTTGAAGGTGCCGTCGGCGTTGGCGCCCCTGGCCCACGGCACGTTTTTGGCCCCCTTGACGTGCCCGCCGCGCAGGGCGCCCTCCTGGGGATAGTCGGCCATGTGCAGCAGTTCGCCCCAGTATTCCGCCGGACTTCGCACGTCCAGGAGGGGCTTGCCGGCTTGGGAGTGGGCCAGCACGTCGTCGCGGAAGGCCCGAATGCCCGGGTTGCCGTCCCCGTCCGGCAACGTGTAGCCGGTGCGTTCGCGGTAGGGGATCTCCTTGGTGAGCTCCCGGCCTTCCTCGATCCACTTTTGCCGGCCGCCGTCCATCACGCTCAGGTTTTGCACGCCATACAGGGACAGCACCCAGAACGCGAAGGTTGCCCACCAGTTGTTCTTGTCGCCGTAGAGGACGATCTTCGAATCCTGCTCCACGCCCAGTTCCTGGAGCAGGCGTTCGAGGTCCTCACGCGGGAGGTAGTCCCGCCTCAATTCGTGATTCAGATCCTCCATCCAGTCCAGGTTCACGGCGCCGGGGATGTGGCCGACTTCATAGAGCAGCGGATCCTCGTTGCTCTCCATCAAGACGATCTTGGGGTCGCGCAGGTGCTCGGCAACCCAAGCCGTATCGACCAGGACTTCGGGATGGGCATAGCCTTTGTCGTGCATGAAGTTTCACCAACGGACTGCAAGGGAACGGGGCAACAAGCGCATGAGGGCCTGATCGGCGATTATAGTCCAGAAAAATGCCGCATTGACGGCTTTGCCGAATGCCGGACCCTTCCCCTCAGGATGGCGTGGGGGCGTTGGGATGGATCAGCTCCCGGTCCTTGAGTTCGGTCCAGAAGTCGGAAGGGACATCCATGGTCATGGCTTCCAGGTTGGTTTCCAGCTCCGAGGTGGCGCGCATGCCGGGAATGACGGACGCCACCGCGGTGTGCCCCAGCGGAAACTGCAGGGCGGCGGCCTGCAGGGTGATGCCGTGGCGGATGCACATGGCCTCGATGCCCTTGACCCGCTGCATCAGGTGCGGCGGGGCCGCCTTGTACTCGAAACGGGCGTCGTCCACCGCACCCGTGGCCAGGATGCCGGAGTTGAACGGACCGCCGATGATCACGCTGATTTGGCGCTCGGCGCACATCGGCAGGAATTCGTCCAGGGGGGTTTGCTCGAGCAGTGTGTAACGGCCCGCCAGGAGGAAGCAGTCAAACTGTCCGGCTTCGGCAAACCGGGTCAGCATCTGCCATTGGTTCATGCCCAGGCCAATGGCCTTGACATGGCCCTTGGAGCGCAGGTCGTCGAGGATGGGATAGGCGTTCTCCATGGCTGCCTCGAAGTGGGACACCTCCGTGTCCGGCCATCCGTCCCACTGGCTGCTGCCCTCGTCCGGATCGTGCATGAGCAGGATGTCGATTTGGCCGATGTCCAACCGCTCCATGCTGGCCTCGATCGAGTCGAGAATGCCCTGGCGCGAATAGTCCATGACCTGCTGATATTGGTGGGCTTCGGGAAAGAGGGACCACCCCGAGGCGTCCTTCGGCAGCGGATCGAGCCGCCAGCCAACCTTGGTCGAGACGATGTACGAGGCCCGATCAAGCTGCCGCAGTGTGCGTCCCAGCCGCTCCTCGCTCAGGCCGTGTCCGTAGAGCGGCGCGGTATCAAAGTAGTTCAGACCGGAGGCGATCGCTTGGCGAATGACCGTGTCGCAGTCCTCGTCCTGCATCGGTTCGTAGAGATTGCCCCAGGCGGTTCCCCCCACACCCAGCGTGGTGATTTCCAGATCGGTGGCGCCCAATCGACGTCGGGCCTTGTGGATGGTCATGTGATTGACTCCTCTGTTGACATTCAGGAGGCGTTGGGCGCGGGCGGCCCGGCCAGGGCCTGCGACAGATCCGCAATCAGGTCCTCCACGTCCTCCGTGCCCGCGGACAACCGCACCAGGCCGTCGGAGATGCCAACCGCGCGTCGTTGCGCCGGGGTCAGTGCCCGATGACTGGCATGGGCCGGATACAACACGAGCGTGTAGCAGTCGCCAAGGCTGGTACCGGGCTGGACGAGTCGCAGGTGCTCCATGAAGCGGAACACCGCCGCCTGGTCGGCCCCGTCGATCTCGAAGGCCAGCATGGCGCCGAACCGGCCGTCGAACTGCTCCCGGGCCCGTTCGTGCTCCGGATGATCGGGCAGGCCCGGGTACACCACCCGCGCGATCCGGGGATGTTCCCGCAGCCAGGCGGCCAGCTGTTCGGCGTTGCGGCACTGCTGCCGATAGCGCAGCGGCAGGGTCTTGAGGCCCCGGTGCAGAAGCCAGGCCTCGAAGCTGCCCAGGGAACCGCCGGTGGTCTTGAGGTGTTCGCGCAGGGCCGGTCCGTGGCGGGCGCGCGCGACCACGATGCCGCCCATCGCGTCCCCATGGCCGCCGATGTACTTGGTCGCGCTGTGCAGTTCCATGTCCGCGCCCAGGTCCAACGGGCGGCAGGTCAGCGGAGTCGGGAATGTGTTGTCCACGACCAGAAGCGTGCCGTGCGTCCGGCACAAACGGGCCACGGCGGCGATGTCGACGACGCGCAGCAGCGGATTCGAAGTGGTCTCGACCAGCAGGACGGCGGGTTTGACCGTCGCCAGCAAGTCGGCCACGGCTGTGTTGTCCGAGGCATCCACCAGGTGACCATCCACCCCCAGGGACGGCAACAACTGATCGACAATGGCAACGGAAGCGCCGTAGCAGTCCCGCGAGGCAGCTACCCGCCGGTTGTCGCTGTCCGCCAGGGCCGCCAACAGGGCCACGTGCACCGCGGCCATGCCGGTGGCAGTGGCCACGGCGTCCAATGGCAGCGACGGATCGTGCGTGCAGAGTGCCGACAGGGCGTCCGTCAGGGCCCGGGCGGTCGGGTTGCCGTACCGCTGATAGACGAAGCGGTCCGGGGATCCGCCCAGGGCCGCATCCAGTTCGTCAATTCTTGGATAGAGGTGGGTGACGCTCGTATCGATGGCGTTGACCGTGGGCGTGGCGGCGCCGGATGCGGTGCCGCGGTCCCTGGTCAGATGGTGTTCGCCGCCGTGCACGCAGCGGCTGTGCGGTCCCAGGCGAGCCAGATGCGGGTCCATCGTCAAACCTCGATTTCGGGAAGGCTGCGCCGCATGATCTGATAGTTCTCCAAGGCCTGGCCGGCTCCCAGGGCAACGCAGGCCATGGGGTTTTCGGCAACGTAGCAGGGCACTCCCAGATGGCGGGTCAGCCGTTCCGGCAGGTAGCGCAGTTGGGAACCTCCTCCGGTCAGGACCACGCCCCGGTCGATGATGTCCGATGCCAGTTCCGGCGGCGTCTGTTCAAGGGTGGACCGAATGGTGCCGATGATGGCCTGCATGGGATCCTCGATGGCTTCCGTCACCTCGCTGCTGGCCAGGGTGGCGCTGCGGGGCAGGCCGTTGACCTGGTCCCGGCCCCTGATCTCGATGCTGGTGTCGTATTCCTGGGGCAATGCGCTGCCAATGCTGATCTTGATCTCCTCGGCAGTCTGCTCCCCGATGAGGAGGTTGTACTTCTTGCGCACGTAGTTGGCGATGGCCTCGTCGATGCGGTTGCCCCCCGTACGAACGCTGCTCCAGACCACAATGTCGTACATCGACACGACTGCGGACTCCGTGGTGCCTCCGCCGAAGTCCACGACCATGTTCCCGGTCGGGGTTCCGATCGGCAGGCCGGCGCCGTAGGCCGCGGCCAGGGGTTCGGGAATCAGGTAGGCGGCTCCGGCCCCGGCCTGCATGGCGGCATCGTGGACGGCATGCTCCTCGACGCTGGTCACTCCCTTGGGGGTGGAGATCATCACCCGCGGCTTGAACAGGGGGCGCTTGCCGGTCACCTGCTGAATGAAGTAGCGGAGCATCGCCTCCGTCACGTCGAACTTGGCGATCACGCCGTTCAGCAGGGGCCGTTCGACTTGGATGCTGTCCGGGTTGCGGCCGAGCATGTCGAAGGCTTCGTGGCCAACCGCCACCATGTGCTGGCCGGCGATTGCGACCACCGACGGCTCCTGCATCACAATGCCCTTGCCTTGGACATGAACCAGCACGTTGACTGTGCCCAGGTCGATGCCAATGTGCTTCTGCAGCATGGGAGATGGTCAGGAGGTCGCGCGAAGTCGATGTACGGGGCGAAGGGCGAATCCCTCGGACCTGCAACACACTATTATAGGAAATCCGGCGGGGCAGGTGCCGTTG
>DAOUIC010000533.1:0-3113 GCA_034428255.1 Anaerolineales bacterium
ACCGGCACCAGGGCAATGGTGGCTCCCACCATCAGCAGGTTCCAGTAAATCGTGTACTGGCCCAGGAAGTAGGCCAGGCCCAGCGGCAGGGTCTTCATCTCGAGGGATGACACGATCAGGAGCGGCCACAGGAAGTTGTTCCAGCTCCACATGAAGACAAAGATGCCCAGGGTGGCCATGGCCGGCTTGGACAGGGGCAGCATGATGTTCCAGTAGATGCGGAACCAGCTGCAGCCGTCGATTTTGGCGGCATCCTCCAGTTCGAGCGGAATGGTCTTGAAGAACTGGCGCAGCAGGAAGGTGCCGTAGGGACTGAAAATTAGCGGGATGGTCAGGCCCCAGTAGCTGTCGATCCAGCCAAACTCCTTGACCAGCACAAACAGCGGGATCATGATCACCTGGAAGGGAATCATGAGGGTGGCGAGGTAGAGGACAAACAGCCGCTCGCGTCCGGGGAAGCGCAGCCGGGCGAAGGCAAAGGCACCCAGCGAGCAGGTTGCCAGTTGCGCGACGGTCAGGACCAGCGAGACAAAGGCACTGTTGAGGAAAAAGAGATTGAACGGCAGGGCCTGCCAGGTGTCCAGGTAGTTGTTCCACGCCACGGGGGAGGGAATCCAAATCGGCGGGAACACGTAGGCCTGCCGGTCGTCCTTGAGCGAGGTCGAGAGCATCCACAGGAACGGAATGATCATCAACACGGAACCCAACGACAGGGCCGCATAGGCGGTGACGTTCCGCCACAGCAGGCGTCGGCGCCCGGAGCGCGCCTCGATCCGGGCGCGCGGCAGGCTGGTGGCCGGCGGCGCGATGGTGCCGCTACTCATAAAAGACCCAGCGCTCCTGCGTGCGCCACTGGATCAGGGTCACCCCCAGGATCAGGGCGAACAGCACCCAGGCCACGGCCGAGGCATAGCCCATCTTGTGCCACTCGAAGCCATTCTCGTAGATGTAGTAGACGGTCGTGACCGTGGAGCGGACCGGTCCGCCCTGGGTCATGATGTAAGCCTGTTCGAACACCTGGAACGATCCGATGATGGACATGATCAGGACGAAGAAGGTGGTGGGGGTCAGCAAGGGCAGGGTAATGGTCCAGAACCGCCGCTGGTTGGAGGCCCCGTCGATTTCGGCGGCTTCGTAGAGATGCCGCGGGATTCCCTGCAGGCCGGCCAGGAACAACACCATGTTGTAGCCCATGCCCTTCCACACGCTCATGAGGATGATGGCCGGCATGGCCCAGACGGGACTCTGCAACCAGTCGGGCGCACGCAGCGGCAGGCGCAGGAAAGCGAAGGTCTCGTTGAGCATGTAGTTGAGGATGCCGGATGTGGGGTTGTACATCCAGCGCCACATCAGGGCCACCGCCACCATGGAGGAAACCACGGGGATGAAATAGACGGTGCGAAAGAAGCGAATGCCCCTGATGCGCTGGTTCAGGGCCAAGGCCAGGGCCAACGACAGCACCAGTCCCAGCGGCACACTGCCGACCAGGTAGTAGAACGTGGCCCGCAGGCTGCGCCAGAACTCGGCATCGCGGAACAGCTCCAGGTAGTTGCCCAGCCACACCATGTCGGGCGCACTGAGCAGGTTCCAGTCCAGCAGGGAGAAGCCCAGCGAGGCCAGCAGGGGACCGACCATGAAGACCAGGAAACCCACCACGTTGGGCAGCAGGAACAGGAAGGCGGCCCGGACTTCGCGCCGCCGCGCCGGGTTTCTGTATTCGGGACCAAGCCAGTTGGCCGGTGAGCGCCAGGCGGGAGCCGACGTTGCCATGGGTGTCCCCAACGACGGATGGGAAATCAAAGGGTTCCCGGCCCGGTCCCCAAATGCAGGCCGAACCAGGAACCCGGGGGATTAGGCGGTCTCAATCAGGATGGGATCAATCTCCTGGACGGCCTGCGGCAGGATGGCGGCCGCCGGCTCGTTGTTGATCATGATCTCGTCCATGTACTTGGCCAATACGGCCGTGACCTGTGCGAAGGCCGGAATGAAGGTCGAGATGGAGTACTCCAGGACATCCAGGAAGTATTGCTGGTGCTCCGGATTCTCATCGGTGATCAGGGCCTGCGCAATCGAGGCACGGCCCGGGATGCCCCGGCTGGGCTTGGCCACCATCTCTTCCAGGATCGGGGCACTGGTGTAGAACTTCACGAATTCCCAGGCCTGATCGGCGTATTCGGTGGTGGAGCCGATGGCGAAGCTGCCGCCCTGCACCGAGTTGCCAGGCTGCGTCTTCATGGGAAACAGGGCAACGTCCCAGAGGAAGTTCTCGTTGTCGCGGGCGGGACCGACACGGGCGGCGATCGTCTGCACGCGTTCCGGATTCCCCCAGTGCATGGCCGCCCGGCCCGATTCAAACAGGGGCACGTCGCCCTGTTGGGCAATCGTGGGCGAGACCTGGTGCACGTGCCGCAGATCGGACAGCCACTGGATGGTCTCGATGGCTTCGGGGGTGTCGAGCAGGCACTTGAGGCCGTCCTCGGACACGAACCGCGCGCCGTTGGTCGACAGGGGAATGTCGATGGTCCAGCTGGCCAGGTTGGGCATGAGCCAGCCCCACTGGTCGGTGTTGCCGTCGCCACTCGTGTCCTGGGTCAGCGCGATGCAGGTCTCCTGGAATTGGTCCCAGGTCCAGTCGCCGATGGGCAGTTCGACCCCGTTGTCCAGGAACATCGACTTGTTGTAGATCGGCAACACCGTTGACAGGTCGTAGGGGAAGGCGTAAATCTCGTCCTGCCAGGTGTAGGCCAGCATGTTGGCGGGCCAGAAGTCGTCCACGTCGACCTCCGGTTCGGCGTCGATGTAGCTCTGGAAGGAGAGCAGCGATCCCTGACGGATGTACTGCTGCGAGAACATGGAGACCATACCCACGACATCGGGCAGGTTGTCCGCCACGGCCTCGGTCTGGAGCTTCGTCCAGTATTCGCCCCAAGGGGTGTTCTCCCATTTGATCTGGATGTCGGGCCGCTCGTCCTTCCATTGCTCAATGCCCCAGTTCCAAGTGGGCATGTCGGCCAGGTCGCCCCAGAAGGTCAGACGCAGCTCGACGGTTTCGGGCATGGCCGCATCGCCTGCGCCCCCGGCGGGCGCAGGCGCGGCACAGGCGGCCAACACGG
>DAOUIC010000534.1:0-1571 GCA_034428255.1 Anaerolineales bacterium
TGATGCCATCGCCCTGAATTAGGCGGATGTGGTCCGGCAGCAGGCGATAGCCCTTGGCATTACGGGGAGCGCCGAAGGCCTCGCCCAGCAAATTCAGGCACTCCAGTACCATCGGGACCGGATCGCCGCTGTCGGGACGCACAACCACGGTGCCGGCTCGTTCCTGGACCCGCTCCAGCAACGCGGAACCCCACAGTTCCCGACATGCATGCAGGATGTCCCAGGAATCGCTGACGACACTAACGACGCCGGAAGGATAGGCTTCCAGGATGTGGGCAAAGGCGTCTGCTTCGCCCTCCGGGCCCCAGGCCGTGATGGTGGAATGTTCCGCGGCGGGCACGGAAAACCCGGGCATGTCGGCATCGTAGTACTCCTGCAGCAGACGACATCCCGCCAAGGTGTCGGTGCCTCGGAAATGCAGCAGGTGGGCCGCGGCGCCGAGCGCGGCGGATTCCTCGGACGTGGAGCCTCGATAGCCGAAGTCGTGCAACTGGAAGGGCACGCCGGCCGGATCGCCGGACTGCTCGGCCGCCTTATGCAGGATGTCGTACTGGATGCGATCCAGCGAGGCGATGGTCGTCGGGTACCAGACCTGCACCAGCATGGTTTCCAAATGGTTGGTCAGCCAGTAGCACGCCGGATCCGTATTGTGGATGGTCAACAGGACTTGGCCGGTCGGTACGCGCCGGCCCTCGCGTACGGCGCGGATTTCCACGGGCAGGCGACCACCGTGGCGGTCCAGGATGTGCTGCCAGCCCTCATGCGGCCACACATCCTGTCCGAAATGGGCTTGGCAGAATTCTTCAGCCTGTTGAATTCGCTCCGTCGTAACCCGGATGCCGGCAAGGTAGCGTTTGAGCAGGTACTGGAGGCCAAAGAATACGACGTGGCGGTAGTCCCCTCCCCGCCGTGCTTCCATATAGGACTCTATCTCGGTGGTGCCGGGCGGGTACATCCGCCAGTGCGTCTGTTTGTAGCTGTCGGTTTGCAGCAGGATGTTGTCTCGCATCGGACGGGGTGCTGAGGTTTGGCCTTGGACTTGGATCTGCCTTGGGCAGTCAAGCTGGGCATACGGCGTATATATTATGACTGGCTTTGGCGGTCCGGGGCTGACGCGCGGACACTGTTTCAGTTTCGTTGATTTTGGCCCGAGGCCATAGGCCACGACGGACATGCTGTGCCAAGTGTCGCTGAAACCAGTCGGTGCGGACACGGTGGAACACCGGAGCTGCCCCGTACACAGTGGGTGCATGTTCCGTATCAACGAGATTGAAACAGTGCCGACGCGCGGGCCCGGAATGTGCTGCAAGTTGTACAAACCCGCGCCCCCGTCGCCGCCCTGCCCTGTTGTGGGCGCGGGTCCCGAGATGCCCGTCCCGACCCCCTCCAATCCGTCCCGCTGCCGCACTCGGGTTTTTTGCCTGCTGGTCCGGTATCGGGCAGGTCTCCACGTGCAATCAATGCCCGCAGGGCAATGGGATGGATTTTCGCGACTTGTGCCCATTTCAGGAATGGGTACAATCCCTACCATGCTTTCGGTGAAATCACCAAATTGAAGAGGTCCTCTTCAA
>DAOUIC010000535.1:0-2377 GCA_034428255.1 Anaerolineales bacterium
TCGACAGTTCAGTACCTCGCGGCCACGTGTTCAGATTGTTGAAGTGGGGATTCCAACTCCTCATTCTGTTCATCGTCGTGTCCTTTGCCGGACGCGGCTATGCGGCCTTGGCGGCCCGCAGCCAAGGGTTGCTCCCTCCCGATCCCGTTGCCTCGATGTTCCCCGAACCGCAAGCGGACCAGTTGCGCTTGCGCGGTGTCAACCGCGACACCATCCAGACCGGCAAGAACCTGCCCGGCACCGACCTGGTCCTGGTGGAAATCCGGGAATCCGATGCCGTGTTCGCCAAACCCGGGGGCGAAACAGCTGTCCGCCGCTTCGGAGACTCCGTGAAGTTCGACGGACCGTGGGCCAACGTCTCCGGCACGGACTACAACGTCTCCGGCCGGATCATCCGCGTCAACCCCGGCGACGTGCACGTGGTGTCCGTGTACTCGATCACCATCTCCGACACCGCACCCGCACGCGCCCCCCTGGCCATGACACCGGGCACACCGTACACGCTGGTGCTGCGGGCCCGCACGGATGCGCCAATCCGAGGCACCACCCTCCACTACCGCGGCCGCACCGACAACGGCGATGCCAGGGTCGACGGACTGGATGGCGACAGTTGGGGGCAGTTCTCCGCCATGGACAGCATTCGATGGTCGGGTCTCCTTAGGGAAGACCTGGCGGTCAGTTACAATATGCGCATCCTGTTCTATACCGATACAGATATCTATCTGGGGGGCACTGTCCAACTAACCCACCTTCCCTAGACATACGCACAACCTGCTCTCTTCTTCGACCGAGGCTGCTCCCATGACCACCATCAACACTGCCCTCGACGCAAACGTCAAAGCACGAGAACTGACAGGAACTGCCGCCGCGCCCGTAGCCGCGCGCCCCCTGCCGGCGGTCATTTCCTCCGACTACTACAACCTGACCGAGGCCGACGGATGGCCTGTGGCCGGTCTTCTGGTATTTCTGGATCGCCAGCACACGCCCGTTAGAGCCGAGGTCCACCTGTACGACAACACCATGGGCCGGCGTCAGGACGCCGCCCTGCAGATCGCCTATCGTGTTCTGGAGGAGCAATATCGGGCACCCTCGCAAGAATCCGCGCGTCTCCCGGTGCGCATCATGCGCACGCGCCAGCAGTTGGATACGGTGAGCGTGCAGCTGGATATTGGCGAACCGATTCAGGATTCGCGTTTCGGGGCGACAGGAATTGGGGAATGGAACAACGCGCGGACGCTGCTGGCCTTGTTGCTGGCGCTGCTGCTCATTGGCGGAATAGTCGGGGCTTTTGCCCTGAGGCAACGTTCCCCGGCCTCGTCCGTACCGGCCGGTGCTGACATCGCCGCTCCCGCACAATCAGATGTATCCGACCTGCTTCCGGCCGGAGCACCGCCCGCACCCGTTAACGAAACCTCGACAGCCATCGGCAGCGTGGGCACGTCGCCGGCAACCGGTATTGCGGCAACCAGCCAGGAAGCCACCGAATCCGTGCCGCCGGCAGCCGGGTCGGCACCGATCGTGGAACGGCCGTCGCTGGAAGATTACGTCAATCCCTATCCGCCTCAGACCAACGATCTGCCCCCCAGCACCGTGGCCCATCCGTTCACGTTGCTGGACCGGGCCGAGGTTGTGGTTGGACACCTTGCGATCCAGACGGAACCCAATCCCGATACCGTGTTTTCGTTCGCTTGGAAGGAAGCGGGCACGCAAGTCACCATCGTGGGCGGCCCCGTGAGGCTGGCAGGCGACTCCGGAACCATCGAATGGTGGTTTGTAGCCGCGGACGACGGCACCGAGGGGTGGATGGCCTCCAACGGCAGCACGCAACGGTATCTCAACCCGATCGAATGAATCGTCCGGTGGACCGGCAACACCGGTCCGTCAACTTCATTCGCTCAACCACGCAATACCCTCGCTGCCCAAGATCCACGGGCGAGCACCTTGCTCCCGGGCGGATGCCTCCAGGGCTGTCTGCAACTCGCGGCGGATCCCCGTCCGCGCCAGGTCGAGCCGGATGGTTGCACCTTCCAAATCCGGCTGGGTAAGCCTCAATTCAACTTGGATCTCGTTGACCTTGGGTCGTAGCGAAGCCACGGTTCCACTACACGGCAACCCTTGCCGGGTATCGCCGTGGGCGGACCGCAACACGGTCCGGGGCCGAATTAGCAGGTGCGTGGCATTGGTCCCGCCTTGCTCACCCCCTGCGCCTGCCGAGGATGTTGCCCATGCCCTGAGCCGCCGTCCCCCGGGCGTGTCCAGTGCAAAGATGTTGCTCATGCCCAGGTAGCGTGCGCAGGCCACCGTAGCCGGGTTCGCCACGAGGGCGGACGGTGCATCGACCCGATTCACGCATCCCCCGTGGACGAAGGCAACACGG
>DAOUIC010000536.1:0-1510 GCA_034428255.1 Anaerolineales bacterium
CGGGCATGCGTCGCCCACAGTGTATCCGGTCCCAGCCAAACTGGTTGACGAATACGATTTTGGCGTTGGCATGGCCGCGGTTGAAAGGCTCCACCACATCGAAGAAATAGGCAGCCTCCATCCCGACAAGATCACCGTTGTCCGCCCTGTGGCCCACAGGCCAGCCATAGGCTGCCTCCCATGCATGTACCTGGTCGGGTGCCCGGCCGGTGCCCGTGCCGGTGCTGAGCACGAACAGGACTACGGTTTGACCACGCTCGTCCGCCAGGCGCCGGGCCAGATGCGACAGCACCTTCGCATCCCGCCACATGCCCTTGGAAGGCACCATGCGGGTTACGTGGGTGAATACAAAGTCCGGGAGGAAACCGTGCAGCTCCCGGCAGTAGGACCGCAGTCTGTCTCGGGACGTATTCTTCTCGTCCAGGGTGGTGGCTTGTGACGGAATGCCGTTGTACACGAGATCAATCGTGGCATCGGCGAATCCGGTCCCCAGAAACCGGAGTTCGTCGCGGACGAGGTCGCTGACGGCCAGGACGGCATCGCACCGGGAGGCCTGGTGCAGCAGCGGCACCTTGAACCAATCGTCCTGGGGCCCGAAGACATTGTCCAAAAACACCCCGCTCCCTTCGGCCTTGCGCATCACGTTGTAGTACCGGGTGTCGTGTCCCTCGTGTTCCTCCACCAATCGTCGCACCGGTGCGACTTCGTGCGCATAGTAGACCGTGCTCCAGCGGTTGGCCCCTTGCAACTGGAGTGCCAGCACAGGTAGCAGACCCATCCAGTCGTGGGCAATCGCGAACCGGTTCTCCCGGCCCGGCATCGCATCCGCTGCCAGGGCTTCGATGGCTTGTGCCAACGCGGACGCCAGTTGCACAAAGCCGGTCCACTCGGCATCGTGTGCGTAGCGGTCCGTCTGCAGGTGGTAGTTCGTGTAAAGGTCGTATGCAAAAAGGTTGGCCACATCCGGGGTCAGGTGGGTCGGGTCGACCAGCAGCACTTCGTGGCAGTGTGCTCCGTACGGTGCCAGGCCGTAGAAGATGTTGATGTTCAGATCCCGTTCCAGGCCATGGAACCGCCTGCCGAGGTCCGGCGGGACCAGTCCGTAGATGCCGTAGCGGCTGGCGTAACGGACCTGGAGCCGGGACCGCTGCGACACGATGCGATCCATTTGGGCCGGATCCCAAGCGGGAAACGGGCCGGCCAGGATGGTGCGTTGAACCTGGTCGGTGTAGGCGCGGGAGGTCAACAGTCCCTCCAAAACCGCGCCGATGCCGCCGATCTTCAGGCCGGCTTCGTGCGTGACGTGGACAACCAGGGACAAGGTCATGGGGTTCCCGTCCACGGGGCCGGTCGTGCGGTGTTTCCGGCAATCCGCAAGCAGCGATTCAATTGGTGATCGGGGTCGGACCGGACAGAGTGACCGGCGGAAGGCCGCATGCAGCCTGGATGGCGGGATTGGCCAAGACGGCGGACACGTCCCCGATGCCCCAACACCGCCCGTGGCCCCGCA
>DAOUIC010000537.1:0-5088 GCA_034428255.1 Anaerolineales bacterium
TGCCAATCCCATTTACACGGCGCCGGAACTCGAGCACATCTTCAGCGACAGCAACGCGAAAGCCGTCATCTGCATGTCGGGAGGTCTGGAGACCGTCAAGAGCATCCAGGCCAATACCGAGATCGAGCACATTCTGATCACCGACATCAACGAGACGCTGTCGGGCTTGGCCAGGAAACTGACCGCGCGGCCCTTGAAGGAACTGGGTCACATTGCGGACGTGGTCTACGGTGGAGGGGTCTACAACCTGCACCTGCTCATGTCGCAGCAGACCGCCCGTTCCATGGCGCCGGCCGGGG
Source organism: Anaerolineales bacterium (assembly GCA_034428255.1). Taxonomy (GTDB): domain Bacteria; phylum Chloroflexota; class Anaerolineae; order Caldilineales; family Caldilineaceae; genus Bin34. Next base: position 300 of record DAOUIC010000537.1, read on the forward strand.
AACCCGACTCCATGGCCGTGCTGCAGTACACGGGCGGCACCACCGGCGTGCCCCGCGCCGCGGTCCTGACACACAGATCCCTGGGCACCAACACCTCGCAGACCAGGGCTTGGTTCGCCCAAGCGCGCGACGGCGAGGAAGTCATGATGGGCGCCCTGCCGTTCTTCCACATCTTCGGCCTGGCCATCACGGTTCTGCTCAGCGTCCGCATTGGCGCCCGTATTGTCATAACGCCCAATCCGCGGGACACCGAGCAGAACCTGCGCTTGGTATCCAAGGAGGGCATCACCGTGTTCCCCGGGGTACCGGCGCTCTACAACGCTGCCATCAACCACGAAAAGGCGGGGGAATACGACCTGTCTTCAGTCGAATACTGCATCTCCGGCGGCGCACCCCTGCCCATGGAGGTTCAGGAAACCTTCAACCGAATGACCGGCGGCAATCTGGTGGAAGGCTACGGCCTGACCGAATGCTCGCCGGTCGTCGCCGCCAATCCGCTCAAGGGCGAAGCGCGCGACGGCAAAATCGGACTGCCCTTCCCGTCCACGGAGATCCGCATCGTGAACGTGGAACAGGACGAGGACGGCAACTATGTGGATGCGGAACCGGGCGCCGAGGGCGAACTCTGCGTACGGGGTCCGCAGTTGATGAAGGAGTACTGGCAACAGCCCGAGGCCACGGCCGAGACCATCGACCAGGACGGCTGGCTGCACACCGGCGACATCGTCACCATGGACGACGACGGATACCTGGCCGTGGTCGACCGGAAGAAGGAATTGATTCTGGTCGGCGGCTTCAACGTCGTGCCGCGCGAAGTCGAGGAGGTCCTCTATGCCCACCCGGCCATTCTGGAAGCCGCAGTGGCCGGAATCCCGGACGAGAGCAGCGGCGAACGGGTCAAGGCCTGGGTGGTCCTGCATGAAGGCCAGCAGGCCACGGAGGATGAGATCCGGGACCACTGCCGCCAGTCCCTGACTGGCTACAAGGTGCCGCGGGAGGTGGAGTTCAAGGACGAACTCCCCAAGTCGCTGGTGGGCAAAATCCTGCGACGCCTCCTGGTTGAGGCCGAAACCGGCCAGACCGCAGCGTAGGCACCGGGCTTCCGCAACCGGCTGTGGCTGGGACCGAATCGGTGTCCAGCGTTTCGGCGGTCCAGTGAACCTCTGAACCCGGCAGGCCGGCCGCGGCCGGCCTGCCGGACAATGCCTATCAATCCTCTGCAACCGGGGCCTTGTCGATCTGGATCCGGAGGTTGCCCTCCTCCGCCATCAGGCGTTCCAGCTTGGCCTCCAGACCGCGGATTTGCTTCTTCTGCCGCTTGGCGGAGTTCCCCGCCGGATTCATGTTGGCGGAACTAATCTGCCTCTGCAGCAGCAGAATCTCGCGCTGCACCCTTGTCTTGCGGGCTATCAGTTGGTCTCTATCCATGCGTGCTACTCCTGTTGACCGTCGTCCTCGGTCTCGGAAAAGTCCCGGGGTTCGCGCGGTCGATACAACAGATAGGCCAGACCGACCCCGATGAAATACAGCAGGATCAGCGGAAACAGGGCAATGGCCATGTTGACCGGATCGATGGTCGGCGTGATGATGGCCGCGACCACCGAACTGAGCACAATGGCGTAGCGCCACCATCCCAGCAGCTTCGGTCCGCTGACAATGCCGATGCGGGCCAGGAAGGCCATCACCAGCGGCAACTCAAAGAAAACCCCGATCCAAAACGTGATTCGGACCGTGAAGAACACAAACTCCCGTACGCTCCAGTTGGCCTCAATCAACTCGTTCCAGAACTGCTGCAGGAACGCCACCGCGACTGGCAGCATGACGTAGTAGGCAAAGGCCCCGCCGCAGAGGAACAGCGCGAAGATGGCGGGTGTCAGGAACAGCAGACTCCGTTTCTCATGCGGATACAGACCCGGCACGATGAACGCCAGAATCTGATACGTAATCATGGGCGTGGCGAAGGCCACCCCCAGCGTTACGCTCACCCGGAAGAACGCGGCGATGGGCTCGAAGGGAGAAATCGCCTGGAGCATCACGTTCCACTTGTTGACGATGGCGGAGACCACCCATTCGGAGGCCACCATCCCCAACAACGTCCCGACCGCCAGGCTGGCGAAGATCCAGATCAGCCGCGTCCTCAGTTCGCGCAGATGATCCATGATGCTCATCTGCCCGCCCTCGCCCTGAGGAATCTCCTGGTTCGGGATTTGCGCGGTGGTCATGATGTCATGCAGGAATCAGGCGGCGCGTGGCCGGCAAGGAACAGGAAGCGGATTCGGACGGCACTATACCCTGCCAGACGTCCCTGACAGGCCAATCCCCAGACGGATTGGAAACTCAGCTGCGTTCCGGGGCCGCGGGGACCGGCTCCGGGTCGGGCGCAGTGTCCACGTCCGCTGCGCGGGCTTCGGCATCGGCCGCCGGCACCGTGTCCGGCTCGCCGGTCGAGTCCTTCTCGTCCTGCCCGACATAGGCGGGATCCACGCGGCCCGCACCGATCAAATTGTCCATCCCCACGTTCTGGATGGTGTTGGTCGGTTCCGCCTCCGTATCGTCATCGGCCGCGTCGCTGGCCCCGGCCGCGGATGTATCCGACTTGGCGTCCGCCGTGCCGCCGTCGTCCTCCTTCGCGGCCTTGTTCTTCTCGAGCAGGGCATCGATTTTGGCCTGCTGCTCGCGCTTGGCCTTGTCGCGCCGCTGCTTCAACTCCCGTTCGCTCCGGGCTTTCTCGCGCTTCTTTTTCTTTTCTTCCTCGATCTGATCGGTCACGGAGTTCTCGCCGTCGAGATCGAGGTCCAGTTCGTCGTTGGCCCAGGCCTCGACCAGTCCGCCGGTCTTCATGCCCTTGAGTTCCCGCAACTCCTTGAGTTCGTCGAACCCAAGCTCAGCCTCCAACTGACCGGTCAGGTCCTTGGACAGGTTGCGGATCCGGAAAAAGGCCCGAATCAGGTCCTTGGCCACCGTAGGCAGGCGATCCGGCCCCAGCACGACCAGGCCCAATACGATGATGAACATCAATTCGGGCAATCCAATGCCCAGGAAGTTCGGTCCGTTCAGTCCCATGGCTACCGGCCCGTTTCCTCAGAGAACGCGTAATCGGCGCGGCGCGCCAGTCGCTGGCTGACGGCACCCAGCACCCCGTGCACAAAGGCCGGCGACTGGTCGGTCCCGTAGCGCTCGGCCAAGGCCACGGCCTCGACGACAATTACCTTGACGGACTTGGCCATCGTCGGTTCCAGCATTTCCTGCACAGCCAGCCGCATGATGTTGCGGTCCAATACCGACAAGGTGTCAACGGGAAAGCGCCGGGCCGCCCCGCCGATAATCCGGTCGATTTCGTCCCGATCCTCCCAGGCTCCGCCAACCAGACCGCGCACCAAATCCTGACCGCGGGAAGTCAGCGCCATGCCATTTTGCCGCAGACTGGCAAACCGCCGCTGCAGCACCTGGCTCAGCGGATGGTGCGTGGTGTCGCATTCGTACAGGACCTGCAGGGCGATGGCGCGATAACGACTGTGGCGCCCCCTGTAGGCAGGATCCGCGCCCAACCAGCCTTCCTCAACCAGCACTTCGCGCACGGCTTCGTCCGCGGCCGGTTCGGCGGGGTGGCTTCCGGGGGATCTCCAGGAAGGCTTGGACACAACTCCGGCCTCCCCAACCGATGCAAATCCGGTCATTGCATTGTCAATCCGCCGTCCACCGCCAAGGTCTGACCGGTGATGAAGGCGGCATCCTCGGAGGCCAGAAAGGCTGCGGCCCGGGCCACTTCTTCACACGTACCCATGCGCCCAAGGGGTGTCTGGGCGATCACGTGCTGCACATGATCTTCCGGCAGGACCTCCGTGAGGGCGGTGGGAATGAAGCCGGGGGCAATGGCGTTGACCGTGATGCCGCGGCTTCCCACCTCTCGGGCGAGTGCCTTGGTAAACCCAATCAATCCCGCCTTGCTCGCCGCGTAGTTGGTCTGACCTGCCGCACCCGAAAGGCCCACCACGCTGGCAATGTTGATGATGGCGCCGCGACGCTTGCGCAACATGCTGCGCACCGCCGGTCGCGTGACCTGATAGACGCTGGTCAGATTGGTCCTGATCACCGAATCCCAGTCCTGTTCCTTCATTGACATTAACAGCCCGTCCCGGGTCAGGCCGGCATTGTTGACCAGAATATCCAGGCCGCCCTTGAACGCAAGTGTCTCCTTGACCAGTCGGGCCGCCTCCTGACCGTCCGAGACATCGGCTTGGACGACGGCGCAGTCACCCCCGGCCTGGCGGATGCCGTCCGCCACGCACGCGGCGCCGTCTTCGTCCGCCCGGTAGTTGACGACCACAAACGCGCCCCGCGCGGCCAACGCGGACGCAATCGCGGCGCCAATACCGCGACTGCTGCCGGTGACGAGCGCGATTCTGTCCTTCAGGTTCATCAATGGAGGGCGCAGCCACCGGCTGCCGGAGGGCCTTCGGCGGCCGATTCTAGCACAGCAAACCGAAGGCGTTTCGAGCCGGATGCGCCGGATGCGGCAGGCTTCAGCCCTCCCGGGCAGTGCACCAGGACTCGATGTCGGCCATGGTCTGCAGGGATGGAGTGGGCATGCGGCGCACAATACGCCGGTTCAGGCCGGACAGGACATTGCCGCTGCCCAGTTCGGCCATGGCGGTGACTCCCAGCTCCGCGATGCGTTGCACGCTGGCACGCCACAACACCCCGCCCGTCATCTGATCCACCAGTTCCCGACGGATGTCGGCCGGGTCGCGCGAGGGCGCGGCAGTGGTGTTGAGGACCACCGCCGCCA
>DAOUIC010000538.1:0-1649 GCA_034428255.1 Anaerolineales bacterium
CCGGCGATGGTTCCGTAGCTGGTCAGGAAGATGTACTCAATCGTGATCTGGCCGATGATCTGGGACCGCATCACACCCACGGCCCGCAGTACCCCAAACTGGAACATGCGGTCCTGGAGCGAGGCATAGCTGTGGACCAGGAGGGCCAGGAAGGCCATGGCCGCGGCCGCCAGGAAGCCCACGGACAGCGTGCCGAAGATGCCGACCCGTTCCATGCGCGCCTGTTCCTCGACAATGCGCGTGGGCACATGCCGCCAGCGGGTGGGTTCGATGCCCATCCTCCGTATGGCCTGCTTCAACTCGATCGCCTCCACCGACTCGTCCACCCCCAGCCAAATGTTGTGTGCGAAATCGGTTCCCGCCAGCGCAAAAACGTGATCCATGTTGCCGATCACCGTCCACGGCTGGTGGTAGATCGTGGCGAACTGATCGTAGGTGCCGGCAATCACGAACTGGTCCTGGACGGCATGGCCCCGGGCCATGCTCACCTCCAGGCCGACCTCGTCCCCCTCCCGCCAGTTGAGCGGCCCCATCAGGGCCCGCGGCACCAGGATGCTGTTGGGCGACAGGGCCAGGCGGTTCATGAGGCCCCCAAGGGAATCGTCGGCGAAATCCTCCCGGAACCACGCCACCTTGGCAAAGTCGATCCGATCGACCGCCAGGAAGTCCAGGCGCAGGATATCCCCTCCGGTCACCTCCAGTTCGGCGTTGTAGTTGCCGACCCTGGCCGCGGTGGTCACCCCGGGCAGGGCCTCGAACTCGGCCACGGTGGGAATCCAGGTTCCGGTTCCGTCCATGATCGGGCCCGAACCTCCGGAACTGTCCGGCGCGGGCGGGATGAAGGGCTCGAACGTCGCGCCGGCCCCGACCTCGTGGCGCACCTGATCAATCAGCCACTGGTCCAGGCTGAGGGCCATGGAATAGGTGTAGATGCCCAGCGACAGGGACACGATGACCAGCAGCAGGGGGTTGATGTAGCGCTGGCTGTGCCGCTCCAGCTGGCGCAGGGCAAGGTGGGTGGTCAGCAGGTTGGTCCAGCCGGCGATGCGGTCCAGGATCCACATCAGGATCGGGAAGATGCGCATCACCAGCAGGCTGCAGGTGAGCACGAACAGGGCCGGCACCAGGATAAGGAGCGGATCGGAGAACAGTTCGGCGGTCCGCTCCTGGACCATGTTGGCGAAGGTGCCTTCGTTGGCCAGCTGGTCGTAGGCATACCAGGTGGGCACAACCAGCAGGAAATCCAGGTAGGCCCGCTGCCAGAACGGCTTCTGCACCTGACGTCCCCGCTCCGCCTCGACGATGCTCATGCGGGCGGTGCGGACCGCCGGGATGAGGCGTGCCAGCACCGCCACGGCCAGACCGGCCCCGATCAGATACCAGTTCAGCCCCTGGAACGAAACCGGCACCGGCTCCCGCAGGGTCGTAAAGCTCAGGAAGCTGACCGTGTAGCCCATGAACAGGGAAATGCCCATGCCGAAGGCGATGCCCAGGGGGATGCCGACAATGAACAGGATCAGCTCCTCCAGCAGCACAATCGACACCACGCCCGAGGTGTTCAGGCCGCGCGACACCAGAATGGCCGTCTCGCGCTGCTGCCACCGGGCAATGATGGCCGCAATCATGATCAGGAAGTAGATCAGGAAGCC
>DAOUIC010000539.1:0-1697 GCA_034428255.1 Anaerolineales bacterium
CGGGCGTCCGGAGCGTCTGAACCTGAAGGCACTCGTTGAGCACTTCATCGAACACCGCGTGGACATTGTGCGTCGCCGTTCCCGGTTCGACCTGGACCGGGCCGAGCAGCGCGCACACATTGTGGAAGGCCTGTTGATGGCCCTCGATCAGATCGACGAGGTCATCCGCACGATCCGCAGCAGCCGCAACCCCAACTCGGCGCGCAACAACCTGATCCGGGAGTTCGGTTTCACCGAAGCCCAGGCCCGGGCCGTACTGGCCATGCCGCTGGGCCAACTGGTGGCGATGGAACGGAGCCGCCTGCGAAGCGAATTCAAGGACCTGACGGCCCGCATCAAGGAACTGCAGGCCCTGCTGGCTTCCGACCGGCGGATCCGGGACGCGATCGCCGACGAGATGGACGAAATCCAACGGCAGTTCGCCGATTCCCGTCGCACCGAGGTCAAGGACGACCAGGCGCGCACGCCGACCGCCGAGGAGTTGGAGCCGGACCAGACGGTGTGGGTCTGCGTGGGCCGGCGCGGCACCGTGCGCCGCTATGCCTACAAGGGCATGCAAAGCGGCAGCTTCAGGGACATCGGGCGCAACGGCGGCATCGCGACGTTGGCCGCCAACACACGGGATGTCCTGTATGTGTTCAGCGCCTCCGGCCGCGCCCAGCGCATCCAGGCCCACAAGGTGCCGCAGACCGGACGGGCCGGGCATGTCGCGGACCTGACCGCGTTCACCCGCCGCGACCGAATTGTGGCCGGGATAGCCCTGCCCCGGGAAGTCGCGCCCGACCAGGGGATATGGATTCTGCTGGCAACGGCGCAGGGCAATGTCAAGAAAATCAGTGGACACCACCTGGCTGCGGCCTGGGGCGATGACGTGACGGTCATGCCGTTGGCCAAGGGCGACTCACTGGTCGCGGCGGTAGCCGTCGACTCAAGTCGGGAACTCATGCTGTTTACACGTCTGGGGAAGACCATTCGCTTCGACGGAGACGAAGTGCGGCCCAGCCGCCTGCCTGCCCAAGGAGTGCGAGGGATTCGACTGGGCAAGGGCGACGGCGTGGCTGTGGCTGCGGTGGCGCCGGCCACCGGCACTGTCCTGACCGTGACCGAACAGGGCATGGCCAAGCGGACGCAACTGGAGGAGTTCAACCTTCAGGCGCGCGGCGGCTCCGGCCTGCTCGCCCACAAGTTGGACGAGACGACCGGGCTCATTGCCGGGGCTCTGGCAATTGCGCCCGGACAGGCCGACGCACGCATTTCCATTGGCGCCGGCAGCAATGTCCGCACGCTTGATCCCGACGACATACCGCTGAGCAGCCGCGTGACCAAGGGCCGTCGGATCCTCAAGCCGCAAGCGAGCGGCGCAGCCCTGCCCGAATCGGTGGACGACGGTCATGGCGGAAGCAAGCCGGCCAAACGGTCCCGCCCCTCGCCTGCGACCGGCCTGATTGACTCCGTTACGCTTATCTGGTCGGATCACTCCGTGGACGGCCAGGCCTGATCGGTACCCTGGCCCGGGAAGCGGACGAATCAGCACACTCCACGGGAAACTCGCATGGCAGACCACAATTGGCGCGGCATCTTTGTCATTCTGATTACCCCCTTCCGGCAGGACCTGTCGGTGGATCATGAAAGTCTGCGCCGGCAAATCGACTTCTGCGTGGAGGCCGGTGTGCACGGCGTGGTCGGACCGGCCAACG
>DAOUIC010000540.1:0-5879 GCA_034428255.1 Anaerolineales bacterium
TCGATGCGACCGATGTCGATCAGGGTTCCGGGAGCGTCCAGCCGCAGCTTCATGGCGGGCACCAGCGAATGGCCCCCCGCCAGGAACTTGGCATCGTCTTCGCTCGCGATCAGGGACAGGGCCTCGGCCACCGAACCCGCTCGCACGTAATTGAAATTGGGAGGATACATAGCATTCTCTCCTTACGGCGGCCAGCCTTAGCTGTGTGCCTGGATGGTTTGCCAGATTCGTTCGGCGGTGAAGGGCATCTCGACATGATCCACGCCCAGCGGGGCGAGGGCGTCAACCACCGCGTTGGCCACGGTGACCGTGGCGGCGATGGTTCCCATTTCACCCGCACCCTTGACACCCAGGGGGTTGGTCGGCGAAGGGGTCTCGATGCGGTCCGTCTCGATGTGCGGGAACCGATCGGCCCGCGGCATGGCGTAGTCCAGCATGGAACCGGTCAGCAGCTGACCGTCCTCACCGTAGATGCCGTGTTCCCACAGGGCCTGACCAACGCCTTGGGCCACACCGCCCACCAGCTGGCCGTCCACAATCAGCGGATTGATGACATTGCCCACGTCGTCCACCCCGAAGTACTTCTCCAAGGTCACTTCGCCGGTCTCGCGGTCAATGGAGACCACCGCGATGTGGGCGCTGTTGGGAAAGGTGAAGTTGGACGGGTCAAAGAACGCCGTCTCTTCCAACCCGGGTTCGATGTCGGGCGGCAAATCGTGGGCCGTATAGGCTGCCAACGCTACCTCAAAGAAGGACATCCCTTCGTCGGTCGCGCCCTGAACCCGGATGTTTCCGGTTTCGTCGTCGAAATACACATCCTCCGGCCGGGACTCCATCTGGTGGGCTGCGATCTTGGTCATCTTCTCGCGGACGCGCGTGGCACTGCGGACCAGCGCACTGCCGCCCACAGCGGCGCTGCGGCTGCCGTACGTGCCCATCCCAAACGGGACGCGACCGGTATCGCCGTGCACCACCTCGATGTCCTCAAGAGGGATGTTCAGTTCGTCCGCCAAGATCTGGGCAAAGGTGGTCTCGTGTCCCTGGCCGTGTGCGTGGGAACCGGTCAGGGCCGTAACCTTGCCGGTGGGATGGACACGCACGGTGCCGCTTTCCCAAAAGCCCACGGCACTGCCCAGGCTGCCGGCCACCGCGGACGGGGCCGGGCCGCTGGCCTCGATGCAGCCCGAGACGCCCACGCCCCAGAGCTTGCCTTCGGCTCGCTTGGACTTCTGCTCCTCGCGCAGATCGCCGTAACCGGAGATTTCCTCCAGCTTGTCGAACAGCGCCTGGTAGTTGCCGCTGTCGTACTGGAACGCAACCGGCGTCTGATACGGGAACTCGTCGGCCGGAATCAGGTTGTGACGCCGGAAGGCGATCGGGTCCATGCCCATCTTCTGGGCTCCCTTTTCCACGATGCGCTCCAACAGATAGGAGGCTTCGGGCCGCCCGGCGCCCCGGTAGGCATCCACCGGCACCGTGTTGGTCAGCGTGCCCTTCATTTCGCCCCAAATGCCCGGAATCTTGTACAGGCCGGAAAACAGGGTGATGGAAAGGGCCGTGGGGATCAGGGGTGCGAACGTCGACAGGTAGGCGCCCTGGTCCGCCCAGGTCTGTACATGGAGGCCGGTAATGGTGCCCGTCGCGTCCATCGCCATCCGGACGTTGGTCACATGGTCCCGACCCTGCGAATCGGTCATGAAGGATTCGGAACGGGTGGCCACCCACTTCGCGGGCCGGTTGATTTTGCGCGCCACCCAGGGCACGATGATTTCCTCGGGATAGTGGAAGATCTTGCTCCCGAAACCACCGCCCACATCCGGCGAAATCACCCGCAGCTTGTTCTCCGGAATGCCCAGCGTAAAGCCGGACAGCAGCAGGCGAATGGGGTGGGGATTCTGGCTGGTGGTCCAGACCGTCATCTCCTCCGTGGTGTTGTCCCACTCGGCCATGCAGGCCCGAGGCTCCATGGCATTGGGAATCAGCCGCTGGTTGACCAGATCCAGTTCCACGACATGTGCGGCCTCGGCAAACGCCCGGCGCATGCCGTCCTCATCCCCCAGGGCCCAGGCATAGGACGTGTTGTTGGGAATCTCGGCGTGAATCTGCTGGGCCCGGTACTCGGTCGTGGCACGCGCGCCCATGGACACGGGCAGCGGCTCGTAGTCGACCTCGATCAGCTCCAGGGCATCCTCGGCCACATAGGGGTTGTCCGCCACCACTACGGCCACGGCATCCCCCACGTGACGGGCGCGGTCCGGTACAACGGGCCAGCGCTCGGGGATCTTGCAATCGGGAACGACCCAGCCGCATGGCAGCTGGCCAACGCCTCCGTCAATCAGGTCCTGGCCCGTGAACACGGCGACCACACCGTCCAGTTCCAGGGCGGCCGACGCATCGATGCCCTTGATATCGGCGTGGGCGTGCGGGCTGCGCGCAATCGCCACATAGGCCATGCCCGGACGCTGAAGGTTGGAAACATACTTCCCCTGTCCCTGAAGAAAACGGGGATCCTCGACTCTCTTGAAACTCTTGCCAACGAATTTGGCCATGAATTCACCTCCTCCGCGTTAGGCAGCGGCCTGGGCCGCTGCTTTCATCGCCTTGACGATGTTCTGATACCCGGTGCAGCGACAGATGTTGCCTTCCAGGCCATGCCGGATCTCCTCGTCGGAGATGTCCGGATTGCCCTCGACCAGCTTGACGCCGGCCATGATCATCCCCGGGGTGCAATAACCGCACTGCAGGCCGTGCTCGTCCCAGAAGGCCTGCTGCATGGCAGTCAACTGGCCGTCCTCGGCCATGCCCTCGATCGTTACCACATCGGATCCGTCGGCCTGGACGGCCAGCACGGTGCAGGACTTCACGGCCAGGCCGTCCATGTGGACGGTGCAGGCTCCGCACTGCGACGTGTCGCACCCGATGTTGGTGCCGGTCAGACCAAGTTCCTCCCGGATCAAATCCACCAGCAGCAGCCGCGGCTCGACATTGTCGAGACTACGGGCCTCGCCGTTGATGTTCAAGGAAATGCTCACACCCATAACCAAACCCCCTTCGTGGGTTGTAAAAAACTCAACTACCCGTGTCCGTACGTCAATTCACCTCCCCGCCGCCACGGCGATGTTGCCGGCCATGCATGCGGGTACCGTGCAAACAGACGGCACGCCGCCCATGCGCGGATCCCTGCCCTTCATTGGGTTCCAACCCGCGCCTGCAGGGCTGCATCCAGTTCATCCCGGAATCCGTCCAGGCTGCGGTTGATGACGGTCTTGGTGGCGGTGGAGACCAGACGCTGTCCGACGCGGGCAATGCGGCCGCCGACGTTGACGGTGCAGGCATACCGCAGCACCGTGCCGGTGCCATCCGGTTCCAGTTCGATGCGGCCCGATCCCCCCATGAAGCCGGTGGGACCCTTGGCGCTGACGTCCAGGACAAACCGTTCCATGGGTTCAACTCCATGGCGCACCACATCCGCCTTGAACTTGCCCCGGATGGGGCCAATCTTGATTCTCAGGTCCGACGCGAAGGTGTCGGGCTCGTCCTTGGGGGTCAGGGAGTCGCACCCCGGAATCACCTTGGCCACGAACTCGGGGTCCATGAGGGCGTTCCACACGTCCTCCTGCGGATAGTCCAGATGTACGTCGCCTGTAATTTCCATGTGGGTCTTGTTGATGGTGTGTCAGCCGGAACCGGAATCCCGTGGGGGCCCAACGCGGCCTGGGCCGGAGGCCAGGTTTCGCGAGGGGGTTGGATTCGGTTGGGTCCGGACTGTCTCTATTGTAATCGCAGTGCGACTGTGCCCAACCGATTTGAGTCGGCGGTGACATCCAGGCAACCACGGTGGTCCGGAATCATTGAGCGCCACACTCTCCCGATGCCCATGTCGTCGCCAGGAAACCCCAAGGGCTCGGCGCGGCGAACTTCAGCCAGCCTCCGAGCATTCCCATGTCCTTGACCAATAGTCTTGGCAAGTCCAATCCGCCCCGACACTGATAGCGGCTCTTGGACACATGAGGCACCTTAGACTCTCGATGGTGATTCAACTATAATGTTACCAGTTGTTGGCAAGTGGTGACGTTTTATCTGGAGCCGACATGCAGCATCAGGCAGAAGCGATCTTTCGCGAACACGGTGGCCAGCTTCGCATGAGCGAGGCCCTCAGCAACGGGATTACCCCCTACATGCTCTACGCGCTGAGAGACCGAGGTACCGTCGAGCTGATCAGCAGAGGTGTCTACCGGCTGGCGGACCTGCCGCCACTCAGTCATCCGGATCAGGTTACGGTGTGTCTGCGCTATCCCAACGCCGTCATCTGCCTGGTCTCCGCACTGGCCTTCCACGACATTACGACACAGATCCCCCGCAAAGTATCCGTTGCGGTACCCCGGGATGCGCGTCTGCCGTCACTCGACTACCCCCCTGTCCAAGCCCACCGGTTCTCGAAGGCATCCTACGAGGCCGGCATCGAGACACATCTGATCGATGGCGTTGCGGTCAAGGTCTACAACCGCGAGAAGACGCTGGCCGACTGCTTCAAGTTCCGCAATCGGATCGGCATGGACATCGTACTGGAAGCACTGCAATTCTACCGGGAGTACCACAGATTCGATGTTGACACACTGCTCGACTACGCCAGGGCATGCCGAGTGGCAAGAGTGATGCGACCCTATCTCGAGGCCAGCCTGTGACATCCATCCGCAATGTGCCGGCGTCCGTTCGGGCTCGCCTTCACAACCGAACCCGGAGCGACCAGCGGAGCTTCGACGAATTGCTGGCGTACTTCGCCAATGAGCGGTTTCTGTACCGACTGTCCCAATCCGAATACGCAGAACAATTCATCCTCAAGGGTGCGTTGATGCTGCAGGTTTGGCAATCATCAGGCATTCGTCTTACCAAGGACATTGATCTCCTGGGCAGAACAAGCAGCGAGGAACCGGATATCGTCGCGCTGATGCAGGATATTTTGAATGTGGAGGTGCAACCAGACGGTCTAGCCTTCGCTCCAGACACCATCGAGACCAGGCCCATAGCCAGAGACGCCAAGGGGGTCAGGATTCGGTTTCTGGCAACTCTTGACAGGGCACAACACCGCATGCAAATCGATATCGGTTTTGGAGACGTTGTGTATCCCGCGCCGGTTGCTGCCGCTCTCCCCGCGATACTGGATTTCCCGGCACCGCGGATGCTCTGTTACAGTCGAGAAAGTACCATCGCGGAAAAGCTCGAGGCCATGATCAAGCGGGGTACGATGAACAGTCGGATGAAAGACTTTTACGATATCTGGCTGCTGTCCCGACAGTTCGATTTCGACGGCCACGAACTGGTTGAGGCCATAAGGCTCACTTTTGAGCGGCGAAGCACCCCGCTACCCCGGATGGTTAGGGCATTCACCAGGCCGTTCATCGACGACCAGCAGAACTTGTGGTCTGCATTCCGCGGCCGACTCCAGCAGGATCATGTACCAGCCTCGTTTGCGGACATCGTGGCATCGATCGCCGAATTTCTGTCCCCTGTCATCGCGGCTGTCGCCTCCGGCGACTCCGGTCCGACGCGTTGGACGGCCCCTGGACCTTGGACCTAAACCCAACCCCATTCATTCCAATTTCCCAGTTACTGCAGTTCCGACACAACGCCTTGGATCAGGCTCTGCCTGTAGGGGGATTACCATCCCGCCATTCGGGTATGGGTACCGCGATGGATGCGCTTCAACAAGGATTCGGATCAAATGTAAGATTCGCGGGTCCCCGGTCGGATACACCCGCCTCAATCCGGGTTCCCGGCACGATCCGCCCGAGCCCTTCCTGCGTCACCGCCCAGCGCGCCGTGTACCTAGCCTCCACACCAAACTTGTCAACCCAGTGCCTTGAACATCAGTACACAAG
>DAOUIC010000541.1:0-2836 GCA_034428255.1 Anaerolineales bacterium
CGGTGAGAAGCTCCAGCAGCGGCTCCCGGTCCAAGTCGGGGAAGTCCTGTACCCACTGCAGCAGCCACCAGGCCGACACGGACATGGCTGCCGTGTCGAACCCGCAACGCCAGTCCGCGCTGCGCGCCGTCCAAAACAGGGACCCCTCCCAGACACCCTCGTCGAAGTTGAAGATGCAGGGGAAGGTACCTTCGGTACGCGGGGTATCAGAGAACAGGTTGAGGATCCCCTGGCTTGTCTCCTGCAGCATCGTGTTGTCCAGCCGCCCCGCGTAGTGCCTGAGGCCATACCCAACGTGCAGATCGTTCTCCCAGGCATGAAATTGGGCGCCGCGACGGCGGGGGTTGTCGATGCCAACGCATTCCAAGCCTCGGCGTTCAACCTTGCGAATACTCGCCGGCAACTCGTGCCGGAAGACATAGCGCGTGCCGTACTGACGGAAGGGAAGAACCTGGGGCTCCGGCTCCTTGAGCAGGGGGTGTCCATACGTCCGCCACTGCCACTGCACGACTCGATCGACGACCTGTCCGGGCGTCTCCGCCTGCCCGAACCACAGGCGAAAGCCACAGGTCAGGACCCGGTTTTCCAGTACCGGTGCGAGATCCGGGCCGCTGCGGAAGTACACGTGCCCGTCCGGCTCCGAAGCACAGAAGCCGAAGGAGAGGCGCGGCGCTTCCAGACCGGTGCCTTCGATCCGCAGGTCCAGGGCCAGAGGCACGGGGGCATCCGCTGCCATGAGGGCAAGATCCGGGAGCAGGGCCGCGTGGCAGCCCCGGGCCACTGCAATGGCCGCCGGTGCACGGAAGAAGTGATCGGCACAAATGTGATCCTCGCTCCGGTGCAGGTTCGGCAGCCAGGCGAAATCCAGGGGCTCGCAGAACCGTTCCAGCCGGCCTCTCGGCGCCAACCAGACATGGTGCATGCACCGGGCCAGCCTGATTGCCGCCGCAATGCGGATCCGGGTCAGGACATGGACTCCGCACTCCCCGTCCAGGCGGACCCGGGTCTCGATTAGAGGACCGGCATCGGCCGGTGCCGCCGCCCTGCGGGTCAGGACAAGCTCGTCCCCTTCCGTCTCTGCGCTGTCCCAGCCGCCGACGTCACGTTGGAAATTGGTACCGCCTTCCGGAGCCCAGATCACCTCCGGGCTTTCGCTGACGGCTCGCAGCTCCGGCCGCCAAATGGACACCGGAGCCAGCGCGCCGGTCACGGCCATGTCCACCCAGTTGCCGCCTTCATCCCTGACCCGAAACGCCAGCCATTGCAGCCCCTCGGCCTGCCTGACATCCACGCGC
The DNA here is from genome assembly GCA_034428255.1 of Anaerolineales bacterium. Taxonomy (GTDB): domain Bacteria; phylum Chloroflexota; class Anaerolineae; order Caldilineales; family Caldilineaceae; genus Bin34. The sequence goes on from DAOUIC010000541.1 coordinate 1,296, forward strand.
AGATGTTCATTTCCTATCGATATGCCGTCCATCGGGAGTCTTTTTCAATTCGTGTTAGTCGGCGACAGCAATGTCCTGAAGCATTCCGGTCCTCGAAGCTCTCAATGGCTCTGGTAGAGGATAGTGGAATGGGTCCCAGTGTAATGCGGACCCATGGCATCCGCCGGATCGATTAGCCGCCCAGCCGAGGTGAATCGTATCCGCACAAATTTGATATAATATTCCTATATTTTGCGGGCAGGCACACTTGAACCGGCTCCATGACAACAACCAGTCAGGAGGGCACTTGACATGACATCCAACACACAGCTGGATCAGGACATGGCAAAAGCTTGGGCGCAACTTCAGGCTGCGGTCCAACGATTGGCCGACCTGCGCAAGGAAATGCCACCGGAACCGGTGGAAGACTACGAATTTCAGGGGCCGGATGGTACCGTCCGGCTGTCACAGATGTTCGGCGACAAGGAAGACCTGATCCTCGTACACAACATGGGATCGGAATGTCCCTACTGCACGATGTGGGCGGACGGCTTCAACGGGGTGCTGCACCACATCGAGGACCGGACCGCCTTCGTCGTGGTATCTCCCAACAGCGTCGCAGTGCAGCAAGCCATGCGGGAGCAGCGAGGTTGGGGGTTCGACATGTATTCGGCGGAAGGCACCAGTTTCGTTAGGGATATGGGCTTCGCGTCCAGCCACACGAACTTCAACTCCAGTTCCATGCCCGGTGTCTCAGCGTTTCGTCGGAACTCGGACGGCTCGATTGTGCGCATCTCCAGGGACTTTTTCGGACCGGGCGACATGTACTGCGGGGTCTGGCACCTTTTCGAGCTGCTCACAAATGGCGCCGATGGCTGGGAGGCCAAACTGGACTACCAGGCTTAGGGCATCCCCGATCCAGAAGGCCCTTCTCCCGACTTCAGTCGCGGCTCCGGAAACTTGGCTTAAACTTGGACTCGCCACGACTACCGGAACCCAAGCCCTTGGCCACTGGCCGTGATGTCTGCCAAGGCACAGAACACCGGGAGCACGACATGTACGCATTCAACGACAATTGGCTGGACCGGGGAACTTGCACCCTGTGCGACAAGACCTACAAGATCACGGGTATTGCCAGGCACCTGCAGGCCTGCATACCCAAGAACTTGGGCCTCCCCCCTGTGCAGATCGATCCCGGTGCGATCGCGGGGGCCAGGAAAACCCGCTACATGCAGCTGAACATAAGGGACTATGGGTCCAGGGACTACTGGTTGCGCCTGGGCGTCAGGACCGATTCCACCCTGAGCGAGCTGGATGGCTTCCTGCGCGAACTCTGGCTTGAATGCTGTGGTCACCTGAGCGCGTTCAGAATTCAAGGGCTGTCCTACGAAAGCTCCAGTTGGGGTTTTGACCCCTTTGGGGATGCCTCTCAAGGCATGGACGTGGCGATCGGGACCGTCTTGCCTCAAAAAACGCGCGGTGATTACACGTACGACTTCGGCTCGTCAACCGAGCTTTTGATTGAAAGTACAGGCCTGTACTCCGTGCCGCGCAGCCAGGCG
>DAOUIC010000542.1:0-3568 GCA_034428255.1 Anaerolineales bacterium
TGCCTGCAGGGCCAGGCGGCGCGGCTGGTAGTGGAGTTGATGGTTGATGGCCACTTTCAGGCTGCTCTGCTCGGCAAACTCCTTCAATGCCTGCCAGTCCTCGCCCTGCAGGGCGAGCGGCTTCTCGACGATCGCGGATCCGACTCCGTTGAGGTCGGCGGCTTCCAGTACTTCCAGACGCACATCGGGAGGCGTATTGACGAGGACAAGGTCGAGATCCTGCTCACGGAACATCTTGGCGTAGTCGGTGTAGGCGTGCGGCACGTTCCACCGGTCGGCGAACAGCTGCAGGTTTTCGGCCGTGCGGGTTGAAACCGCCGTCAATTCCCCACGCGGCATGTGGGCGAAGGCTTCCGCATGCCCGCGGGCGCGCCCGCCGCTGACTCCCACGATGGCGCATCGGTATCGGTCGCTCACGTATCCTCCCAGGGCTTGAGCAGGACTTTCCCGCAGTTGCCGGTCATTTGCAGTTCCCAGGCATCCTGTGCCTTGCGCAATGGGAAGCGGTGGGTCACGAACTTGTCCAAATCCGAGTCACAGTCCCTGATTACCTGCATGATCTTTTCCATGTCGCCGCGGTTGTAGTTCCAAGAGCCGATCAGGGTCAGGCCCTTGCGGATCATGTCCGGGGAAATCCGAATGACAGTGTCGTCGGAACACTCGCCCACAAAAGCCACTTGGCCGCGGATCGCGGCGGCGTCGATGCACAGCCGGTGTGCCGCCGGATTGCCTGAGCAATCCACGGCCTTGGGCACACCTTCACCTCCGGTCAGGTCGCGAATGTGCTCCAGCGTGCCGTCGTCCGCGGGATCCAGAACGTGGTCCGCGCCCAAATCCGCCGCCAATCGCTTGCGGAAGGGCTGTGCCTCCACGGCGATGACCGTGGCGCCACGGTGTTTGGCGTTGATGACACCGCCCAGGCCTACGGGTCCCAAGCCGGTGATCAGCACCGTGTCGTATGCGTCCACTGCCATGCGTTGCAGCGCACCGAACGACGGTCCCAGGCCGCAGACGGCGAGCGCCCCTTTCTCCGTTTTGATGTCGTCCGGGAACCGGTAGCACATCCATTCCGGCTTGACATGGTACTGGGCATAGGTGCTGAGCGGCCCCGGACTTTGGCGCCAGTTCTTGCAGAAGATGTATTCGCCGGCATTGCAGTGCCGACAACTGCCACAGGCCATCAAGGGCAATGCCAGGACCCGGTCCCCCGCCTGCAGGCGACCTGCTCCGGCGGCTGTTTCAAACACGGTGCCCGCGGCCTCGTGCCCCAGCCAATGCGTGCTGTAGCCGGCTTGGTAGGCCTTGTACTCCGTGCACATGGGAGTGGTCTCGACCTTGATGACCACCCAGTCGTCGACAGCCTTGGGTATGGGTTCGCTGACAATCCGGCAACCGCGCTCGCCATCGATTGTGACAAGGTCCATGAGCCACGCTCTTGACTTGAGGAGGGGAGGGACACTTCGATCGTATCATGCAGGCCGGCAGCCGGATTCCCCACGTTTCGCAACACGGTGGGGCCGTGCCCGCCGGTTCCGGGGTTGTCGGCGTCCCATCGCTGTAACCGGCCCGGGCCGGCAGCGGGGATTCCGTCCCCCGGCTGGAAGGCCTGTCGTGGTTCCGAAGTCCGGCGCCGGGCCAAGGCAGGATTCAGCCTGGGCACGCGCGGTGAACTTGGTGCCCGGAGGGTCCACCGCCGGGATGGTTGTCGGAGTCGTGGTTGCCTCTGTGCAGAAGATTGCTCCATACCGGCCGCGAATGGTCGCGTCCATGTGGGATGCGGATTCCTGTCGTTGATGCGAACCCCGTCTCGGAACCGGCATCAACGGCGGCCGTTGTGGGCGAGAGGTGGTCCGGACATCCAGTTCGGGGTGACCGGCTGGTTCCCCGTGGTCCGTCGGCACCGGCCGGCTGGAACGTCCGAGGCACGGGTTTGATGTCCAACAAATTGGGGCTGGACGATGATGATGTCGAACAGGGGTGCCCCGTGGCGGCTGGTGCGGGCGACAGCACCCAGCAAGACCGGCGCGGAGTCGCGACATTTGGTGGAGTTGATCGTCTTAATGATCAGGGGCATTGCGCCCAACGCGCATCCCAGACTCGCCTGACAGGCCGGGTGGACCGTTCCTCGGGGCTTCGCCGAAGGTCGGATGCGATGCCGCCGGACAGACATCGAAGGAAAACGTTGCATGGCTACCTTTGTTGCAAACCGTTGGGGGCGCGTGTGCCTCTTGCTGCTGGTCCTCGGGCTGGCGGTGACGCTTGTACCGTCCCAAGCCTTGTTGGCTCAGAGCCAGAACCAGCATGTGGTCCGCACGGGAGATACGTTGTATTCGATCGCGGCCCGTTACGGCACCACCGTCGACGCGATCGTCGCCCTGAACGGACTGTCCAGCGGAACCTACATCCATGTTGGTCAGGTCCTTCGCATTCCCGGCGGATCCACCGGATCCGCTTCGGGTGGGGCAGGTTGCTCTGCCATACATGTGGTACAGGCTGGTGAAAACCTGCTGGCCATCGCGCTGTGGTACGAAGTGTCCATGGACGCCATCGTTTCCGCCAACGGCATTGCCAACGCCAATCAAATCGGCATTGGCCAGGAGCTGTGCATTCCGTCCGGCACGTCCGGCGTGGTGCAGGCACCGGTGCCCACACCTGCTCCGTCCGGTCCTTCGCAGGCAACCACGCACACCGTGGCCGCGGGTGAAAACCTGTTTCGCATCGCGCTCAGGTACGGTGTCCCCACAGGCCTCCTGATGGCTGTCAACGGCATCACGGACCCAACGACCCTCAGCATTGGACAGGTGCTGGTGATACCGGGTGCCGACACCACTGTTGCCCAACCGGCGCCCGCCCAACCCGCGCCTGCCCAACCCGCGCCTGCCCCGGCAACCCAACCTCCCGCGGTCACGGGGGTCGGAACCAATGAGTTCCAGGCGTCATACTGGAACAATCCGGACCTGAGCGGAACTCCGGTGCTGTCCGAGACGGTCGCCGCTCCGCTCAATCTGAACTGGGGACCGGGTTCGCCCGGGACCGGCGTGGCCGCCGATGGCTTCAGCGCCAAGTTCGAAGGGGACTTCACGTTTGCCGCCGGCACCTATCGCTTCACCTCCGTGGTGGACGATGGGATGCGGCTGTACATTGACGATGTCCTCTTCAAGGATGCGTGGATTGACCAGGCCGCTTCCACCTACTTTGCCGACGTCATCTTGGCAGAGGGTACGCACCGGGTACGCCTCGAGTACTACGACCGGAACCAAAACGCGCAGATAAGCCTGCGCTGGGAACAACGCAGTCAGGTCCAGGCTCCGGCACCAACACCGGCACCCGCACCACCGGCACCCGCAACACCGGTGCCCGCGTCGGCTCCGGCATCGCGGACGGTGGCCCCCGGAGACTTTGCCTACGGCATCCAGGCCCATGCCCTCGAGGTGCACAACTCCCGACCAGTCTTGCGCGCGATCAACGACCTGGGATTCACCTGGCTCAAGCAGCAGGTGCGCTGGGAGGATATGGAACCATCGCGGGGCAACCGCCAATGGGATGAACTGGACGACCTGGTGGACCG
>DAOUIC010000543.1:0-1887 GCA_034428255.1 Anaerolineales bacterium
TGGGTATGTGCCTGGCCATCCCAATCCCTGACCCTGAATTGGGACACCTGCACTACTCCGAACAGGATGGCCAATACGCCGGCCACGATGAGCAGAACCCCGGGAAAGACGGCCAGCGCAATCATCGGGTTGGCAATGGCCGCGATGCCGGCCAACAGGCTTAGCGCCCCGCCCAGCAGCAGCCTGTTACGGGATGGATGACGCCGACGGCGCAGACCATCCCAAAGGTTGGTCACTCCCATCAACGCCAAATAGACGCCCAGAACCGTGTAGAAGACGGTGGCACCCCAATCGGGGCGTATCAGGAGCAGAAGCCCAAGCAGCACCGTAGCGATGCCGCTTCCACCCAAAATCCAGCGACCGGTCATGCCCAAGGCACCTCTTTAGGAGGCCACACCCAGTTCGCGCCGGATCAGCGCCAGCGTGCCCAGGACCCCGGCCGCCTCGTCACCGTCCTCGGGCGTGCTTTCGATGCCCCACACCCCGGCGTAGCCCGCATCCTTGAGCAGACTGAAACAAAGCCCCAGGTCCATCGAGGGGTCGTTGCCGGCTTCATCGAAGCTGAAGGCCTTGATGTGTAGCGCCTTGGCATGCCCGGCGCATCTGTGCCAGGCTTCCTCGCGGCGTTCCGGGATCCAGTTGTAGGAATCGAACAGTAGGCCCAGTTCGGGCAGGGCCTCCAGGAGCTTGATCGTGTTGTCCGGGTCCTTGGTGGGACCCCAGTGGTTCTCGGTCAGGATCTCGACGTTGCGCTCCCGGCCCCGGGCAATCAAATCGTTGAAGCCCTCGACAATCACGGCAAAGGCATGGTCCGGCATGTCCTCCGGACCGCCCGCATCAATGCGGACCTGGGGCGCACCGAGCGCGGCGGCAATGTCGAGCCACTGCAGGGCACAGGCCCGGGTCTTTTCCCGATCCGTCGGGGCATCTTCATAGATGTGACCGCCATCCACGGCCACACAGCCCATGGACAAACCAGCATCCGCAGCGGCCTGGCCAACCTTGGCCGCAAAGCCAATGTCCGTCTCGGCTTCCGTCAGATGCCGATTCCACGGCTCGATGCAGTCGATGCCGTGTTCCCGGCAGAATTCGATGCAGCTGAAGATGTCCATGTCGCCGGCCTCGAAGGTTCGGCGAAAGCTGTAGGTCATGAGGCTGGTTTGCATGGGGGCTGGCTCCCGAGGAGGATTTGACAGGGATCGGATGCGGATTTTAGCCCAGCAGAGTGCGGTCCAACCCCGGGTGGGAGTTCGAAATCACGCGAACGCACACCAACGGTTGGATTGGGTGTTGGCCATCGAGGACAGGAGTCCGGGCTCGAGGTTGCCTGCCAAGTACCGGGTGAAGCGGGATTCACTCACAGGTCTTCTGCATTGGATCTCGAGTCCGATTTCCGAATTCGCCCTCGGGCCAGCCCGTATCCGACCCATTGTCAACGAACGGGATCCATCCCGAATCCGTGTGATACGATCCGCGTGAGGGTCAGATTCGAACGACGCGGCATACCTTGAAGACCATTTCCGTGGCATCCCTGCAGCAGGGGATGAACATGCCGCTCACGCAGAAGGAGTTCCGCACGGACTTCGAGCGGTACCTTAAGGTCGCATCCGTGCGGCGTTGCGACGTGGTGGTGGGCAGCGAACTGGGTGCTGCCATGATCGGGCTGCCCTTCGTGGAGCGCAGCCACCGCGAGGCCTTGGCCCGCATCCGCGAGGGACAGAATCCCAAGGCCGGCATCCTCACGCGGCTGCGGGGTTCGGCCACGAAGCTGAAGCCGGGCTGGACCACCGGCCAGACCCAGGCACTTGTGCTCAAGGCCCTCGTGGCCCACCGCAAGCAGATTTGGGAGTACTACGACAACACCTTCGGCCGCCTGGCCAAGAAGTA
>DAOUIC010000544.1:0-4876 GCA_034428255.1 Anaerolineales bacterium
CAGGCCTCGCCGCGGCAGCGGCGCCTGCTGGGAGACCACGTAAAAAGCAACTACGACTGACACCGGATGGACCCACTACCCGGACCAACACGGAGTCCGAGGCCAATACTCCCCGAATGTGTCCGTCACGGTCTGCGCCAGCACCCTGGAGCAGCTACGGATCGACCGACTCGCATCCTGGAGACAACAATACCCAGGATGTCCCTGTGCCACAGGGGATTGCGGTTTGAGATGAGCCGCGATATCAGGCTGCCACACGTTCCTGTCGGCTGCCGTGTCGTTGCAGGCAATTACTGACCATCAGTCTTGTCTGCACTTCCTTCAATATTCGCAAACTCGAACAAGTCATACAATTCAGGATTGAAAGGCCGTACAGAGATTAATTCGTCATATGGAATCACGATTTTCATACTCGAATCAAGGTCATCAACAATCTCATCCTTTACGGCGATCTGCTGGATCTGGGCATAGTTGATCATGTACCTGACATCCAACCTCTCACTTGATCTGAAACCACTCAGCATGGGAACAATCCCGACCCCCGAATCTTTCCGTGTGGGTAAATTGCACTCAACAACAATTCCCGCATATACCTTTCTACTTTTTGTGGTTAGTTCCACCATGGTATGATTGTTCAGTGCATCGGCCAACAACAGCTCGATATCGCTGCCACTCCTTATCAGCTCCACGTAAGCCGCGCGGCGCTTGCTACACAGCACATTTCCAAATAATATGAACATCAGACTTGCGATTGCACAGAGAAAATGCTCTACTGGCGCAAGTTCGAAAATCGGCAAACTTCCGTATGTATCCAAATTCCACAAACGGGAATTGACATATGATTTCACCAACAACGCCGTAACAAGAAGAAGAACACCAGTGAATGCGGACCAAAATAGCAAGTGGTAGCCCGAGAGTCTTTCAAATCTGTATCGGAAGAAGTTTGAGAGGGTTAGCAACAGGTAACCGCTTAGCACAGGTATGAGCAATTGACCAAAGTCCATGGGATGAAGCTTTCGCAAACTACAGGTGTTGATTGCCTGGTTGGTCACTTGCAGATTTGTCTTGAATTCTCTTCCGCACGGTATACTCGGTCCTTATCTTCGATACCTGTTCCACAAGTTTCTGTACACTTTCCGTTGCAAAAACCTCATCCGCGCTCACACGCAACTCTCCACGCGGAGATACATGGACATGTACGCTCTCTCTGTCGTTACTTCTCACCTTGCGGTTACGGAACAACATCGGATTCTCCTTGAGAGTCACTTCCACCGTTCAAGTAGCCGGTGGGCTTTGCTCAGCATAGCCTAATGCTACCATCTGTCACCATCAACTTTCGTAGCTATGCAGATCCGCTACATCAGCAGGGCAACCGAAAAGTCGCGGGGGGAGGGTGAATCAGGGCTGAGGGAGCCCCGTGCGATGCCTTTGGACGACGGGTTGGCACGGAACAGAAAAACGCGGATTTCGGGTTAATCCGGCACAGGCTGTCCGCATCGGCGGTCGTTTCCCACCCGCCCGGGATGCAACAAAGAGGGCCGCCGTGCGTCTTATGGGGTGACGTTAATACCTCACGGGACCCACGGTTGCCCTCATGGAATACATTGTCGCATGTCAAGACCCCAAGCTCTTGGAGGTCCTGTGCGCCTTCGCCGACCGCCTGGCCCTGCTGCCCGACCCGCGCGACCGGCGCGGGGTGCGCTACCCCCAAGCCGTGCTCCTGGGCACGCTGCTGGTGGCCCTGGCCGAGGGCGCCGACAACATGGCGGCCGTGGCCGCCTTCACGCGCGACCACCGGGCCTGGTTCCGACAGTGGCTGCCCCTGGGGGCGAGCGTGCCGACCGACGACACCTACCGGCTGTGGGTGCGGCGGCTGGATCCGGAAACGGCCATGAAGGCGGCCCTGCTGCTCCTGGACGGCACCAGCCTGCCCGGTCTGGCGGAGCTGGTCCTGGCCCTGGACGGCAAGGCGGCGCGCCGCTCGGGCGACCGGGCCGACGGCCTCCGCCCCCTGCACATGGTGAGCGCCTTCCTGGTGCGGGAGGGGCTCACCCTGGCCCAGGAGCCGTGCGACGCCAAGAGCAACGAGATTACGGCCATCCCCCGCCTGCTCGACCGCATCCACCTGGAGGGGGCCGTGGTCACGATCGACGCCGCCGGCTGCCAGACGGCCATCGTGCAGGCGTTGCGGGAGACCGGCGCCGACTACGTGCTGGCCGTCAAGCGCAACCAGCCGACCCTCCATCGGGAGGTGAAGGCGGTCTTCGACGAGGCCGAGCGGGGCACCTTCGCACCGCAGGCGGAGGACCGCTACGAGACCGTCGAGCGCAACGGCGCACCTGTACGGTCCTGGGCGGCCCCGGCCTCGGCGAGTGGGTCGCGGACCCCAAGACCTGGCCCGACCTGCGCAGCCTGATCCGGGTGCAGGCCGAGCGCACCGGACTCCGCGGGCGCCGGCAACGCTCGGTGCGCTACTACATCTCCAGCCGTCCCGTGGATGCGGAGGCCCTGCTGGAACTGGTCCGCGGCCACTGGGGCATTGAGAACGGTCTGCACCACACCCTGGACGTGCAGTTCCGCGAGGACGACTGCCGCCTGCGCAGGGGCCACGCCCCCGCCGTCATGGCCATCCTGCGCCGGGCCGCCCTGAACATGGTTAAGACCTTTCAGCAACCATTTGAACCGGATGTGTCCATGGGACTGCTGCGCGACCGCATCGGCCGACAACCCTGGATCCTGACTCCGATCCTGGCCTGAGCGCGACTTTTCGGTTGCCCTGCCGGTCGCCCGCAGGCCGAAATGCCGCCAATGCCGCGGCCGGCCACCACCGCATTCCGCCGGAACGCCTGTGGTTGCGCGCACCTCCTCTCGAACCGGAGCCGACCAGCCCCCAAAGGCCATCCTCCCAACCGACTTGGCAATACGATTCAGGCCTCAAAAATGTCCAAACCATAGCCTAGATCAAAATGGGAGCAATGGTACACTTGGTCAAACAGTACCATCAGCGACAGCATATTGTTCAGCTTTCTCTGTTTTCTTTGATGTCGTCTAGCCCTCAAAACCATATGGTGAGCCTCAATCTTTGGACCACGAAACGGGAAAAATAAGGTGGATCCGGACTGATGCGTAATGTTCTGATCGGTCACGGGTGGTACAATTGAGGAATCATGAAGCAAAAATACTTCTATCACGAGCATCTGGCAGACTACTCCATAGTGAAGGCCAAAGGACTGATGTCAAGAGACGAACTATATGGAGGTCTCGGCTTCAGTGAATTCTCCTCCAAGTCCTTCCTGACCGAGACTCTTCCACGATTGAATGTGAATGCGGGAGCGCGAGTTCTGGATCTAGGGTGTGGGACTGGTCCGGGCTCTTGTTTCTTGGCTGAGTTAGGATACCGGGTGCATGGTATCGATGTGATACCTGATGCCATTGACAAAGCCAGAGAGATCGCTGCAGAGCGGGGTTTGGACATCAGGTACGACGTGATGGATGTGTGCCACCTGCCTCATGAAGGCAAGCCATACGAACTCATTATTGATGGCTACTGCTCCCAAGGCATCGTAACGGACAAAGATCGGGCTGCGATGTTTTCGGGCGTCAAGGCTCGTCTAGCTAGTCACGGGTATCTCTTGATGAGTTGCTCGGTTTTCGAACAACATCGAGAAACTCCTGAAACACAGGTTGTCGATGAAGCCACCGGAAAGGTTTTCACGGCATTCGATGGCAACGATCTTTGGGACGGCGACACTGAGACCTGCTACAACCGGTTTTACGTCGATCCTCTTCGGCCAGGCGCCGGCCCGGAGGATTTCGATGGGACGATTCTAGTTAACGGAGTTTGGTTTATCCATCGACGACGTTATCGGACTCCTGAGAATCTGCGCACAGAACTCAAGAGTCATGGATTCACAGTTCTCGAACAGAGTGGGGAAGTGATGGAGAACGCTATCTGTACCCATCAAGGGTATGGTGAGCCCCAATCGTTAGACCACGAAATGGGAAAATAAGGTGCATTCAGGCGAATACGGCCGGCTCTGAACAGAGCACGAAGTGCTCTTCCGCCGGCGTGCGATAGTTGAGACTTTGATGCGGTCTCTCATGATTTTTGAAGTCGAAATAGGCGCTCAGGCCAACCTGCAGCTGACGTACTGTGTCATACTGGTTGAGATAGATGTTCTCGTACTTGACGCTGCGCCATAGGCGTTCGCAGAAGACGTTGTCGAGGGCGCGGCCGCGGCCGTCCATGCTGACTTGAATGTTGGCTGCGAGCAAGCAAGCGGTGAAGGTATCGGCCGTGAACTGTGCGGCCCTCGGGTATCGCCACCTCAGCCTCTATCAGCTTGTTAGTCACCTGCTCCGGCCAGGGATGACAAGGGACCTGCGGGGCCCCCAAAACCCGCGCATGGGGCCGTGGCGGCGGTTCCAGGGCCCTCCGGACTGCCTAAACTCCCCTACCGCGCACCCTCCGTCGTTACCGAGGGCATCCCAAACCCATTCTTCAGTAGCCTGCTAGTGCCGCATGTGTTCGGTGACCCACGCAACTCCATCCGCCGTGGCGCGGTAGAAAGTGAGCCAGATGCTGTACGGCCGCCATGAGACGAATCACTGTACAGACAGCACTGGTCGTCCTCCCCGCACGAGACGTCCAGTATCCAGTACAGAACATGTTCGAGGCCGCAGCGGTCTCGGGCCGCTGGCAGGAACGCGGCCGAGGAGGTTGGCTGGAAATGAAGTGTCGGATGGTGGTTGTGGCCTAAGCTGGACTTTATACAAAGTCCAGCTTGTATCAGGTCACCTCCACCACCACTTCTCCCGGCAGGGCACGGTTCCGTCAGATCACGCCTTGCAGTGTGATCTCTTCCGCCCGGTGGCA
>DAOUIC010000545.1:0-1931 GCA_034428255.1 Anaerolineales bacterium
TGGAGCCGCCGGCAGCCGCCCAGCAGCAGCAGGCCCTCTACGATGAACTGGCCGTCACGGTCGATCCGGCCGAGAAGGACCGCATCATGAACGAAATCCTGGACATCGCCGCCGAGCAGTTCTGGATTTTCGGCCTGACGAAGTACTACAAGGGCTACGGCATCGTCAAGAACAACTTCAAGAATGTTCCGGACACCGTCTGGCAGTGGCACGTCTCGGCGGCCCCGGCCCAGACCAACCCCGAGCAGTACTACATCGAACAATAGGCGGACGCACTTCGCCGGGGCTGCGGGTGCTGTTGCGCCCGCAGCCCTCAATCCCAGCAATTGGTGGGGAAGGGCCCCGCGGGGCCCTTCCCGGTCCCTGAGTCATGCTTCGCTACGTCCTGCGGCGCTTTCTGCTGATGATCCCGACCCTGTTCGGAATCTCCATCATCGCGTTCATCATCATCCAGTTGCCGCCCGGCGACTACCTGACCACGGTCATCGCACAGCTGAGCGCCGCCGGAGACCTGGTTGAGGAGGATGTGATTGCCGGCCTCAAGGCCCAGTACGGGCTGGACCGGCCAATGCACGTGCAATACCTGAAGTGGATCAGCAACATCCTGTTGCGCGGCGACTTCGGCACCTCGTTCGAATGGGACGTGGCGGTGGGCGAACTGATTTGGTCGCGGCTCGGCCTGACTGTCACCCTGTCCGTGGCCACGTTGCTGTTCACCTGGGCCGTGGCCTTCCCCGTGGGCATCTACGCCGCGGTGCGCCAGTACTCCTGGGGCGACTATCTCTTTACGGGCATCGGCTTTGTGGGGCTGGCCATCCCCAACTTCCTGCTGGCCCTGGTGCTCATGTACGTGGCCTTCAAGTATTTCAACCAGAGCGTGGGCGGCCTCTTCTCCCCGGACTTCGTGGAGGCGCCCTGGACCTGGGCGCGGGTCCGGGACATGCTGGGCCACCTCTGGGTGCCCATGATTATTCTGGGCACGGCCGGCACCGCCGGCCTGATCCGCATCATGCGGGCCAACCTGCTGGACGAGCTGCGCAAGCCCTATGTCAAGACCGCCCGCGCCAAGGGGTTGTCGGAACTCCGCCTGCTGCTCAAGTATCCGGTGCGCGTGGCCCTTAACCCATTCGTGTCCACAATCGGCCTGACCCTGCCGATCCTAATCTCGGGCTCCGCCATCGTCTCGGTGGTGCTCAGCCTGCCCACCTCGGGCCCCCTCCTGTTGCGGGCCCTCATTGCCCAGGACATGTATCTGGCCGGCAGCTTCATCCTGATGCTCGGCGTCATCACGGTGCTGGGCACCCTGCTGTCCGACCTGCTGCTGGCTTGGCTGGACCCGCGCATCCGCTTCGACGACTGAACCCCCGGATCTCGCCTGCCATGACCGCCCACGTAATGGAGTCGGATCGCCAGGAGGCCATCAACGTTGCCACCCAGTGGCAGTTAATGTGGTGGCGTTTCCGCAAGCACCGGCTGGCCATGACCTCGCTGGTGATCGTGATCCTGATCTACCTGGTCGCGCTGCTGGCCGAGTTCCTCGCGCCCTTCACCCCGGACGAATTCCAGGCGGACTACACCTACGCGCCGCCGCAGCGCCTGCACCTGTTTTTGGAGACCGAGAACGGGCTGCGGTTCCAGCCCTGGGTGCACGGCTACAAGGTGGAGATTGAGGAGGAGGCCCTGCGGCGGGTGTTTGTCCCCGACGAGGAGACAATCCACGAAATTGGATTCTTCGTCCCCGGGGTACCCGTTACGCTCTTGGGCTTCCTCGAGACGGACCGCCACCTGGTCGGCCCCAAGGATCCGGAGGCGCCCATGTTCCTGTTCGGGGCGGACAAGCTGGGCCGCGACATGCTCACGCGCATGATCTACGGGACGCGCATCTCCATGTCCATTGGGCTGGTGGGTGTGGCCCTCAGCCTGATTCTGGG
>DAOUIC010000546.1:0-1648 GCA_034428255.1 Anaerolineales bacterium
GAGTACCAACGGGAGATCAACGCGTCCCTCTGACCAAGGCGCCCGGCCGGGACCGCGGCCGGCCTCAGGCGGTCCGCTGGACCGCAACGACCGTGGCGTTGTCGTCCGCCCGGGTCTCCAGGACGCGTTCGATCAGGGTGTCGGCAACGGACTGCGGATCGCCGTCCGCATCGGCAATGACACGCGCCAGCACATCCGGAAACCGGATTTCCGGGGTGTCGTCGTTGTCAAACAGTCCCCAGAAGCCGCCGCGGGGTCTCCAGGCACCCCAAACGCCATCCGAGACCAGGACCACCAGATCACCGATGGCCAACGTCAGCCAGGGCAGGGCATGGGGCTTGCCCAAGGGTTTCTGTTCGCCTTCCGGCGAGGGCCGGTTGGCCAGAGTGTCCACATAGTCGGCAGGCAACGTCTCCGTTCTGGTGTCGCCCAGCACCCGTTCCAGGCCACCGCCCTCAGTGTGGTCCACACTCAGCAGTTCCAGCCCGCGGGCCTGCGAGTGCAAATAGGCACGCGAATCTCCCACGTGGGCCATGGTAAGGCGGTCGTCCAGCACCACGACTCCGGTCAGGGTGGTGGTGCCGTGCCTGGTGGTCCGCATGCAGCAGTCGTGGGGTTCGGTTATCGTGCAAACCCAACCGGAAGCAACCCTCATGCAGCAGTCGTGGGGCTGGGTGACCCTTTCGCCGTCGCGGAAAAACCGGCAAAAACCGTCGGTGCCCTCCACCGTGTGGCGCAGGACCGCGTCGTGGGCGTTCCAGCCCAAGGAACGGGTCCATTGCGCTTGTTCCGCGGGTTCTTCCAGGGCCTGTGGCCCGGGACCATGGCAGAAGGCGTGGACTGCGGCATGGCTCGCCATTTCACCATGCCAATCGCCCCCGCATCCGTCGGCGATACAGGCGCGGATCAGACGTTCGGATGTTTCGTGGCATTCAATCAGGCCTTCGACAATCCCGTAGGCATCCTCGTTGTACAGCCGTCCGGTGTTCCGGCCGATGGTGGTGGCGGCGCCAATCCGGTATCGGGGCAAGGCGGGCCGCACCATGGCCTTGCAGGCTTTGCCGAGTGCCAGCAGCACCGAGGGACGGTTGCGAAGGCCTGCCCCTTGCATGAGGGAGTCGCTGCCGCCCACGGTGGCATAGAGCAGTTGCGGGAGACCGGGCACCTGCAGCGAGGCAATCGCGGTATAGTCCAGGCCTTTTGAGGGAAAGGGCGAACCCGTCACCAAGGTGTAGAGCAAGGCGCCCCACACGAACACACAGTTCCGTTCCGAAGCCTGATCCGCGGCGGGGACATGCCCGCGCCGGGTTCTGGTCGGCGGTTCAAACGGCGACAGTGCCGGGAAACACCGCAGGCGCGTGCGTCCGTCCTCCGTCAACCGCAGGTCGTCCGGCTGGATGTCGGTGACGGCGGCGTGCATGGCCGCCGCCAGAAACCGCATCTCCCGCCTCACTTCCTCCAATATCCGGATTGCCCGGGGCAGCGGCAATCCTGTCGGCACGGGGTCTCCGGCCACATCCTCCAGAACGGCCCCGTCGTCTCCGGCATGTACGAGTTCCGGAAACATCGGGTGCCGGGGACCATAAGCCGACCTGTCCTGAGCGACAGCCTGCCAGATGTCGCTGTGCTCCAAGGGCGTGTTGTGGAA
>DAOUIC010000547.1:0-2456 GCA_034428255.1 Anaerolineales bacterium
CCACCCCAATCGGAACCGGCGAGGACGAGTGGAACCCGGAGAGCTACAAGCGGTTGATTGAATCGGAAGGGGTGGATGTCGTCCAGCTGGACCCCGGACGGTGCCTGGGCATTACCGGCAGTCGGCAGGTCCTGAAGATGATTGAGGCCGCCAATCTGGATGCCAGTGCCCACACTTGGAGCAGCGCCCTCAACACAGCGGCCAGCCTGCACATGTTGGCCAACTCGCCCAACCATGTGGGCATGGACCTCAAGCCCCACCCCTCACCGATGCAGCATGAACTGGTGACCGATCCCTGGGTTCAGGTCGACGGTTATGTCCATCTCCGGGACGCGCCGGGCCTGGGGGTTGCGGTGGACGAGGCGGCGGTCGCCAAGTATGCCTGGCGGTAGGTGCACGCGCATCAGGACGAACCGGACATCCGCGTGGCGTCCTGCAGTTTGGTACCGACGACAGGCTGACTGCGGTCAATACCGAATGTCCACGGCGTTGCCGTTCAATGCAGAAGGGGTAGCGGCATCCGCGATGATCAGTGAGCGCCGGCCATCCTCCGGCCCGGGTACGGGCGGAGAGCCCGTGGACACGGCTTCAATGAAGCTGTTCAGTTCCTTGCGGAACGCTTCCTCGAAGCGTGTGGGAAATCCGATGTAGCGAATCCGGGCAACCGGTGGCTCCAGCAGGTTGGTGGGCGCGTTGGCCACTCGCAACACCCCTTCGGAACCGAAGACCTCGATACGGGCATCCGCGCCTTCCACCGAACGGCGGCTACTGGCGATATGGCACAAGGCGCCACTGGGGAGGCGCAGATTGACAAGCGTGGTGTCGTAGTCGCCTTCCAAGCCGATGCCCGGGTCGATCAGGCAGGAGCCGAAAGCGCTGACGGAAACCGGGTCCTCGCCCGTCAGCCAACGCAGCAGATCGAAGTAGTGGACTACCGAATCCCGGCCCCCCGAAGACTCGCACATACTCGAGCGTGGGCGGCGCAGGATCGCGCACGTGGACCATCACCTGCTCGAGCCGTCCGATGGCCCCGGTACGCACGGAGTCCCGCAGGGCCGCATAGGAGGGATCGTGTCGTCGATGAAACCCGATCATGACGGGGATTGGATGGTCTTCCAGAAGCCTGAGGCACTGTTCAACCCGGTTGATGTCGATGCCCATCGGCTTCTCGCAAAGGGCCGCCTTTCCGGACTGGGCCGCAGCCTGCAGGTAGTCGATGTGGGTCATGGTCGGTGAACTGATGACCACGGCATCCACGTCCGGATCCGCGAACACGGCTTCCAGCTCCGTGGTCAGGGAGGCCCCATACTGATGGGCCAGCCCTTCCAGCTGCGGGGCGCGCGGATCGGCAATCGTGTGCAGGTTGGCCTGCGGATGCGAGGCAATGTTGGCGGCGTGAACCCGGCCTACTCGGCCAAGACCGATCAGCGCGAAATTCATCAAGGGTCTGCCTTATGGCTTCTCAATCGGGTTTGCAGTCTGACAATTGCCGGCAAGGCAAGTTCAATCTTGTCCAGGAGTGGGTGGGCTTCCGGCGGAACGCGGCCTACGGTTCGGAACCCTGTCGCGGCCGGCCGGTTAGCCTTCGGCATCCCACCGGAACGTGAGCGGGGTCAGCACAAAGCCCACCACTCCGACCAGGGCCACCACCAGCGCCGATACCCATGCCTGGTCGAATGTCTGGCCTGTCCAAACGGCAACCAGCAGGTCCACCACGTGGGTCATGGGATTGAGCTCGGTGGCGCGAAAGAGCCAGTCCGGGAACTGATCCCGCGGAATGGCGGAACCCGAGGTGAAGTACAGCGCGAAGAAGAAGATGGAAGCCACTGCCTGCGTGGTGCTGGCGGAATTAAACAGGCCGCCCAGCATGAATCCGATGCTGCCGAACGAGGCAAAGCACAGCAGCAAGGCAAGTCCGAAGGGCAGTAGCTGTCCGAAAAACCGTAGGTCGAACATCTGGCGTGCCAGCAGGTACATGAATGCATAGGAAAAGACAAAGATCGCGAAGTACAGCAGCACTCGAATCACGATCACCCAGGATAGACGCAAGGGCAACAGCTGCAGCATCCGGAACCAACCGCTGGTGCGCTGGTTGGCCAGAAAAATGGGTGCGCTCATCATCCAGAGGTTGGCGATGATGAAGGCCACAAAGCCGGGAAAGAAGATCGAGATATAGGTGGTATCGACGGCCGTGCCGTTCGGCAGGGTGAACTGGTGTGGATAGTGGCCGAAGATCGCCCCCAGGATGGACAGCAGCAGGACAGGAAAGGCGAATGTGAAAAAGGCGGCAGCCGGTTCACGCACGTAGATCAGGAGGTCGGTGCGAAATAGGGTCCGCATCATCTTGAAGTTCATGTCAGTCAATTCCGGTCCGATAGGCGCGGCCGGTAGTCATCAGGTACAGGTCCTCCAGGCGGGCAGGGCGCATTTCGAGGAACTCGCGGTTGGTCAACTGC
>DAOUIC010000548.1:0-10631 GCA_034428255.1 Anaerolineales bacterium
ATGGCTTGACATCGGCGCAGGTCGCCGTCGCCTACGTGCTGTCCCAGCCCCTCAATCTGTTCGCCCTGATCGGCTGCAACTCGGCCGCGGAGTGGCAGGACAATCTGCGATCGTTGGACTTCGAATTGACGCCCGCGGATCTCGCCTGGCTGGATACCGGCCAAGGGGAACCCACACACTGAGGGCATCGCCGCACAGTCAGGAATTTGGAACCATGAAAGTTTGGCAGATAGGGATTGTCGGGTGTGGGGTGATTAGCCGCGCCTATGTGAAGGGCTTGGCCCTGTTTGATCACGTTGCCATCGCGGCCGTGGCCGATCTGAATCCTGACGCGGCCGCGGCCCTGGCGGCGGAGATTGGCTGCCCCGCCCTGGAAGTGGACGCCCTCTTGGACCGGTCCGACATCGACATCGTCCTCAACCTGACCATCCCCAAGGCACATGCCGAGGTGGACCTCAAGGCACTCGCGGCCGGCAAGCACGCCTATAGCGAAAAACCCCTCGCCGTAGATCGGGGCCAGGGCAGAGCGGTGGTGGAGGCGGCCGCGGCCAGCGGTCTGCGGTTGGGCTGTGCCCCCGACACATTTCTGGGCGGCGGGCAGCAAACAGCCCGGCATGCCATCGATCAAGGGATGATCGGCGAACCGGTGGCGGCCACGGCCTTCATGTTGAGCCATGGCCATGAGGCCTGGCATCCGGCACCCGAGTTCTTCTACGAGGCAGGAGGCGGTCCGATGCTGGACATGGGGCCGTACTACCTGACGGCCCTGGTCCACCTGATGGGGCCCATTCGCAAGGTCAGCGGCATGACCCGGATCACCTTTCCGGAGCGCACGATTACCAGCCAGCCCCTGGCCGGCAAGGTGATCCGTCCCGAAGTGCCCACCCACTATGCCGGCACCGTGGAATTCCATTCGGGCGCCATCGGGACGATCATCCAGAGCTTCGATGTCTGGGGCGGCGCCCTGCCCCGGATTGAGGTGTATGGAACCGAGGGCTCCCTGGGCGTTCCCGATCCCAATACCTTCCAGGGGCCGGTGACGCATCTGGCCGGGATCTTCCGAAACCGCGAATGGACCGAAGTGCCCCTGACCCACAGCGACCAGGTGTTGAGGGGTATCGGTCTGGCCGACATGGCGCATGCCCTGACCCACGACCGTCCCCACCGGGCCGGCGGCGATCTTGCCCATCACGTGCTGGAGGTCATGGAACTATTCAGGGAGTCCAGTGCTCTCGGCCGACATCTGGACACGACCACCACCTGCAGTCGGCCGGAACCGCTTCCGATCGCGGGTGGATTTTGAGGGCAACGCCCCTCGGTTTGGATCAGAAGAGTGAGTGCTGGCTGGCCTGCATCATCAGGGTGAGCTGGGCGCCTCTCACGGCGTTGGCTTCCGCATCCGGGGCATCCTCTGCCAGCGCGGCCGGCAGGCGCTGCACGTAGCTCCCGTCCGAACGCATCTCCCATGCATTCCGCTGATCGTGGACGCACAATGCCAGCATGTCGCGCACCTCGTCGCGCAGCTTCGAGTCCAGCAGGGGCACGATGGCCTCGACACGGTTGTCCAGGTTGCGCTGCATCCAGTCCGCGCTGCCGATGTAGCACTCCGGCTCCCCGTCGTTGGCGAAGTAGAAGATCCGGCTGTGCTCCAGGAATCGGCCGACCAGGCTGAGTACGGTGATGTTTTCGCTGACCTCCGGGATGCCGGGCCGGATGCGGCAGATGCCTCGTACAATCAAGTCGACGCGGACTCCGGCTTGGCTGGCGGCATACAGGGCCTCGCAAAGCCGCGGGTCGTCCAGGCCGTTGACCTTGGCCACGACGTGGCCTTCGCCCGTCCGTCCGCAGTGTTCGATTTCCCGTTCAATCATCTCGATGAACCGGTCGCGCATGTTGATGGGCGCCACCAGCAGGTGCTTGTACTCCAGGCTCTGGCCGTAGCCGGTCAGATAGTTGAACAGGTGCATCACGTCGCTGACGATGTCCTCGTTTGTGGTCAGCAGACTGTAGTCGGTGTACACGTTGGCGGTCTTGGCGTTGTAGTTGCCCGTGCCGATGTGCGCATAGCTGCGCAGGCCGTTTTGCTCCTGGCGCACGATCAGCGTGACCTTGGAGTGGGTCTTCAGACCCACCAGTCCATAGGCCACATGGCATCCCGCTTCCTCGAGGCGTTTGGAGTGGTGGATGTTCAGTTCCTCGTCGAAGCGGGCCTTGACTTCCACCAACACCGCCACCTGCTTGCCGGCCCCGGCCGCGGCGGCCAGCGCCGCCACGATGGCCGAATCGTCCGATGTCCGGTACATCGTGTGCTTGATGGCCAGTACCTTGGGGTCGCGGGTCGCCGCCAGAATCACCTCCTGCGTCGTGCGGGCGAACGACTGGTAGGGATGGTGCAGAAGCCGATCGCCCTTGCTCAGCAGCCGGAACATGTCGTCCGGGGACGTGTCCGGCGAGAGCGCGGCGAAACCCGAGGGGATTTGGGACCGGAACGGCGGGAACTTCAGGTCCTGGCGCTCGATCAGGTCGGCAAGGTTGAACAACTCGGCCACATCCAGGACGCCCTTGACGCGGTACACATCCTGGTCGCGCAGCCCGAATTCGCGCAACAGGACCCCCAGTACCCGGCGCGGCATGCGGTCCGACACCTCCAGCTGCACCACCGGCCCAAACCGCCGCTGCTGCAGTTCATCGCTGATCATCTCGACCAGGTCGTCCGCTTCGTCCTCGTTGCGCACGAGGGTGGCGTTGCGCGTGATGCGGAACGGATAGGCATCTACTACTTCCATCCCTCGGAACAGCGTGTCCAGGTTGTTGAGCAGGACATTCACCAGCGACACAAAATGGTTGGGGGGACCCACCGGGATCCAGCGGTGCCGATCGGTGGGGGCCTTGAGGCGGGCCAGTCGCACATCACCGGTGCGCGGGTCGCGCACCTCGACCGCCAGATTGAGGCTCAGGTTGCTGATGAACGGGAAGGGATGGCCCGGGTCGTAGGCCAACGGCGTCAGCAGGGGAAACAAGTCCTGCAGGAACAGGTTGCGGAGATCGGCAACCTGGCTCTCGGACAAGTCGTCGTAGCTCAGCAGGCGGATGCCCTCGTCGGCCAACTTGGGCAGCAAGTCCTGCAACAGGCATTCGTCCTGCTGGTTGCGGAAATCGTCGATCACCTTGCCAATCAGCTCCAGCTGGTGTTCCGGGGTCCATCCCTGCAGCCGCAGGTTGGCCACGCCTGCGGCCCGTTGCCGCTGCAGGCCGCCGACCCGTTTGCGGATGAACTCGTCGAGGTTCGAGCCAGTGATGCCGAGGAACTTGAGGCGTTCCACCAATGGATTGCGCGGATCCTTGGCTTCGTGCAGGACCCGCCAGTTGAAGTCGAGCCAACTTAGCTCGCGGTTGTAGATTTCGGGCGCCGTGCACAGTTCCTCCACCGAGCGGCCGGACACGTCCCGCTCCAGGAAAATTGTGTCCGTCGGCGGCACGACGGCTGCACCGGCGTGCCCGTTCAAGGCCGATGCGCCGTCCGGGCGGGATTCCGGAGGCAGCTGGACCAGGGGTTCGTTCACGACCCCGGTGGATGCGGGAGGGGGAGAGCTGACAGTCATGACAGGGATTGATTGGGTGTGAGGTACTGGGTGGATTTGAGGTTTGGCCGGGTCGGGAACGGATCGGTTGCGCGTTTCATCCGGCCCGGACTCCGATGTGGGGATTTCCTTGAATTGACTCCCCGCTTCGGGCTGACCTACAATGGAGCTATGAATGCACTGTCGTATTCGTCAATTTTGTTGTTGCCTGGCACGCAGGTCGACCTTGTCGTCCTGCGACCGCACCTGTGTGGTGAGGGATAGAGGCGAGCCGACCAAGGCGAGCTAGGCAGGCAAAGCCGTCAATCCTTCCCACCGGGAAGGATTTTTTTTGCCCTGGTCCAGCATAATTTTAGCCGAAACCAGACCTCGCATAGTCCACGTACCGAGATCGGAGTATCATCATGCCCTTTTCCCCCGATCGCTTCAGGACCACGGCGCCGCCGCGCCGCATTACCGGGTCGGAGATGATCTGGGATGCCTGTGTGACGGAGGGGGTCTCCCTCCTGTTCGGCCATCCCGGCGGCGCCATCCTGCCCGCCTACGACGCGCTGGCAATGTACGAGGCCGAAGGACTGCTGCATCACGTGCTGGTGCGGCACGAGCAGTGTGCGGCCCACATGGCGGACGGCTATGCCAGGGCCACGGGCGAGGTGGGGGTGTGCGTGGCGACCAGCGGTCCCGGCGCGACCAATCTCGTCACCGGCATTGCGACTGCCCAGATGGACAGCGTGCCCATCGTGTGCATCACGGGCCAGGTGCCTTCGCCGATGCTGGGCACCGACGCCTTCCAGGAGGCGGACATCGTGGGCGTGACCCAGCCCGTCTGCAAGCACAACTACCTTGTCACCGACGTGGCCGACCTGCCGATGGTCATGAAGGAGGCGTTCCATATTGCCCGGGAGGGGCGTCCCGGTCCGGTGCTCGTGGACGTGTGCAAGGACGTGCAGATCGCGGAGGGCGAGTTTCGCTACGACATGGAGGTGAAGCTGCCCGGCTTCGATC
Organism: Anaerolineales bacterium; assembly: GCA_034428255.1. Lineage (GTDB taxonomy): Bacteria > Chloroflexota > Anaerolineae > Caldilineales > Caldilineaceae > Bin34. The sequence goes on from DAOUIC010000548.1 coordinate 4,587, forward strand.
CCTACCCCTCTGTCTGGCAGGACGAGGTGGGCCGGGCTGCCGATTTGATCAACGCCGCCGAGTCGCCGCTGATCATGGCCGGACACGGGATCCATCTGGCCGGAGTGTCGGACGTGCTGCTGCGGATTGTGGAAAAGGCCGAGATCCCGGTCGTCACCACCCTGCTGGGCACCGGCAACATCACGGAAACCCATCCCCTCAGCCTGGGCATGGGCGGCATGCACGGCGAAGCCTACGCCAACGAGGCGGTCCAGGCCTGCGATGTCCTGATCGCGCTGGGCATGCGCTTCGACGACCGCATTACGGGTCGCCTGGACCGCTTCGCCAAGCAGGCGTCCGTGGTGCACTTCGAACTCGACAAGGCCGAAGTGGGCAAGAATGTGCAGCCGGATATCGCCGTCGTCGGCGACCTGGCGGACACGCTGCCGGCCCTGGAGCCGCTCATCCATCCCAACACGCACACGGAATGGCTGGCCTCGCTCACCGATCGCAAGCTCAGCAGTGCCGGCAAGGACATCCTCACCTTCGAACTGGACGAACTGGTGCCGCCGTTCGTCATGCGGCAGATCTGGTCGGAGACCACCAACCTGCGGGATCCCGGCGACGTGCTGGTGGCGACCGACGTCGGCCAGCACCAGATGTGGGAGTCCCAGTACTTTGTGCACGAACGGGCCGGCCAGCTCCTGACGAGCGGCGGCCTGGGGACCATGGGCTACGGCCTGCCGGCGGCCATGGGCGCCCAGATGGCCTGGCCCGACAAGCTGGTGTGGGCCATCGTGGGCGATGGCGGCTTCCAGATGACGATGCAGGAACTGGCCACGATTCAGCAGGAAAAGCTGCCGGTCAAGATTGCCATCATCAACAACGGCTTTCTCGGCATGGTGCGTCAGTGGCAGCAGCTCTTCCACGACAAGCGCTACGTGGGCACGCCGGTCCTGTCCCCCGACTACGTGATGCTGGCGGCCGCCTACGGGATACCGGCCTGCAAGGTGGAGGAGCCGGGACAGGTGGCCGAGGCCGTGCGGGCGGCGAACACCACGGATGGCCCGTACCTGATCGACTTCCAGGTCAAGGAGGAGGTCAACGTGTATCCGATGGTGGCGCCCGGCGCCGCCGTGGACGAACTGATCCGCCGGCCGCACATCGTGCAGGACCACGGCGGCGTGGTTCCGTCCTTCTGACTCGATTGGCTTCCCCACCCATCTCGGAACGGCATCGATGAAACACATTCTGGCGGCTTGGATGCGGGACCGTCCCGGTGTCCTGAACCGCGTGACCGGCCTGCTGAGTCGACGCAACTTCAACATTGACAGCCTGCAGGTCAGTGCCAGTGAGGAACCGGGCATCTCGCGCATGACCTTCGAAGTCAGCGGCGACGACCGGACCCTGGAGCAGGTGCGCAGCCAACTGATCAAGCTGGTGGACGTCACCCGAGTCGAAAGCTTTGCGCAGGAGGCGATCGTCAAGCGGGAGCTGGCCCTGGTGCGCGTGGCGGTGGGGCCCGACGAGCGCCGTCAGGTTCTGGATCTGATTCAGGTGTTCGAGGGCACGGTGGAGGACATTTCGCGTACCGACATGCTGCTCCAGATCGTGGGCCGTCAGGAGAAGATCGACTCGCTAATCGACCTTCTGCGCGACTACCAGTTGCTGGAGATGGTTCGTACCGGACCGGTGGCCATCGTGCGCAGCGCCGTGGTCGAGTGTGAACAGGAACCGGCCCTCGAACCGGTCGCCGACACTTGGCAGGGCGGAGGTGTTTGACCCCATCCCGCTTGCACCAGGATTGCCCAAAGCGATTCCGGCCACTTGACCCATACGTGAATTCCAACCCATTCCAACCGGCAAGGAGACCCTTTACCCCATGGCCACGATCTACTACGAAAACCAGGCGGATCCGGACCTGATCAAGGACAAGCGCATCGCCATCCTTGGTTATGGCAGCCAGGGGCATGCCCATGCCCTGAACCTGCGCGACTCCGGGATGTCCGTGGTTGTAGGCCTGTACGAGGGCAGTCGCAGCCGGGCCAAGGCCGAGGCGGACGGGTTGGAGGTCATGACCACGGCGGATGCCGTGGCGTCGGCCGATATCACGATGGTCCTGCTGCCGGACCAGGTCCAGGGTCAGATCTACAAGGAGGAAATCCAGCAGGGGCTCAATCCCGGCGACACGCTGATGTTCGCCCACGGCTTCAACATTCGGTTTGGCCAGATCGTGCCGCCCGCGCATGTCGACGTGTCGATGGTGGCGCCCAAGGCGCCGGGCCATCGCGTGCGCGAAGTCTTCACGGAGGGTTCGGGCGTACCCGGCCTGGTGGCCATCCACCAGGATGCCTCCGGCCAGGCCCTGGCCAACGCCCTGTCCTACGGCCGCGGTTTGGGCTGCACGCGCGCCGGCGTGCTGGAGACCACTTTCGCCGAGGAGACGGAAACCGACCTCTTCGGGGAACAGGCCGTGCTCTGCGGCGGCGTCAGCGAATTGGTCAAGGCCGCGTTCGAGACCCTGGTCGAGGCGGGGTACCAACCGGAAATTGCCTACTTCGAGTGCCTGCACGAACTCAAGTTGATTGTCGATCTGTTCTACGAAGGCGGCTTGGCCTACATGCGCTACAGCGTCTCGGACACGGCCGAGTGGGGCGACTATGTCAGCGGCCAGCGCATCGTCACCGACGAGACGCGCAAGGCCATGAAGCAGATCCTGGAGGAGGTCACGAGCGGCCGCTTCGCCGAGGAGTGGATGGACGAGTACTACTCCGGACTCTCGAACTTCAAGTCCCGCCGCCGCCGTGAACAATACCAGCAGATCGAGGAGGTGGGCCTTGAACTGCGGCGCATGATGACCTTCCTCAACGCACAGGAGATCGAGCGCGAAGCCTGATTGATCTTGGGCCGTGCGACGGCCCGTTCACGGGAGTGGAATCATGGATAGAGCATCCGGCATGCAACAGCCTGAAGTCGACCCTCCGGTTGATGGCGGCCAGTTCGCCATCGGGGATATGGCGGCGTACGCTCGCCAGGTGGCCCACGGGGACACCGTCCTGATTTTCGACACCACCTTGCGGGATGGCGAACAGAGTCCGGGAGCCACGTTGGACGACCATGAGAAGCTTGAGCTGGCCCGCCAGCTGTCCCGCCTGGGGGTCGACATTCTCGAAACCGGCTTTCCGATCGCCAGCCCCGGCGACTGGAAGGCGGTCCACAGGGTGGCCGAGACCGTAGGGCGCGAAATCCGTATCGGCCAGGACGGCAGCACATTGCCGCCACCGGTGATCGCCGGGCTGGCGCGCGCCAACCGCAAGGACATCGAACGGGCCTTCACGGCTACCGAACCGGCCGTCCGACCCCGCATCCACACCTTCATCGCGACCAGTGACATTCACTTGGAGCACAAGCTGCGCATGTCGCGCAACGAGGTGCTGGAGACCGTGGGCGAAATGGTGGAGTACGCGGTCAGCCTGTGCGGCGACGTCGAGTTCAGTCCGGAGGATGCCGGGCGCAGCGATATCGAGTACCTCAAACAGGTGCTGGAGGTCGCAATTCAGGCCGGCGCGACCACGCTCAACATCCCGGACACCGTCGGCTACACGCAGCCGAAGGAGTACGAAGCTCTGTTCCGGGCGCTGATTGAAGGCACGCCCGGCGGTCGCGACGTGATTTTCAGCACCCACACACACAACGATCTGGGGCTCGCCACGGCCAACACGCTGGCGGCCGTATCGGCCGGAGCCAGGCAGGTGGAGGTGACCATCAACGGCATCGGGGAACGGGCGGGGAACTCCTCCTTGGAGGAGTTTGTCATGGGGCTCTACACCCGGCCGCAGTTCTACAACCTGCGCACCAATGTGCAGACACAGGAGATCCATCGCACGAGCGACATGGTCAGTCGCTATACGGGCATGGTCATCCAGCCCAACAAGGCGATCGTCGGCGCCAACGCCTTCGCCCACGAAGCCGGGATCCACCAGGACGGTGTGCTCAAGCACAAGCGCACCTACGAAATCATGGACGCGGAGACGGTGGGCCTGAATCAGCACCGCCAGGGCCTGGTCCTGGGCAAGCACAGCGGCCGTCATGCGCTGCGCACCCGCCTGGACGAGCTGGGCTACCACATGGAACCGGCCGAACTGAACGAGGTCTTCAGCAGTTTCAAGGAGCTGGCCGACAAGAAGAAGACCGTGACGGATGCGGACCTCGAGGCCTTGGTGGCGGACGAGGTGTACCAGCCGAAGGAAACCTGGGAGCTGGTCAATGTCCAGGTGCAGTGCGGATCGAACCTGACCCCCACCGCCGTGGTTATCCTGCGTCGGCTGGACAGCGGCGAGGTGGTTACGGACGCCGGCTTCGGCACCGGTCCGGTGGACGCGGTCTACCAGGGCATCAACCGCATCGTCGGAGTTGAGAACACCCTGGTTGAATTCGTTGTGCAGGCCGTCACAGCAGGCATGGACGCCAATGGCGACGTGACCATCCGCATTGAGGTGCCCGACCGCGGCCGGGACATGGTGGAGACGGCCCAGGGGCGGGTCCGGCGCCGGCTCTTCTCCGGGCGCGGCGTGGACACGGACATCATTGTGGCCAGTGCCAAGGCGTACCTGCAGGCGTTGAACAAGCAGATTGCCAGCGAGGCGGAGGCCACCCCGCTGGGCTCGATGGTGTGAGCAGCGGACCGGGAGGACCCTTCGGAGCTGTGCTACGATCGCGGCGTGCAGAGCGCGGCGATGCCTGCCATGGGGTGGTGTGCACCCCCCGGCAGCCTGCGCGCCTGTGCGCGACACCTTGTTGGTACAAAGGAGAAACGCCATGAAGCATGGCTTGAAGTACACGGTTGATCGCCGACAATTCCTGCGACTGTCGGCCTTGGCTGCCAGTGGCAGCATCATTCTTGCCTGCGGCCCCCAGCCCGAGGCCCCGGCCGCCGGCGGCGATGACATGGGCATGGCCGAGGACGGCATTGTCGACGTCTACGTTTGGCCGTCGATTGCCCTGGTCCGGCCGGAAGGGAGCGATCCCGAAAAGTACAAGGAAGTCCAGGACTACATCACGGAACAGCTGGGCATCCGCCCCAACGGCTTTGTGCCGCCGCCCGGAGCCGCCGGCCGCGAACGCCTGAACCTGATGCTGAGTTCCCAGACGGAACAGCTGGACATGTTCACCGGCGACTGGACCCAGTACAAGGCCGCCATCATGCCGATTACGGACCTGCTGGAGGAACACGGCCAGAACATTCTGACCGCCTTCCCCGAGGCCACTTGGAGCGGGATGAAGGACGCCAACGGCGACATCTGGGGCATTCCGCGCCTGGGTCTGATGGGACACACCTGGAACTTCACCTGGTTCCGCGAGGACTGGATCAACGAGTTGGGTCTGCCCTTCAATGCGGAACAGATGACGATTGACGAACTCGAAGGCAACATGGCCGCCTTCCAGGAGGCCAACCCCGATGCCGTCCTGGTGACCAACAATCTGGGCAGCCTCGAAGGCTGTCTGCTTGGTGCCTGGAGTGAATACGGCCGCTCGCGCTGGTACGACGAAAGCGACGGCCAGATCAAGCCCTACCAGCTGCAGCCCGGTTACGAGGCGTTCCTGGGCAAGATGAACGAGTGGTGGAACAACGGCTGGTTCCACAAGGAAGTCTTTGCCAACATGGACTTCGAGGAGGTTTTGCGTTCCGGCAACATGGGCATCCACTGTGGCTGGTACTCGCGCATGACCATCCTGGGCCAGCGCATTTTCCTCGAGGATGTGATCCCGGGCATGGACTTCATCTTCCCGCTCAAGATGGTGGGTCCGATGGGGCTGGCGGGGACCAACAACGCCAACATGACCCAGGCCTACATGATTCCGGCCAACTCGCCGGTGGCCAAGGAAGTCATCCAGTTCGTGAACTGGCAGTACGATCCGGTCCGCGACAACGCCGTGACCGCCCACTACGGGATGCAGGGCAAGGACTGGGACTGGGTCGACGAGTCCAAGGAACAGGTGCGCCGCTACGACGCCGAGGCCGGCGCCGCGATCTACGCCGGCGAGCTCTATCAGGGCGCGGGCCTG